>CAVGEY010000006.1:0-538 GCA_963628435.1 bacterium
CCGTGAAATTGTCCAGAATACGGACAATTTCACGCTGCACAGGCAGCGGCGGAAGGGGGACAACCACTTTTTCCATCAATTTTTTTGAAACATTATAACGAGTAACACCACTGGCTGTTTTTCCAATTTGGTATCTCATTTCATTTGAACGAAACAGATGCTTAGCAAAATCCGGATGCATAATACTCACATCATTAAAACGGAAAAAGAAACAAAAGCTATTCAAATACAGTTTTTCATCTGTTTTTACAGTAACAACCGATGAAAGCCCACATTCATCAGGTGTTTCAGATGAACCAGTGAAAATTACATCACCATATTGAAGTGTACGCTGTTTTTCACCCTCAACAATCTTAACTCTGTCATCAACATCAATTTGCAGAGCAGGATTAGAATATATATTCCTATAAGTAATAAATTTTGCGTTGCCATCAATAAAATCGTCTTTTGATTTTCCAGTCAAACCACCATAGAATTTACCCAATTCTCCAAGTGTTTTATATTCCACCCCATTCGGGCAAAGCTCCCGAATCAGCTC
>CAVGEY010000006.1:548-104859 GCA_963628435.1 bacterium
ATCCTCAGTTGCAAGAGCATAGCTCAGATATTTTGGATTTTCGTTGTGTTTCAGAACAACAATGTCTCCGCCTGCCAAACATTCTTCGTTGCCGACATAAGCACACGATTTCGCAATATCTTCAACGCTTTCGCCTGTAATGGCGAAAAGAATATCTCCGTGGCTAAAATACTTTGGAGACGATACATATTCAAGCTGAGTATGTGAAACACAAGAGTCAAACCAAATGCCATAAGTTGTATAGATTTCGCCATAGCGAACGCAAGGTATACCTTCTTCGGTTACCTGATCACGCTTAATTCCAGAACCGCGGAAAACATCTGTTGCTATATCGCCAAGAGGTTTATACTCCACCCCATTCGGGCAAAGTTCCCGAATCAGCTCGTCAAGTCGGCTCGGCTTGCCGTCATTGCTAATTGCACATTGCACATTGCACATTGCACATTGTTCATTGCCCATTGCACATTGCACATTGCTAATTGCACATTGTTCATTGCTCATTTTTCAATCTCCCCCACAATCTTCGCTATTTCATCGCGGAGTACCTGCTCACGGGCTACGATTTCGTCGATTTCGGCGTTCAGCTTCACAATATCGATTTTCTCGCGGGTATCCTCGGCCTCCACATAGGTGGAAACAGAGAGATTGTAGTCATTGCCTTCGATTTCCTCATAGCCTGCAAGATGTGAAAAATGCTCTTTTTCCGTGCGTTCGGCAAAGGCAGCGACGATGTGTTCGATGTTTTCCTGCGTCAGCTTGTTGTTGTTCGTGACCTTGATGCACTCGCCGGACGCGTCGATAAAGAGGGTTTTATTATCGGGCTTGTTCTTTTTGAGCACCATGATGCATGTGGCAATGGAAGTGCCGAAAAACAGATTGCTCGGCAGCTGAATAATACAGTCGATAAAATTGTTATCGATGAGATATTTGCGGATTTTCTGCTCCGCGCCTCCACGGTACATAATGCCCGGGAAGCAGACGATTGCCGCCGTGCCGTTGGTTGCAAGCCATGAAAGACTGTGCATGATAAAGGCAAGGTCGGCTTTGGATTTCGGCGCAAGCACGCCGGCGGGAGCAAAGCGGGGATCGTTGATGAGTGTTATATCATCATCGCCCGCCCATTTGATGCTGTAAGGAGGATTTGAGACGATGAGCTCGAACGGCTCGTCATCCCAATGCTGAGGAGAAGTGAGCGTGTCCTCACAGGCAATGTCAAATTTATCGAAGCCGATATCATGCAGGAACATATTGATACGGCAAAGGTTATAGGTGGTGATATTGATTTCCTGCCCGAAAAAGCCTCCGCGCACGGCATCTCTGCCAAGCACTTTTTCGGCTTTGAGAAGCAGCGAGCCCGAACCGCACGCGGGATCGTAGACCTTGTTGATTTCTGTTTTGCCGACCGTGCCGAGACGGGTGAGCAGTTCGGAAACATCGGCAGGGGTAAAGAACTCTCCGCCCGACTTGCCTGCGCCGGAGGCGTACATGGTCATGAGGTACTCGTAGGCATCTCCGAAAGCGTCGATATCGTGGCCCTTTACATCGCCGAGATTCATATCATTTACACCATGCAGCAGCTTTGCAAGGCGCTCGTTGCGCTTTGCCACGGTAGAGCCGAGCTTGTTGCTGTTGACATCGAAATCGGCAAACAGCCCCGCGAAGCTGTTTTCGGAACTTGATCCTTTCGCGGAATTTTCGATATGGTTAAAAACATGTTCGAGCGTTTCATTGAGGTTTTCGTCATTATCCGAGCGTGCCTCTACATTGCAGAAAAGCTCGGACGGGAGAATAAAGAAACCCTTTTCTTCAATGAGTCCCGAACGTGCCTCCTCGGCTTCCGCATCGTCCATTTCGGAATAGTCGAAGCCGACATTACCGGCTTCCTCTTCGCCGGCGTTTACATAGTTTTCGAGATTCTCGGAAATATAGCGGTAAAACATCGTGCCGAGTACATAGTTTTTGAAATCCCAGCCGTCCACGGCTCCGCGAAGTTCATCGGCGATTGCCCATATAGCACGGTGCAGTTCATCGCGCTCCTGCTCTTTTTTTGTATCAATCATATTTATTACTCCTTCTCGGCGAGCCATGCCGACTCTATTTCATCAAAGGGAATCTGCTCTTCCTCACAAAATTTTCCGATTCTCTTCATCGCCGTCATATCCGGATTCACGATTCCGTGTTCCCGGCGGTTGCATTCCGTGCGCGCGCCATTCTCACTCTTTCCGTTATTATACCGCAAACCTCGCATTTTTTCAAGCGAAAGAAGCGAAAACGGCGGATTTTCGGATTTTTTCGCATTTTCGGCATCTTCAATCGCTATGTCGACTATACAACCTCTTGACCGCTTACCAAAAAAAGGGCGCAAGTGCGCCCTTTTCCTGTCCTATATCATCTTAAAATGCTTTAGTGCTTCTTCAATCAGCTTCTCTTTCTCGGAGGGGCAATACAGTTGTTTGGAGCTCTCCGATTTCGGTTTGTTATAGCACGCTCTTTCCTTGAGCCCGTGTTTTTCTTTCACCTGAGCTATATAGAGTGACGACACCTTTACGCCGTGCCGCCGAAAGATATAATCTTTAATCTCCCGATAGGTTGCCTCTGTCTCGGCGGGTGTTACATCAAGCCCGCTCAAATCGATTTTACATCAAGAACCGTGTCCGGCTTTTTTCTGACCAGCTGAACAACCGTCTCAACGTGTGATGTTCTGGGGAACATATCGACGGCACGGGCGACTGACGGTTTATATTCGCCCGACAGCCTTACGACATCGCGTGCGAGTGTCGCGGGATCGCAGGATACATAAACAATCCGTTCGGGTGCAAGTTTCAAAAGCATCGCCGCTGCCTCATCCGACAATCCCTTTCGCGGCGGATCGACGATTACCGTATCGAAATTTTTTCCTTTTGCGGTGAGTTCGGCGGTGATTTTGCCTGCGTCTCCGCAGTAAAATCCGGCATTATCCACACCGTTTACCGCCGCGTTTTCTTTTGCATCGCGCACCGCCGATTCGACTATTTCGACTCCGGTAACAGAGTCGCAGACATCGGCGCAAAAAAGTCCGATTGTGCCTGTTCCGCAATAAAGATCAAGCAGATTTTTCGGTCGGTACGGCTCGTTACCCTCTTTTTCGGGGCGTGTCAGATATTCTTTTGCAATCGTGTACAGATTTTCGGCCTGTACGGGGTTTACCTGAAAGAATGATGCCGGGCGGAGAGTGAACCGAAGTTTACCGAGTCTTTCTTCAAGTGTATCCTTGCCCCACAGTGTATAAAAGTTTGTTCCCAAGATTACATTTGTATGTTCCGAATTGACATTGATGACAATCCCGGTAACGCCGTTCACGGCGGAAACCGCAGTGCAAAGTTCATCGGCATGCGGAACCGATGATGACGACACAACAAGTGTCAGAACGGTATTTCTGTCGCAGAATGACGTACGCACGCAGATATGTCTTACAAGTCCCCGCCCCGATTTTTCATCATAGGCAGAAATGTCGAATCTGTTCATCCATCCTATTACCGCATCGGCTACTTTCGCCGCTTCCGGAGTCTGAAGGCGGCAGTAATCGGTGGGTATGACATCGTGAGAATTTGTGCGGTAAAATCCGCAAACGGCTTTGCCGTCGACACAGGCGGTCGGAAACTGGGCGCGGTTACGGTATCCGTCAATCATCGGTGACGGCAAAATCGGCTCTGTCTGCGGTTTTACGCCCGCAATCCGTTCAAACGCGTCGGCTACCTTTTTTTCTTTATAACACAGTTCCTCGGCATAACTCATGTGTCTTTGCGTACAGCCTCCGCACCTTTGATATACCGGGCAATCGGGCTGTATGCGTTCGGGCGAATGTTCGATTATCCGCTCGACTTTTGCGTATGCGTATGTTTTAAGTGTCTTTACGATATGCAGTTCCGCTTTTTCACCGCGTATCGTTCCGGGAACAAATACCGCCATCCCGTCAACATGCGCCACCCCCGCGCCGTCACCCGTATAACCGTCAATAACCGCGGTTAAACAATCGTTCTTTTTCATGAGCCGTTCTCCGTGTCTTCCGCCAATGCGGAAAGCTGTCTGATTTATTTTTTTCATTATAATCTCTTTTTCGGCCTTTGTCCAGCAACTTTGAAAAAAAGATTGACAAAACGGTCATCATCTGCCATAATAAAACAGCCAATCGGATATTCGGCATTTATACGGGGAGGCTGCAAATGATGAATCGATCGCACACTCTTTGGTACAATCGGCCCGCGGAAAACAAAAACGAGGCTCTTCCTCTCGGAAACGGCCGCATCGGAGCGATGGTTTTCGGCGGAGTCGAACACGAGCGTATTATTTTCAATGAGGACAGTCTGTGGACGGGCCGTCCCGGTTTCAATGATCAGCCGAATGCCGCTTCGGCATTTCGCGAGGCGCAGCGTCTTGCTCTTGACGGGCGGTACGCCGAGGCTCAATCGATTATCGAACGCGATTTTACAAGCAATCCGTCGGCTGTATATCTTCCGCTTTGCGATCTTTATCTCGATTTTAACCCTATCGGCGGCTATGACAATTATTCGCGAACTCTCGACTTACAGACCGCCGTTCATACGACCGTTTTCGAATCGTCATCGGTTTGCTATACGCGGGAAACGTTCGTTTCCGAGCCGTCGCAGGTGGCGGTCATCCGTCTCCGCGCGTCAAAATCCGGCAAAATATCTTTTTCCGCACATCTGAAATCGCAGCTTAAAGGCGAGGTTCGGGCAGAGCGCGGAATTATCGCATTTGACGGGGTATGTCCGACAACAGTCATTCGGCGCGGAATGAATCAGGAAAGCGTGTCTTTTGTTTACGAAAACGATCCCGAAAAACGCGGAATAGCCTTCGGCGTCCGTCTTGCCGTATGCACGGAAGGCGGATCGATAAATTCGGCAGACGGCGGAATCGAGGTTGACGGTGCCGACTGCGCCACCCTTTATTTTGCGGTACGCAGTTCATTTTCGGGCTGGAACAAATCTCCGGATGCCGAATACAAAAGCGTATGCGACGATGACATAAAATCGGCAGCGGAAAAAGGGGCGGGCGCGCTGCTTGACGGGCATATTGCCGACTGGTCGGCGCTGTACGGCCGCTGCGAGCTTATTCTTCCCGAAAGCGAGCTGTCAAGCCGACCGACAGACGAGCGGCTTATCGGTCATGAAAAGGGAATCGGCGATCAATCGCTTTATGCGCTTCTTTTTCATTACGGGCGTTATCTGACAATCGCCGCATCGCGTGCGGGAACAGAACCCATGAATCTTCAGGGCATCTGGAACGATATGATGCTGCCTCCGTGGTACTCGAATTATACTGTGAATATCAACACGGAGATGAACTACTGGCCGACTCTCACGGCAAATCTCGAAGAATGTTATGAGCCGCTGCTGCGGCTTATCGGCGAGCTTCGCGAAAGCGGCAGGAAAACCGCAAAAAGATATTACGGTGCGCGCGGCTTCTGCTCTCACCACAACACCGACTTATGGAGAATGACAACTCCGGTCGGAAACGGACAGCCCGGCTGTGCGGTCTGGGCGTTCTGGCCGATGTCGGCGGGCTGGTTTATGCGTCATCTCTGCGAATATTTCGAATACACGCAAAACGAAGATTTTTTGCGTGACACGCTCTTTCCCTCTCTTTGCGAATGTTCCGAATTTTACATAGACACAATGGTCGAAAGCAAGGACGGAAAGCTGATTTTCGCCGCCGCGACATCACCCGAGAACAGTTTTATGACCGATGACGGTCGTATATGCAGCGTTGCGGCATGGTCGGCAATGTCGCAGGCGATAATTCGCGATGTTTTCCGAATGACGCTTGATGCGGCGGCTCTCTGCGGCATCGAAAACGATACGGTCAAAACAATCGAAAAACTTTTGCCGAGAGTTCAGGGCTACGAGTGCGGCCCGTCGGGTACAATCGGAGAGTGGAACGGCAATCTGAAATCGCCCGAAACGCATCACCGGCATCTCTCACATCTTTACGGGCTTCATCCCGCACGAGAGATAACTCACGGCTCCGGGCTTGAAAATGCCGCGCGTCTTTCGCTGATTGAGCGCGGAGACGAGGGTACGGGCTGGAGTCTCGGTTGGAAAGTCAACATGTGGGCGCGTCTGCGTGACGGCAATCACGCGCTGCGGCTTATCGATATGCAGCTGCGTACGTGTCCCTCGGATGCGACATTCCCTTCTCACGGAGGCACATACCCGAATCTTCTTGGCGCACATCCGCCTTTTCAGATTGACGGCAATTTCGGAGTATGCGCCGGCATCTGTGAAATGCTTATACAGGGTACCGCCGACGAGCCGATTTTTCTTCCCGCTCTGCCCTCTTCATGGACATCGGGAGCAATACGCGGTCTGAGGCTGCGCGGCGGTGCGAGTGTTGACATGAAATGGGAAAACGGAAAGGTGACGGACGCCGTCATTCATCGGGACAAGCCGAAGAAATAACCGAGGAAATTCCGAAAACACTTCTTTAATTAACAATTCTTTATTTTGAAAGGAAAACGAAATGAAAAAAGTATTATTTGAAATCGCAAAAAAGATCTCTCTGCTCGCAGTCTGTCTTTCGATTACGGTCTGCTCTCTTACGGGATGCGCAGGTGCGTCGAATGACGGCGAGGGCATCGACGGCATGAGCCTGAAAGAAATACTCTCCGCCGTCTACTCGGACTGCGGTGATATACAATTCCCGTCACTGTCCACATCTAAAATCAGACCGTCGGACAGCGATGATTTTTCCTTCTACTTCGGTACCGACAATACCGACTCGGTTGCCGAGGCGATTGTGTCCGAGCCTAAAATGTCAACGCTTGCCTATTCGCTCGGTCTTATCCGTCTTAAAGACGGCGCCGACGCATCGGCGTTTGCGTCCGAAATCAAAAATTCGATTGATCCCGCGCGCTGGATATGCGTTGTTGCGACGGTTGTCGAAACAAGCGTCAACCGAAATGTAGTGCTTGTGCTTCTCGACACCGAACCCGAACGCGCCGCCGCTATTGTGGCCGCTTTCGAAAAGCTCTGACTTCGGTCATCGGCACTTCCTGCCGAAAACGAAAAAAGTATAAAAGCGCACGGCTTACCGATTATAAAGATTGTGAAAAGGGGGTGTTTTGTTGGTTTTTTCATCGCTTACCATGCTGTTTCTCTTTCTTCCGATAACTTTTTCGGCGGTATACATCTGCCCGAAAAAGCTGAAAAACGCCGCAATTCTTCTCTTTTCCCTACTCTTCTATCTTGTAGGTGAGCCGAGATTTTTCATTCTTCTGCCCTTCTGCGCCTTATGGAGCTATCTGTTCGGACTCGCGCTGTCGTCCGAAAAGCGTTCGGCAAAATCAAAGAAAATCATTCTCGCGTTATCGGTAATCGGGGGACTTTTTCCGCTCTTTTTCTTCAAATACACCGATTTTTTCATTAAATCGGCAAACAGCCTGCTCGGCATTTCGCTTCCGCTTACCGGCATTTCTCTCCCCGTCGGAATAAGTTTTTACACTTTTCAGTCGGTTTCATACAACATCGACATTTACCGCGGAAATGCGAAAGCCGAAAAAAACATCATATCTTATGCCGCCTATTTGTGTCTGTTTCCGCAGCTCGTGGCGGGCCCGATTGTCCGTTATTCGGACATCGCGGAACAGCTTCCCGACAGAAAGGCAAATCTGTCCGATCTGTCATACGGAATTTTGCGTTTTGCAGCGGGGCTCTCGAAAAAGGTGATTTTGGCCGACAGCTTCGGTCTGCTCTGCACGGCATACGCCGACTCGGCATCGAAATCGGCATTATTCGCGTGGATTTCGGCAATATCATACACACTCAGAATTTATTTTGACTTTTCGGGCTATTCGGACATGGCGATAGGGCTCGGACGGATGCTCGGCTTCGTATTCCCCGAAAACTTCGACTATCCTTACACCGCACATTCGATAAGCGAATTCTGGCGCAGATGGCACATCACGCTGTCGTCTTGGTTTCGCGACTATGTCTACATTCCGCTTGGCGGAAACCGACGCGGAAAACTGCGCACCGTCTTAAATCTTGCGGCAGTATGGGCGCTTACGGGGCTTTGGCACGGTGCGGATTACACATTCGTTATATGGGGACTGATGTACGGGCTGCTCATAGCCGCCGAAAAAACATTTTCGGGCGGATTCTTTGAAAGACACCGTCATATCGGCAGGATATACACACTCTTTTTTACTGTTATCGGATTTGTGATTTTCAGCGCAGACGGCATCGGGGCGGCAGTGAAAATGTTTTCCGAAATGGTTTGCGTTAATCTGCCCTTCTGCACCGCGGAAACGCTCTATTATCTGAAAAGTTTTCTTCCGCTGCTCATTATCGGAGCCGTCGGCTCCACTCCCGCCGTCAAAAAGCTCTTCGGAAAACTTCCCGAGATTGTGCGAAACATCGCCGTTCCGATTCTTACGGCAGTCGGACTCATTATATCCACCGCCTATCTTGTCGACGGCAGTTTCAACCCGTTTCTCTATTTCAGATTCTGATTTTCGGCCGACATTTTCGTAAAATTCCGAGAGAGGAGACGCACCGTGCGAGAAAAAGCAAACAGAATTTCAAATACGGCCACCGTAATAATATTTTTTTCGTTTATTTTCGGATTCGCCCTGATTCTGCTTATCACGCCCGATGTCGATTATCTGACATCCGAGCGTCGGCAGGCGGCAGCGCTGCCTCCCGTAAGCAAGATTGCAGACGGCGACTATGCCGAAAAACTTGAGAGTTATCTTGCCGACAACTTCCCCGCACGGGATATTTTCAGGCGGGTAAAAGTGAGTTTCGCAAGCGATGTCCTTATGCAGTCGGATGTGAACGGCTATCGGAAATCGGATGGCAGCGAATACGGCATGGTCTATCCGACAAATCTGTCAAGAGTCGGAAAAAACTCCGAACTTTTCGAAAACATCGCCGCCGAATATTTTGCCGAAAGCAAGATTTACTACACATTGATTCCCGACAAGAGCAGTTATCTTGCCGACTGTATGACAGTCGACCTTGAAGATTTCGAAAATATCTTTTCGGATACACTCGGAAATTATGCGGAGTATATAGATATTTCGGGGGAACTGTCGGGGCAGTCTTATTTTAATACCGACATTCACTGGAAACAGGAAAAGCTGTCCGGCGTCTTGTCAAAGCTGTCGGATGTCATGGGATTTGAACTTTTCGACACGTCCGAATGCACACTTAAATCGGCAGGCGATTTTTACGGCGTTCTTTACGGGCAGGCGGCTTTTTCCGGGATAGATAAAGACAGTCTGAACTACATTGACTGCGACATTATAAAGGGCTGCAAACTGACTGCCGACGGCAAAACTTCTGCGGTATATGATTTGGCGGCAGCTGAAAGTTCGGACGACAAATACGATCTTTTTCTCGGCGGGGAGGCTGCCGTCACACTGATCGAAAACGATTCGGCAAGCAGTGGGCGCAGGCTGATAGTTTTCCGCGACAGCTTTGCGAGAAGTCTTGTTCCGCTGATGCTGAAAAGTTACGATGAGGTTGTTCTTATCGATCTCAGATGGATAAAATCGGGAATGCTTGACGAATACGCGGACATTCTGTCCGACGGCGCCGACACCGATGTTCTGTTTATATCAAGCACTCAGGTGCTCAACAGTATGGTATACAAATAATTATACGGCATTGCTTAATTGACGGCGTGTGAAATCGGCTTCGGTATCCGAACTTTCACACGCCGTTTTCATTTTTCGCGATTGTTGAAATTTGTTGTTTGAAAACTATTGCAAACAAATCGGTTATATGCTAAAATATTAAAATAGATTTATATACATTTTTTTATTTATCCGATTCACAGATTCTCTCAAGGGGTACTCGATATGCAAAGATCCGAAAGGTCAACAAACAAAAGAAGAATAACCGCCGCGGTGCTTGCCGCCGCCGCTCTTTTTTCGGCATGTGCCGCCGCTTTGACGTCGGTTTTCAATACCGCCGACAAGCAGCCCGCCGTTTCGTCATCCGAAATATGCAATTCGGCATCGGCGGTTGACGACGGAAATGACACATATATGCTTGACCCTTCCGGAAATCTTCTCCTGAAAAAAGACGGAGACGATTATTCGACAACGCTCGCGGATATATCGGCAAGCAGCATCTGCCTTTCCGACGGCAGATTTGTCTGTGTCGGACTTGACGGATCTATTTTCACAACCGACAAAAACGGCTCGGACAGGCAGCTTTTATTCGCATCCGCAATGGCGGACGGGCCGCTCGCGGTGGCGAAAAGCGGAATCTGGTACAAATCGGGCGACAGGCTTATGCACATAAAAGACGGTGAATATCCCGTCTGCGCGACAACCGTCGATAATTTTGCCGCCATCAATATGATTTCCGAAACCGAAATCAGGCTGTACGCCGAAAATCCCGATTACATTCAGGAGGAAAGCGGCGGCGAATATGATTTTGAAGAGGAAAACGATCAATACATAGCCTATCTTTTTTCTCCCGAAACGGGATATACCGTTCTGTATGACGAAAATCTGGAGGACACCGACAATCAGGTGACCGTAGAATCGCTGGCAAACGGTTCGGCGACAACGATAAACGGCGTAGCCTTCCCGTTTGCCGATTATCCGGTCGGCTCCTTCTTCACGAAAAACGGCGGCTCATGTACCTGCCACAATCAGGGTATATGCGTATCGTCGCCCGCACGCTGCAACTGTATGAGATACTACCCGACAGGTGTCAAGGCGACCTGCACGGTCGACCTTTATTCATCGCAGTGCTACGGTTTCGCGCGTTTCTGCCAATGGCGCGCTTACGGATATTTCGATGTCGAAAGCAAAAAATTCTACAACGCATTCGGCAGCAAGCTGAGCGGAGGAAAATGGACGGCGAATACCATTAAAGAAGTTTTCACCTCGGTCGGCCCCGGCGGACATCTGCGTACCGGAAGCGGACATTCGCTCTTTGTTATGCAGGTAAGTTCAACCGGTTTTATAACATACGAATGCAATATGTCGAGAACCGGAAAAAACTGCATAATTTACACACGCACATGGACATGGGATTCGTTCTACTCGAAATACGGCTCCCGTGATATGCTCTTCTATAACATGCCGACAAATCTCGACAACACGGGTGAAATTATCGGCAGCGACGACATGACACCCGGCACATATCAGACTCTCGCCGACATTCTCAACATGAGAGAAAAGCCGACAACATCTTCGGCAATTATCGCGCAGATTCCCGATCAGACAATTCTTACAATTACCGAAGTAACGAAAGTCGGCGGATATTACTGGGGATATACCACATACGATGACAAGAACGGATGGGTCAGACTTGACTATGCCGTTCCGATTTCGGGTAAGGTCAAATCGATAAAAATCACTTCCCCGCCATCCAAAACAACCTATTTTGTAGGCGACTCACTTGATACCACGGGGCTTGAGGTGACTGCGTATTTTTCGGACGGAACATCGGTTGTGATTGACGGCTACACCTGCACGGGATACAATATGTCAACCGCGGGCAACTATACCGTTCGTGTATCGGCAAGCGGATTTTCGGACACATTTGCCATCACAGTCTACAAAAAAATGATTTATCCTACATCGGTTAAGCTCAGCACCGACAGTACGGTATCGATTAAAGGCGATAACTACGAGCTCGGTGTAACCTTGCAGCCGTCGGATACAACTCAGAGAAAACTTGTATGGACATCATCGAATGAATCGGTCGCCACCGTTTCGGCATCGGGTGCGGTTGTGATCAAGAGTGCGGGCAAGGCCGAAATCACGGTAACTACCGAAAACAATCTTACCGCGACCATGTCGATTGTCGCGATTGAAATGCCGAGCGGTACCGAATGGTCGGTTGACGCCGACGGAAATCCGCTTCCCGCGCTTCCCGACGGTATCGATCCGCAGGACTATTCGATAAGATACAGGACAAAGAAAACCGACGGAAAATGGTCTGAATGGGTATATTCGGCCATTCCCAACAACATCGGAGTCGAAGTACAGTGTCAGTTCCGCTCGTTCACAATGACATTCATTTCCGACGGCAAAGACATTTACGAGCCTGCGGCGGTCGATGTAAACACCTATATTGACATAAGCAAATACACGCTCGAAAAAGAGGGATATATTTTTGCCGGATGGTTTTCCACCAACAGAGCCGCACTCGCGCTCGACCGCAAATATGCCGTCGGCAAAGAGGTTAAGATAACAGGCGACCTTACACTGTACGCGGGCTGGATTGAGATCGAAAGAGCAGATGCCGATCCCGGCGACAAATACGCCGACGGCGGAACGGTTGAAGGCTTCTCCGTAATCGGAACCGAAGTAAAGGCGGATGAAAAATCGGTCGGCATACGGTTCCTGACCAGAATAAGCAAATCGGTGCTTGACGACATTCAAAAGCTGCACGCCGACAACGCTCTCCCGAACAATCTCTCATCCACGTCCAAGAAAATCGGTTACGGAACGGTTGTCATAATGAAATCGGCGTTGAGCGGCGATTTGACAAAAGGCAGTACAACAAACAAATATCTGTCCGGCAAAAAGGCGCTTATCGTTCCCGCAACAAACATTTACGCCGAATATTCGGACTATATAGTTTACGATGCGCTTGTCAACGGATATGACAAGAATTACTACGACGTCGATTTCGTTGCGCGTCCGTACATCACATATCTCGATGCAAACGGATTCGAACACACTTATTATTTCACCTACACGGGAGAAGGTTCGACAGGCGGCGGCATTACGGCAAATCTTCACGAGGTTGCCGACAAAGCCTACGAGAGCGGCGACAATCTTACAAAACACATGATAGAAGATTACATCTACTCAAAATACGGTGAGTAATCATACTATCGGAACTAACGGAGAGTTTTGGAATTTACGAATCTATGAGAACTGTTATAAAAATCGGTACATCTACACTCACTCATCCCACCGGCAACATAAACATCAGACGTGTGGAGAAACTCTGCAAGACGGTCAGCGATCTTAAAAACGCGGGAAACGAGATTATACTCGTTTCATCGGGCGCTATCGCCATGGGTATGGGAAAACTGAAACTTCATCACCGCCCGACCGATATGCCGACAAAGCAGGCAGCCGCGGCGGTCGGACAATGCGAACTTATGTACAGCTATGACAGAATGTTCGGAGAATACAATCATACCGTCGCGCAGATTCTGATAACAGGCGCCGATCTGAGTTCGGATGAAAGAAGAAATAATTTCGGCAACACTGTATCGCGGCTGCTTGAGCTGTCCGCTCTGCCGATAATAAACGAGAACGACACGGTCGCAACCGATGAGATTTCGGTCGGCGACAATGATACGCTTGCGGCGATAGTCGCAACCGCTCTTTCCGCCGATCTTCTGATTCTGCTGTCGGATATTGAGGGGCTATACACAGACGATCCGCACAAAAATCCGAATGCGAAAATCATTTCGAGAGTTGACAGAATAACTCCCGAAATAATCGCTCTTGCGGGCGGTGCGGGCGGTGAGCTCGGCACCGGCGGCATGGCGACAAAAATCGCGGCGGCCGGAATTGCGACAGAGGCGGGCATCCCGATGGTAATCGCATCGGGAGAATCTCCCGAATGTCTTTACGATATCTTTTCGGGAGCGGATGTCGGCACCTATTTTGTCGGCAGAAAGGACGGCAAAAGTGACAACGGCTGAAATGCTTATTGCCGCAAAGAGTTGCTGCGGCGCGGTTTCGGCGGCAAGCGGAAAGCAAAGAAACGACGCTCTCTATGCTATGGCGAGGCGTCTTATCGAACATAAAGACGATATTTTGGCGGAAAATGCCGCCGATGTCGCCGCGGCGTCCGATCATCTGAGCGCATCGATGATTGACAGGCTGACACTGAGCGAAAGCCGCATAAAAGATATGGCAAAAGGAATAACCGATGTGGCAGGTCTTGACGACCCCGTCGGCAGACTGCTCGAAAGCCGTACTCTCCGAAACGGTCTTTATCTTGAAAAACGTTCGGTATCTATCGGGCTTATCTCGATAATTTACGAGAGCAGACCGAATGTAACATCAGATGCCGCGGCGCTCTGCATCAAGTCGGGCAACTGCTGTCTGCTCCGCACCGGCAGAGACGCGATAAGATCTTCATGTGCCATTGTTTCGGCGCTGCGCGAGGGACTTGCCGATGTCGGTCTGCCGAAAGACAGTATATGTCTTGTACGGGACACCGACCACAAATCGGCAAATGAAATAATGACGGCGGTCGGTATCGTCGATCTGCTTATCCCGAGAGGGGGCGCATCGCTTATAAACAGCTGTGTGCAGAATGCGAAAGTACCCGTATTGCGTACGGGTACGGGAATCTGCCACATATATGTTGACAAAGACGCCGATTTTGAGAAGGCGCTGAACATTATCGAAAACGCGAAGGCACAGCGTCCGTCGGTCTGCAACGCCGCGGAGGTCTGTCTTGTTCACAGCGGCATAGCGGCCGATTTTCTGCCGCTTCTGAAAGAAAGACTGACCGATATGCGCGCGGCACGCGGTCTTACACCGGTTGAACTGAGACTTGACGGCAGATGCGCGAAAATAATTAACGGCAAGCCTGCCTGTGAGCGTGATTTTGACACCGAATTTCTTGACTACATTCTTGCGGTCGGTCTTGTCGATTCAGCGCAGGATGCGGTAAGACACATAGCGGCTCACTCGACCGGACATTCGGAGGCAATCATCACCGAAAACGGCGAAACCGCCGATTTCTTTATAAATTCGGTTGACAGCGCGGCAGTCTATGTGAACGCTTCAACGAGATTCACCGACGGAGGTCAGTTCGGGCTCGGCTGCGAAATGGGAATTTCCACTCAAAAGCTCCATGCACGAGGACCTGTCGGGCTCTGCGAGCTAACATCATACAAGTACATTATCCGCGGAAACGGACAGACAAGGCAATAAATGCCGAACATATCGGCAGGCGATATAAGTAAAGTAAAACATATATCGGCAGACGATATATGTTTTTTATTCCGAAAGGTTTGGTCATAAAAATGAGCGAAAAATACACACTCGGATTCATCGGAGTCGGTAATATGGGCGGTTCGCTTGCCCGCGCCGCCGAAAAAAACACAAAATCGATTATTCTGTCGGGCGGTCGGAGCGGCAGAGCCTCCGCTCTTTCAAGCGAACTTTCGGTTTCGTGCGGAAACAATACCGACGTGGCAAGATATGCCGAATATATAATTTTGGGAGTCAAACCGCAGATTGTTTTCGATGTGATTTCGGAAATATCCGACATTCTGAAAGAGCGCGCGAATGAAGGGGGCAAAATCTGCATTGTCAGCATGGCGGCGGGAATCGAAATCAAATCAATAGAGGCGGCGCTTCCCGCAGAATTCCCGATTATACGCATCATGCCGAACACACCCGTATCAATCGGAAAAGGGGTTATACTTTATACCGCAAATTCGGCGGCGCAGTCTTTTATCGCGGATTTTCGGGAGCTTTTTTCAAAAGCCGGTGAATTTATCGAGATAAAAGAATCGCTTTTCAATGCCGGTACGGCAATGTCGGGATGCTCTCCCGCGTTTGTCGATATTTTCGTTGACGCGCTTGCAGACGGCGGAGTACGCTGCGGACTTACGCGTGAAATTTCTCTGAAGCTTGCCGCCGCAACCGTTTCGGGAGCCGCGGAACTGATTTCGGCAAGCGGCAGGCATCCCGATGTGCTGCGCGACGAAGTATGTTCTCCGGGCGGAAGCACGATAGAGGGCGTATCCGTACTTGAGCGCGGAGGATTTCGCGCGATTGTTTCGGATGCGGTGGCAGCAGCCGAAAAAAAGAGCGCCGAACTCGGAAAAAAGAAATAAACAGAACACAACAGACGGATACGGAGGCTCTCCGTATCCGTCTGCTTTTCAAAAAAAAATTTACAAATTATTATGGTCAAACCGCCTTTTCTATGATATAATAAGATGATATATTCTGTCGAATGCGGAGGTGTTAAATTGATTATTCTCGGTATCGATCCCGGAATTGCGATTGTCGGATACGGCATTATCGAATACAAAAATTCGCGTTTCCGCACCCTTGCATTCGGTGCAATACAGACTCCCGCCCACACGCCCGTGGAAAGCCGCCTTTTACAGATACACAAAGAGCTGTCGGAACTTATAGATCTATATCATCCCGATGCCATGGCGGTCGAGGAACTTTTTTTCAACACGAACGCAACAACCGGAATTATTGTTGCCGAGGCGAGAGGAATTATTCTTCTGTGTGCCGCCGAGAAAAAAGTCGCCGTTTACGAATACACACCGCTTCAGGTTAAGCAGGCGGTTGTCGGATACGGAAAAGCCACAAAAGCTCAGGTAATTCTCATGGTCAAGACATTTCTCTCTCTTGCCGATCCGCCGAAACTCGACGACACCTGCGATGCACTTGCAATCGCGATATGTCATGCGCATACCGGCGGCAGCCGTCTTCGCGAATTTTACAATCTCCGCTGACTTATTCGGCGGAAAAGCAAAGGAGCATGAATATGTATTATTATATTTCGGGAACACTCGCACTGCTTGCTCTTTCCACGGCTGTCATTGACGCGGGAGGTGTCGGCTACAAGCTGGCGATATCGTCAAACACATTCGGAAAACTATCGGGCAAAGAAGGCTCATCCGCAAAGCTGTATACCTATTTTTCGGTGCGCGAGGACGCGATGGAGCTTTTCGGATTTGCCGATGAGGAGGAGAAAAAAGCGTTTGAGCTTCTCATTTCGGTATCGGGTGTCGGCCCGAAAGCGGCGATGGCAATTCTTTCGATAATGTCGCCCGAACGGCTTTCTGCGGCTGTTCTTTCGGGAGATGCCAAATCGATTGCGAAAGCAAACGGTGTCGGCGCGAAAACCGCCGCGCGCGTTGTTCTCGAACTTAAAGATAAGATCGGAAAAGTTATCGGCGCCGCAGAAACATCCGATTCGGACACCGCAGGCGGTCAGCCTGTCGGAGGCTCGAATTTCGACGATGCGCTTGCCGCGCTTACCGTACTCGGCTACACACGTGCCGAAGCAAACTATGCTCTGTCATCGATTGACAGAACACTTGACACCGAAGCGATTATACGCGAAGCTCTGAAAAAGCTCATGAAGGCTTAAACGAAAGGTGCTCTCTGCAATGGCAAATGAAGATTTTGAACTTGACAACAGAATGATGAGTGCATCGCTTTCGGAGAGCGATGCCGACACCGAGCTTACCCTGCGTCCGCAAAAACTTGACGATTACATCGGGCAGGCAAAAGCAAAGGAAAATCTCAAAATATATATAGAAGCCGCACGCATGCGCGGAGACATGCTTGATCATGTTCTGCTCTACGGCCCTCCCGGTCTCGGAAAAACCACTCTTTCGGGAATAATCGCGAACGAGATGAACGTAAACATCAGAATCACATCCGGCCCCGCGATTGAAAAAGCGGGCGATCTCGTGGCCCTGCTTACCAATCTTCAGGAAAACGACATTCTGTTCATCGATGAGATACACAGACTTCCGCGTATTGTCGAAGAAGTGCTCTACCCCGCAATGGAAGATTTCGAGATAGACATTATAATCGGAAAAGGGCCGGCGGCACGCTCATTTCGCATGAAGCTTCCGCATTTTACTCTTATCGGCGCAACCACACGCGCAGGTCAGCTGTCAACTCCGCTCCGCGACAGATTCGGCGTTGTACTCAAACTTGAGCTCTACACTCCCGACGAGCTGACCATGATAGTCGCAAGATCGGCTAAAATTCTCGGATTTTCGATAACACCCGACGGCGCAAGGCAGATTGCGCTCTGCTCGCGCGGCACTCCGCGTATAGCGAACCGCCTGCTGAAGCGTGTCCGCGATTTCGCGCAAGTCAAGGGCGAGGGTATAATCAACCGTGAAATCGCGGTTTACGCGCTTACATCGCTTGAAATAGACGAGCTCGGTCTTGACAATGTCGACCGCAGAATGCTCGAAACGATAATCAAAACATACAACGGCGGGCCGGTCGGACTTGAAACGCTTGCGGCGACGGTCGGTGAAGAGTCGGTTACGATTGAGGATGTCTACGAACCCTATCTTATGCAGATAGGTTTCTTATCGCGTACCACTCGCGGCAGATGTGCCACAAGGCTTGCCTACGAGCATCTCGGTCTCGAATACCGCCCATCGGCATCGGGTACGCCGTCAGACGACAGTCAGGTCGGCATATTCGACTGAAAATGGACACTACCGACGGAAAAACAACATAATTTTAATCAAAGGAACTTAATTTCAAAATGTTTACAGCTGACAAATGGACCGATTATCGGCTTATCGACAGCAGCGACGGCAAAAGACTCGAAAGCTGGGGGAAATACATCCTGATTCGTCCCGACCCGCAAGTAATATGGACCGACTGCGAAACGTCACCGCTTTGGAAAAAAGCGGACGCATCCTATCTGCGTTCCGAATCGGGCGGCGGTCATTGGGAAAAGCGCGGCAGCATCCCCGAAAGCTGGACAATAAAATACGAATCGCTTGATCTCACATTCACGGTAAAGCCGATGGGATTCAAACACACGGGCATTTTCCCCGAACAGGCGGCAAACTGGGAATGGTTCTCAAAGCTCATAAGAAACGCGGGACGTCCGATTAAACTTCTTAATCTCTTCGCATACACGGGCGGTGCGACTCTTGCCGCCGCAAAAGCGGGCGCTTCGGTTACGCATGTCGACGCCGCGAAAGGCATGGTCTCTCAGGCGAGAGAAAACGCCGAACTGTCGGGGCTTGCGAACGCTCCCATACGCTGGATTGTTGACGACTGCCGCAAATTTGTCGAAAGAGAAATCAGGCGCGGCAACAGATATGATGCTATTATCATGGATCCGCCGTCATACGGCAGAGGTCCGACCGGAGAGGTTTGGAAACTCGAAGACAATATCTGCGAATTTGTAAGGCTTTGCACCGATGTTCTGTCCGACAAACCGCTGTTTGTACTGCTGAACACCTACACGACCGGGCTTTCTCCGTCGGCGATGGGATATATTCTTTCGATGACGGTCGGAAAGAAATTCGGCGGAAAGGTCGAATGCGGCGAGGTCGGGATTCCGGTCGAGAAAAGCGGATGCATTCTTCCGTGCGGTGCTGCCGCAAGGTGGCTGTCGGAGTGACGGCAAAAGACTGACCGAAAGGGTTATGGCGGATAAATAACCGGTATAATTTCGTGCGGCGCAGAAAAAGGGCGGCCGCAGGAAGCAATCCGAATAACGCAAAAGACTGACCGAAAGGGTTATGACGGATAGATAACCGGTATAAATTCGTGCGGCGCAGAAAAGGGCGGCCGCGGGATTGTGTTTTTTCATCCGTCCGAAAATAATTTCAAACATGGCTTATATTGAAATAAAAAATCTGTGTTTTAACTACACCGATGATGACGGCAGGCCCGTCCCCGTAATAAAAAATCTCGATTTCGAAATTGAGCGCGGTTCGTTTACCGCAATCCTCGGACGCAACGGCTCGGGAAAATCCACACTCGCAAGACTGCTTTCTCTTGTTCTTGAGCCGACATCGGGCAGCATTACGATTAACGGGATTCAGGTTTCCGACGATATGTCCGACGATGATGTCATGAATATCCGCAGATCGCTGGGCATGGTCTTTCAGAATCCCGACAATCAGCTGGTATCCACCGTCGTTGAAGAAGATGTTGCGTTCGGCCCCGAAAATCTCGGTCTTCCGCCGGATGAAATTCGGCGGCGTGTTGACGAAAGTCTTGCCGCCGTATCAATGAGCGAATATGCAAGATTTGCCCCTCACAAGCTGTCGGGCGGTCAAAAACAGCGGGTTGCGATTGCGGGAATTCTCGCGATGATGCCCGACTGCATTATTTTCGACGAATCAACCGCCATGCTCGACCCGATGGGCCGCCGTGATGTGATGAAAATAATGAAAATGCTGAACCGCGAGAAAAAAATCACAATAATCACAATCACTCACAACATGGAGGAAGCGGTGCTTGCCGACAGAGTTGTGGTCCTTGATGACGGCAAAATCAAGATGGACGGAAGTCCGAGCAGAATATTTTCACAGGTCGACCGACTTCATTCGATGGGACTCGCCGTACCGCAGTCCGCCGAACTGATTTACAGGCTGAAGTCGCATAATCTGCCGCTTCCCGCAAATATTATCGATGAAAAATCGGCCGTTGACGCGATTTCGTCACTGCTCGGCAAACCCGAAATTCAATCGGAGAACTAATCAGATATGCAGAATTCATCAGATAGCCGCAGTATGACGGCGGTTGAGCTTTCCGATGTAAGCTACAGCTACGGAAAGGATACCGTATTCTACAAAAAAGCGGTTGACCGTGTATCGGTATCAATAAAAAAATCAAGCATAACCGGAATCATCGGACACACGGGATCGGGAAAATCCACTCTTGTTCAGATGATATGCGGACTGTTGAAACCCGAATCGGGCAAGGTTATGCTTTTCGGTGAAGATATATTCGCCGACAAAAAGAAGGCGCAGTCGGTACATTTCCGCGTCGGACTCGTATTTCAGTATCCCGAATATCAGCTGTTCGACGAAACTGTTGAAAAGGACATTTCATTCGGCCCGAAAAATCAGGGACTGCCCGAAAACGAAATAAAAAAACGTGTTGCAGAGGCGGCGGGATTTGTGAAACTCGAACCCGAACTCATGGAGAAATCTCCGTTTGAGCTTTCGGGCGGTCAGAAGCGACGCGCGGCGATTGCCGGAGTTATGGCAATGCGTCCCGAAGTGCTGATACTTGACGAGCCCGCATCCGGTCTCGATCCGATAGGGCGCGAGACGGTATTCGGCGGACTGCTCGAATATCGCGAGAAAACGGGTGCTACCGTCATAATCGTGAGCCACTCGATGGAGGATATGGCGCGCTATGCCGATGATATTATCGTGCTGAGCGGCGGCAGGGTTGCCATGTCGGGCGACAAGGCTTCGATTTTCGGACGCGCGGATGAGCTGTGTTCGATGGGCCTTGACATACCCGAAATAAGTTCGATTATGCGAATGCTCAAAGCGCGCGGATATGATGTTTCGGACAGAATCTTCACCGTTGAGGATGCCGAAAAGGAAATTTTACGGCTTGCGGAGAAAAGAGGTGGCATTCATGCTTAAGGATGTTACCATAGGTCAGTATTTCCCCGGAAACTCAATGCTTCACAGACTCGACCCGAGAATGAAGCTCATTCTGTCGATTTACTATATCGTTATCGTATTTCTCGCAAAAGACATCATTACGGTTGCCGCTCTTACTCTTCTGGCGTTTGTATTGGCTCCGATCGGAAATATTCCGATTAAAACAATAACAAAATCATTAAAACCGCTTCGGTTTATACTGATTATTACATCATTTTTCAATATTTTCTGGCATGAGGGAGAGCATCTGCTTTTCGAGTTCAAATTCATACACATTTACGCCGAGGGCATTGTATATGCCGCGCTTATTGCGCTCCGTCTTATTGCGCTGCTTGTCGGCTCAAGCGTCATTTTGACATACACCACATCTCCGAGTGCGCTTACGGACGGAATAGATCAACTTCTTGCTCCTCTGAAAAAGCTGCACGTCCCCGTTCACGAATTTTCGATGATGATGACGATTGCGCTGAGATTTATCCCGACGCTTATCAGCGAAACAGATCAGATAATGACCGCTCAAAAAGCAAGAGGCGCAAATTTTGAAACGGGATCGCTCATTTCGCGCGCAAAAGCGCTGCTGCCTGTTTTTATTCCGCTTTTTCTGTCATCGGTCAGACACGCGGGAGATCTTGCCACCGCAATGGAATGCCGCTGTTATCACGGCGGCGACGGCAGAACACGCATGAACAGGCTGAAATTTCACTTATCCGACTATGCGGCGCTCATACTTATGACTGTTCTCTGCGCTGCGGTAATCGCGATGCGTTTTGTGAATTTTCCCTCGATACTCTGTCTTTAATAAAGGAAATGTTTTTAACGGTCGCATAAGCGGCACAAGGTGATTTATATGAAGCTTCTTCTGACAGCAGCGTATGTGGGAACAAATTTTCACGGATATCAGGCTCAGCCCGGTCTGCGGACCGTTCAGGGAACTTTTCAGGCGGCACTCGAAAATCTTTTCGCTCAGAAAATACTGCTTACAGGCTGTTCCCGTACCGATGCCGGCGTTCACGCAAACATGTTCTGCATGACTGCCGAAACAATCGGTGATGCCGTCTTTCCCGCAATTCCGCCCGAAAAGCTGCCGCTTGCCATTTCTCCGATGCTTCCGCCCGATCTTACTCTGCTTTCCGCGATGCGGGTAGATGACGACTTTCACGCGCGCTATGATGTTCTGTATAAGCAGTATGTCTATCTTATATTAAACCGTCCTGTCAGAGATCCGTTTTATGCCGACAGAGCGTGGCACTGTCCGACAAAACTTGACATCGGACTGATGAACACGGCATGCCGATATTTTATCGGGAAGCACGATTTTTCGGCTTTCATGGCGCAGGGCTCGAAGATAACCTCGACCGTGCGCGACATAAAAGAGTTTTATGTCGAGCGCGACGGCGACATCGTCAAAATTTCGGTCTCCGCCGACGGATTTCTCTACAACATGGTCCGCATTCTTGCGGGAACACTTGTTTCGGTATCCGAACGAAAAATCGAAGCGGAATCCATTCCCGAAATAATATTATCAAAAGATCGCAGGCGGGCGGGTGCCACTCTTCCGCCGCAGGGGCTTTATCTTAACCGCGTTGTCTACCGCGACGGTGCATTTCAAAATCGAAATCGGGAGTAAAACCGATTTTGACCTTTCTCCGTATAATTCCGAAAAGAGGAGGTAGCTGTCAGCTGTGAAAAATCCGAAAAACGACAAAGAAAACGAAAATCAGAACAATAAAAGCGGCGGCAGCCGTTCTCTGTCGACAAAGACCGATGCGCCGCTTACCGTTTCAGAAAACAAGAAGAAAAAAGAGCGCAAGGACAAGGACAAATATCTTCTCACTCAGAACGAGGTCGAAAACATCTACGTTCTTCCGCCCGACGATCAGCAGCTTATCGAAGAAACACGTGAGCTGAAAAACAGCTATTATCTTTCGGTTTCTTCAAAATTCCGCATTGCGACATGGATAACCGTTGTTCTGCTTGCGGCATGGCTTGCCGTGATGTTCTTTTCATACCGTGATGAGATAACAATAGAAAATTTTCGTTTTCTCATGCGAAATGTCAATTTCAAGATAGAATCCGATTCATCATCGGCAGACGATGAGAAATGCGGCATTATCTATACCCGTGACGACAGCCGCGTATTTGCTCTGTATAAGGACTATTTTGCGACGGTCGGCAGCGGCAGGCTGATAATCTGCGACAATTCGGGAAACAAAGCCTACAACGAAAAACTCGATTATTCATCGCCGGTTTTGAAAAGTTCAAGCAATTATCTCTTATGTTTTGACCGCGGAGGCGACGATTACTCGCTTTACACCTATTTCAACAACATCGGCGAGATGACATCCGATTATCCGATTACCGATGCCGCCGTATGCGATGCGGGATATTATGCGGTTGCGACACGCGATCAAAGTCACTATTGCGTTGTAAACGTTTACAACGACCGCCTGAAGCTGATACAGAAAATCAGCAAGAACAAATACTGTGTTTCGGTTGACATAAATCCGGACGGTTCGGAGGTACTTGTAACCTCCTTTTCGGCAGATGATGACGGCTTATCGTATGCCGAAATCGCCGTTCATCCGACAGATGCGACAGAGGCGCGTTTTACACTCGATTTTGAGGGCGTAATCCCCTATGAGGCAAGGTATTTTTCCGACGGTTCGATAATTCTTGTCTGCTCCGACGGAGCGAGATTCATATCGGGTGAGGGCAAGCTCGTCAAATTCTATTCGTTTGACGGCGGCAATATCGAAAAATATGATATAGGGAGCGGATGTCTTGCCGTCGTATGCACCGACACGGTCAACAAAACGGCATCCGTGATAAAGACGATAACATCCGACGGCGAAAACTCGGTATCATTTGTCGGAACCGCGGTAATCTGCAGGGCTTTCGATGATTTTTCTGCGGCGATTTTATCCGACAAGGCAGTCATTTGCGGAAGCGACGGTGAGAGTTCGGAATATTCGGTCGCCGAAGCCGCCGATATTCTATTCAAAAACGGCCGTTTCTACATCTGCTGTCCCGACAGGATTATTTCTTTTGCCGACGGCAATATATGATACGGCAAGGAGCCATAACTGCCGTACGGATACGGCGAATCGCTAATTTTCGAAAATATTCGGAGGAAATTCAATGAGCATGATTCTTGATGCGGCGGTAATCGTCCTGCTTGTTCTCGTTACATATCATTATGCAAAAAAAGGGATAGTCAAGGTACTTGTCGGAATAGCGGGATTTATTGTCTCGCTCGCGGCGGCAACCGTATTTTGCCGTCCTGTCGGCAATTTTATACATCCGTTTATTGCCGAAAAGGTTGACAAAATAGATGCGAGTGAGTCGCTTATCAACAAATTCGCATCGGCTGTTCTCGGCTCGTCTGCGGTTGCGACCGTAATCGCGTTCGGCGTTCTGTTTCTCGTATGTCTGATTATCTGCAAGCTGGCCGGTCTTTTGATTAACGACATCGCCGAACTGCCGGTACTTTCCGACATCAACCACTTGGTCGGCGGAATTCTCGGATTTGCGCTCGGTTTCGCGTATGCCGAAATCCTCAGTCTCGTTCTTTTCTGCTTTTCGGAGTATCTTATCGGAACATTCGACTGGCTTACGGCAGAGGCTTACGAAAGCTCGCTTATCGCAAAATGGATGTTCGAAAACAACATATTCACCTATGTATACAGCATGATTTAATCTGTATTACATCAATTCACTTGATTTGATTGATTTTATGATGTCCGATTACGAGGACAGTTAAAATCATCTGAGGGGTTATTATCTATGGAAATGTGCGCAAGATGCAAAAAAAGAGTCGCCGTCGTGTTCATCACGCGTCTTGACGGCGACAAAACAATAAACGAAGGTATCTGCATAAAATGTGCGAAAGAACTCGGCATTAAGCCGGTAAACGACATTCTGCAGAACATGGGACTTTCGGACGAGGATCTCGACCGAATGGACATGGAAATGAATGACATGCTCGAAGCGTCTGCCGCCGACGGTGAAAATCCGGATGACGACGACGACGGTGTCGGATCGGATATGTCAGTATCCGACGGCAATGCACCGATGGGCAAAACACCGCCGCTCGATATCGGTAAATTTCTCGGCAACATGGGCGGTCTGTTCGGAAAGCTCGGCGGAGCAGATCCGAGATTTTCGGGAAATCAGGGACAGTCGGAAGCTGTCAAAAAAGGAAAAGAGCAGAAAAAACGCAAGTTTCTCGAAATGTACTGCACCGATCTTACCCGCAGCGCGCGTGAGGGAAAGCTCGACCACATTGTCGGCAGAGAGCGCGAACTCTCGAGAATGATGCAGATTCTCTGCCGCAGGCAGAAGAATAATCCCTGTCTTATCGGTGAGCCCGGCGTCGGAAAAACGGCGATTGCGGAGGCGCTTGCCGAAAAAATTGCCGAAGGGAATGTGCCTGCAAGACTCAAAAACAAGGAAATTCATCTCGTCGATCTTACATCTCTTGTTGCGGGAACGCAGTTTCGCGGTCAGTTTGAGTCAAGAATAAAAGGACTCATCGAAGAAACGAAAGCGCTCGGCAACATAATTCTCGTAATTGACGAGGTTCACTCGATTGTCGGCGCGGGCGACAGCGAAGGAAGCATGAGTGCGGCAAACATTCTGAAGCCCGCTCTTTCGCGCGGCGAAATACAGCTTATCGGTGCGACTACGCTTGCCGAATACCGCAAATACATTGAAAAAGACTCGGCACTCGAACGCCGTTTTCAGCCGATTATCGTAGAAGAGCCCTCGATTGCCGAAACGACCGAAATTCTCAAAGGAATAAAAGGCTATTACGAAAACTTCCACGGACTCAAAATTCCCGACACGACAATAGAGCGCGCGGTAATCCTATCCGAAAGATACATAACCGACAGATTTTTGCCCGACAAGGCAATCGACCTTATCGATGAGGCGGCTGCGCATCTTGCACTGATTTCTCCCGAAATCGAACGTGCCGAAAAGGCAGCCGATGCGCTTCGTGCGGCAACCGCCGAATGTGATGCTGCCGAATCGGACTCGGCCGAAAGCACCGATTCGGAGGAAAAATTCAAAAAAATCGCCGAACTTCGCTCGGCAAAGGCAAGAGCAAAAGAGGAGTTCGATGCGGCATCGGCGGCGCGCGACGGTGTAATGCTTACGACTGCGGAGCTTGCCGATGTCATTGAAATATGGACGGGCATACCGGCATCAAACATCACCGAAAATGAATACAAGCGCATTGACTCGCTTGCCGACCGTCTTAAATCGCGCATAATCGGTCAGGACGAAGCGGTGAACGCCGTTGCACGCGCAATTAAACGCAACCGCGCGGGTGTTTCATACAAGCGCCGTCCTGTATCATTTATTTTTGCCGGCCCCACCGGAGTCGGAAAAACCGAACTTGTAAAAACGCTTGCCGCCGATATGTTTGATTCTCCCGAAACACTCATAAGGCTTGACATGTCGGAATTTATGGAAAAACATTCGGTTTCGAGAATTATCGGAGCGCCTCCCGGCTATGTCGGATACGATGAGGCAGGTCAGCTTACCGAAAAAATACGCAGAAAGCCATATTCGGTAATTCTTTTCGATGAAATCGAAAAAGCGCATCCCGATGTTATGAACATCCTGCTTCAGATTCTCGACGACGGTATATTAACCGATGCTCAGGGCAGAAAGGTCAACTTCGAGAACACGATAATCGTTATGACAACAAACGCGGGTGCGGTCGGCGTCGATGCCACTCCCGGCTTTACCGCCGTACAGGGATCCGCCGAAGAAGGAAAAACGAAAAAAGCACTCGAAGCATTCCTGCGTCCGGAATTTATCAACCGTGTCGATGAGATCATAACATTCCGCGCGCTGTCGGAAGACGATTTCGAAAAAATAGCGATGATTCAGCTGTCCGATCTTGCAAAAACGCTTGCCGAAAAATCTATTTCCCTTCACTACACCGAAAAGGCCGCAACGATGCTCGCGAAAAAATCTTATTCGCGTGTCTACGGTGCGCGTAATCTGCGCCGCGTGATCGAACGCGAAATAGAGGATGTTCTCGCAAACAAGCTCATCGGCGATTACAATGCCACGATTACCGATGCGTATATCGATGCGGATGATCAAAATCTTGTCGTTTCCTGCATTTAACCGATAAACGGCCGATACTGCAGAGAACGGCTAAAACTTCAAAAGGAAGGTATAATCATAATTATGTCCGACCGTTGGTATGATCTCTCACCGATCGAGACTGCCGAAAAAACAAATACCGATCTCCATTCGGGGCTTACATACGCCGAGGCAAATTCGAGAATTGCGAAAAACGGTCTCAATACCGTTTTTCCGCTTCCGCGGGGTTCGTTCTTCGATTATGTGCGCAAGCTCCCCATTAACAGTCTTTCGATTCTGCTTGCTCTGTCGGCAATTCCATCGGCACTCTTCGGGCATACCGCCATGGCGATTGCCCTCGTTGCCACTCTTATGCTGAACTATATAACAGTGGCGCTGATTTATGTCAAAGCTCAGCGTGTAATCGCTCAGATGGGACGCTTCTCTCTCCCGACCGCAAAGGTTCTGCGCGACGGGAAGATGACGGTTATACGTCAGGAAAACGTGGTTACGGGCGACATCATCTTCCTTTCGGCAGGCGACATAGTTCCCTGCGATGCAAGACTGATTGAAGACGACAATCTGTTTGTGCTCGAAACGGGCATCACGGAAGCCCGCTTCCCGGTTCGCAAGGACAGTGAATATCAAAACATACGCAACATAAAACCGCATGAGGCACTCAACATGGTCTATGCGTCAACCATCGTTCAGAGCGGAAGAGGAAAGGCGATTGCCTGCCGAACCGGAAAATCAACTCTTGTGTGCCGGAGCGAAAAGAATAAAGCGGCGGTTTCATACGACAAGCTCGGAGTGTTCGACAAACTTCACAGAATTTCGTTTTTTGTGACTCTTGCCGCTATTCTGCTCACTTTTGTTCTTACCGTAATCAATATGATTCCCGGCATCGGCAAGCTCGGTTCACTTGACGGTCTTCTCTACTCGCTCTCATTCGGCTGCGGTGCAATGACCGAATTTTACGCGATTTTCGGCTATATAATCGTTGCCGTAGGCGTATTCTGCTCGATGAACCGGACGGGACCGACCGTTACCGGCGCACTTATCAAAAACGCCGAAAAACTCGAAAAAATGTGCGGGCTCGATACTCTGATAATTCCGCCGGAAGCGGTTGCCGCCTCACAGGATATTGTTCTTGACCGCATTTATACAGACAACGGCTACGACAGATGGTATGAGAAGAAAAAAGACGGTTTTGAAAAAAATTCCGACTGTTCGCGTCTTATCTGCTATGCGGTCGTATCCACCGGAATATACGGAAGCAGACTCGCGTCGCTGAATGCCACAGGCAACAATGTATACAGCAGCGAAGAAGAAGCGATAATCAGATGCGCAGAGGAAAACAGGCTTTACAACCTCGAACTTGACAAACACTTTCCGCTGCGCGAGCATCTCGAAAAATGCGAATACTGCCGATTTGACGTATCTCTGATAAAGCAGGAAAGCGACAACATAATAATTGCGCGCGGAACGGCTGACGATATTTTGAATTCATGCTCATATTTCCGTGCCTCCGACGGTTCGGTTCGCGGCATGAACAATATCACGAGAAGCAGGCTGTCGACAATAGCCGCTCAGATGACGCGCGAACGCGGTATTGTTATCGGAATTGCCACAAACAAATCTGTTTACAACTCACTTGTCAGGCTGTCCGACAGCCTGTCGGACATGATATTCGAGGGATTCCTCGGTTTCAGCGAGCCGATGCTTACCGACATTGAACTTACAATCAGCAAATGCAAATCGGCCGGCATCAATGTTCTGCTTTTCGTACCCGACAAAACCGAGCGCGGCATAAGAATCGCAAACGCCATCGGAATAATGGACGACACAGACAGGCAGGTTGCCGACGGCAAAGAACTTGCCGCAAAAGAGGACCGCGAAATCACCGCGCGTCTTTCCGATTATGTCCTATATGAAAACATGGACGCCCAAACAGAGCGCCGTATAATAAGGCTTCTGCGTGCAGGCGGACGCAAGGTGGGCTTTCTCGGTCTTCGGTTTGAGGAAATCACTGCCATGCGCGAAGCCGATGTTTCGTTTACTCAAAGCATTACTCTTTCCGACAATCGGCCGGGACGAAAAAAAGCGGTGTCCGAGCTGCCGATAAGCGTCAGCAAATCGGGAGGGGGCGCTCCGAGCGGATGCGATGCGATGCGTTTCGTTTCGGACGTGATTCTGTCGATCGTAACAAGAAACAATCCGCTCGGAGGAATGAACGCTCTGCTTTCATCCATCGAACGCGCAATGGCGGTTTATTCCAACATCAGCCGTCTTATGACCTATCTTTTGACCGTGAACACGGCAAAACTGATTCTGCTTCTCTGCTCATTCTTTACGGGAACGTATCTGATGACTCCGGTTCAGATGCTGATTTGCGGAATGGTCTATGATCTTGCTGCCGTTATGGTTATCTCGTTCGAGAAGCCGCAGCGGGATATTCTCGGCAGTTTTCGCACGGGCGGAAGTGCCTCGGCAGCTGCATTCAAGGGCGGAATCAAATCGGTTTTTGAGGGGATTCTTCTCGGCATCGGCGCCGTTATTCTGTCTGCCGTTCTGCAGGCTGTCAAGGCGCAGAGTGCCGACAGCATCTGCACGCCGATATTTGTCGCGATGCTTATCGCATCACTCTTTATTTTGGTTGAAAGCGGACGAAAAGAGAGCCTGATTTCCGGAAACATCGTGCTGTCGAATATGTTTTTGACCGTTTTGCTATCGGTACTGCTTTTCATTTCATGCGGACTTATCTTCCCGAAATTCGGCGGTATTTTCGGCATTTACCGCATGAGCTGGAAGAGCTGTCTCGGAATATTTATTCTGATTTTCGCATTTGCGATTATTGTCGGACTGCTCAAATATCGGCGCAAATCAAAAAAATCCGAAAAATAATCTCATTTTATGTTTTATGATACAAGAATCGGGCGGCATCGGTTGCCGCCCGATTTTCTTTTATCAACCGCAAAATGCGAAAAAAGACTTGCTTTTTGTAAATTTATATGTTATAATCTATAAAATTGCTTTTATTAGCTTTACAAAATAAAGCGGCAATTAGAAAAATATTTATTTTCTGTTATACGAGGAGATGATTTTCATTTATGGATCCTGCCGGTAGTATGCAGATAGCTGCGCTGATTGTTCTGGTGCTGCTATCCGCTTTTTTCTCAGGAACCGAAACGGCTTTTACAAGCTTCAACAAAACACGTATGAAAACACTTGCACAGGACGGCAACAAGAAAGCCAAGTCGGTGATGTGGGTTGAGGACAATTACGAGAAATTTCTTTCGACCATTCTTGTCGGAAACAATATCGTAAACATCACGGCATCGACAATTTCCACTCTCTTGTTCACATCCTTCATCAAGGGAAACGCAAGTCTTGCGGCAACACTTTCGACTGCCGTTATGACTGTTATCATTCTGATGTTCGGCGAGATTTCGCCGAAATTTCTCGGCAAAGACTTTGCCGACAGCTACACAATGAAGGTTGTCGGCGTCATCCGTTTTCTGATGGTTGTATTCACCCCTCTGACCGCCTTTTTCTCGCTTTGGAAAAAAATCATTTCGAAGCTTTTCAAACGTAAAGACGATTCGATGTCGGTTATCGAGGACGAAATCATCACTATGGTCGAAGAAGCACAGAATGAAGGCGACATGGACGAACACGAGGGCAATCTCATCAAGAATGCAATCGAGTTCACCGATCTCGAAGTTTCAAGTGTTCTCACACCGCGAATCGATATTGTTGCGGTTTCGGACGATATGCCGATAAGTGAAATAAGTGAACTTTTCCGTACGAGCGGTTTTTCGCGTCTGCCGGTTTACAACGAGACAATCGACAACATAATCGGTGTCATACACGAAAAAGACTTCTACCGACTCATTTCGGACGGAGAGCGCGATTTCAGGCCGGTGATAAACAAGGTTATGTTTATTACCGAAAGTATGAAAATCTCAAAACTGCTTCGCAAATTTCAAGAGGAAAAATCGCACATGGCGATTGTTGTCGACGAATACGGCGGGACCGCCGGAATCGTCACAATGGAAGATGTCCTCGAAGGTCTTGTAGGCGAAATTTGGGACGAGCATGACGAGATTATCGAAAACATCAAGACGATATCCGACGATACCTATCTTGTCAACGGCGGTGCGCCGATGAACGATCTTTCGGACATACATGATTTTTCGGACGAAGTTCTTGAGGAAAACGCCACGGTCAACGGCTGGGTACTCGACAATCTCGGAAAAATCCCCGAAGTCGGAGACAAATTCGAATACGAAAATCTCTCTGTCGAGATAATCGAAACCGACGGCAAGCGCGCATCCGAAATAAAAATAAAAGTAAACCCTCTTCCCGATGAAGATGATGATGACGATAAAAATCAGAAAGACCGCCATGACGACGATGATGACGATGATGACAACGACGACAAATCGGAAAAAGGAAAGACACGCGGATAAAATCACATAAAGAAACCTCCCGAAAAACATTCTGTTTTTCGGGAGGTTTTTCATTTACGGCAGGCAGCAATCAGACGGCGATGTCGTCGCCTATGTATTTATAGGGATGATTTGTTTTATAGGTGTCTACCAGATTGGCAAGTTTCGTTATCGCTTTTGCGGCATTGCCGTCGCTCTCGTTGAATTTTTCCGTATACTGCTCATAGTTCAGTCCACCACTGTACATGACACAGTTATACATATCAACATAAGCGTCATAAAGTTCGTCAACCGATGATTTTATGCTTTCGAGTTCGCAATTTTCGGGCACGGTCATAAGGGTTGCCCACATACTGTCTATATTCGTCTTGTTTGTCATTACCGTATCGATATTTTCTTTTTGACTTTTCTGAATTGCCGCAATTACATCACCTATTTCACTGTATTTGGATTCCCAAATAAATGCGTACCACTCGGTTTGGAGTTCATTTCCGATTGTTTCAAGCAAAACGGCATCGTTCAGCACGGATGCCGCAAAATTCACGGTTGTGTCGAGATATGATTGTATTTTCTCTTCTTTTTCTTTTTCCTGTTTGATTTTATCCTGTTTTTCTTTTTCCTTGACAGCCTCTTCACATTCGGCGATTTTGCTCTTACTGTCCTTATGCCCGTCAAGAGCCTCAAACGCGGTTATCGCCTCTTCGTATTTGCCGTCTTTCATAAGCTCGGAAGCCGCTTCATAGTCCCGATCTTTTATGGCATTCCGACATTCGTTGATTTTGTCTTCGCTGTCCTTATATCCGTCAAGCTCCTCAAACACGGTTATCGCCTCTTCGTATTTGCCGTCACTCATCAGCGCTTTAGCTTCCGAATATTTCACTTTCGATTTAGTGTCTTTCTTCTCGGTTTCCTCCGACTCTTCGCTGTTGCCGCATGCCGCAAACATCACGGGTGATGAGCAGAGCATAACCGCAGCAAGCAGTACGGCAATCTTTTTTCTGAGTGTCATAATGTCATTCTCTCCTTGTCAGCTATGAATAGCTCTTAAAATGTTTCGGGCAGAGCCGCTATTGCCCGTCTTTCCGATTTCATTATACCGATTATTAACAGATATGTCAATGTTTTCCGACAAATTGCAAAAAAAATTCAAACGGGATTTTTTTAGCGGCATCACAAATCTATTTTATTTGCAGTTTATACTTGAAAAGTTTATAAAATTCGGATATAATGAAAGTATCGGAAGGTACCGCTTTTACTAAGACAACGAAAGGAAACTTTTTATTATGCAAAACGGAAACGACAGCAACATATACAAGCCGAAATCGGCTCCGATAGTTTTTGCCGCTTTACTTATGATTGTACTTGTTGCACTTATTATAATAGTTACTCTTATGCTCGGAAAAGGAAGTTCGGATCCCGTCGGAACGACAGCCGACATCACAACCGCAAAAAAAGAGGTTACAACGCGTATACCGGTTTCTCCGAGCACATCGACCGTCGCACCTACAACCACCGCCATTCCATCGACAACAACCGCCGAACAGTCGAAATCTCCGATAACAACGCTTGCTCCCGACACCGACGGCGATGTTACGACGACCGCGCGTCATTACAGCAAAGTGGAACCGACCGCCGGCGAGGTTAAGATGTCATCGAATGCCATCGGAAAAGGCAGTCTTATTCTTATAAACACGAACAACAAGTATAAATCGGACAATAAGCTGATTGACAGAACGCAGATGAGCGAGCTGTCGGCGCAAAAACTGGCCGACACATACGGATTCGTAAAAGTTCCGAAGTGCAATGCGTATCTTATTAAAAACAACAAACTGTTTTTGAACAGCGATGCGGCGATTGAGTTTGTCAACATGATGAGCGCATTCGCGGTCGAAAGCGGAAACACCGATGTTCAGCTAAGAAACGCGTACTACTACGACGCGTCCGAAGATGTCTGCGTCAACTGCACGGGTTATTATGTGGATCTTGAAATCAACAAAAATCAAAAGCTCTATCCGCTGAACTATGTCAAATACAAATCCGATTATTACGATTGGTTTATCTCAAACTCATACAGATTCGGATTTATCCATATCGGCGAAGCAAAGAGCATCAGCGGCGAGGACAGATATTCGACATTCAGATTTGTCGGCATCGCTCACGCTACATATATGCATGACAACGACATCGAATTCGAAGATTATCTGAAAATGCTGAAATCACATACAATCGAAAAGCTCATCACATTTACCGATCATGATGGTGTATCGTGGATGATATATTATGTGCCTGCGGCAGGTGACGAGACTGTGATACCCGTAACCGGAACAGCGGAATGTTACCGAATTTCGGGCAACAATACCGACGGATTTATTGTAACAATCAACACGGCGTATTTTTCATAATCGGATTTCATTTTCGATTTTCGGCTGAAAATTGTCTTTGCTACTTGACAAAGACATATCTTTATGTTAGAATGAATAAAAATTCAACGGAGTATTTAACATGAACATCTTTTTTGCGGCATACGGATATTACTATTATTTCTTTTTTGAGAGATAATAGAATTTTGTGCTGCCGCTTTTCAGGTGTGGACTTACGGATAAACAATGCATCCGCAGCACAATGCTGCGGATGTTTTTTTATTAAATTTTATCGAAAGGACAAAAACGATGACACTCGGAATAGTAGGACTCGGATTAATCGGCGGATCACTCGCAAAAGCATTTAAGGAAGCAGGTCACACGGTTTATGCCTATAACCGTACAAAAACAGTAGAAGAAGTGGCAGTCGCTGCCGGTGTCATCGATGCACCGCTTGACCGCGAAAACATCGGGAAATGCGATTTTATTCATCTTTCGCTTTATCCCGACGCGTCTATTGAATGGCTTACCGAAAATGCGCCGTATGTCGATAAAAAAACAATCGTAATAGACGAATGCGGAACAAAGCGCAAGATCTGCGCCGCCTGCTTTGAGCTTGCCGACAAATACGGTTTCACTTTTGTCGGCGGTCACCCGATGGCCGGCACGCACTTTTCGGGATTCAGATACAGCCGTGCGACGATGTTCTCAAACGCAACCATGATACTTGTACCGAAGGATCAGCATGATTTTCTGCTCATCGAGCGGATTACCGAATCACTGAAACCGCTCGGTCTTAAACGCATCGTCACAACCGATCCCGAAAATCATGACCGGATGATTGCATACACATCTCAGCTTGCTCATGTCGTATCATCCGCATATATAAAATCGCCGTCCGCACAGCAGCACAAGGGATACAGCGCGGGCTCATTCAGAGATTTGACTCGTGTCGCATGGCTGAACGAAAAAATGTGGACAGAGCTGTTTATAGAAAACGGCGACTTTCTGTCGGCGGAAATCGATCTTATAATCGCAAATCTTAAAGAATATTCGGATGCCATAAAAACATCCGACGGGAAAAAGCTCGAGGCTCTTCTGCATGAAGGAAGAGTGGCAAAAGAAAAATCAGAGAGCTGACAATGCCGAAAAGGGTACGGACTTAAATATGAGAAAAGTTACTGTCGAAGCATCAACAAAATACAATATTCTCATCGGCCGCGGGCTATTTGATACTGTCGGAGCGCTTATCCGAAATAACGTCGCGGGGAGCGACAATGCACGCGTATGCGTTGTTACCGACGAAAATGTCGACAGACTGTACGGCGGCAAAATAATCGAAAATCTGACGAAAGACGGCTTTATCGGTACCGTTAAATTCACCGTACCGAGCGGAGAATCGTCAAAATCCCCTCAAAAATTGTTCGAGTTGCTCGGATTTCTTGCCGATGAGCATTTTACAAGATCGGATCTTCTTGTCGCGCTCGGCGGAGGAGTTGTCGGCGATCTTTGCGGATTCGCGGCATCGATTTATCTGCGCGGAATAAGATTTGTTCAGATTCCCTCGACGCTGCTTGCGGCAGTCGACTCATCGGTCGGAGGCAAAACCGCGGTAAATCTGCCCGAGGGAAAAAATCTTGCGGGCACATTTTATCAGCCGTCACTCGTAATCTGCGATCCGGATCTGCTTGACAGTCTTCCCTCCGACATAAGGCGTGACGGATTTGCCGAGGTCATAAAATACGGAATTATTCTCGACCGCGATTTTTTCGAAAGCCTGAAAGGCGGCGACAAATCGGACAAGTCCGAACTCGAAAGAATCATAGCGCGTTCGGTCGAACTCAAACGCGATATTGTAAACGCCGATGAGCGAGATACCGGAATACGCGCAATCCTGAATTTCGGGCATACGCTCGGTCACGGAATAGAGCTTCACAGTAATTTTACGGTTTCCCACGGATCTGCGGTTGCGATAGGAATGGTGCTTGCCGCGAAAATCGCATTTAATCTGTCGATATGCGATGAAAAGACTGTCTGCGAAATCGAAAATATACTTATTTCATACGGTTTTGACACGAAGTGCAAAATATCGGCAGAAGAACTTTACAACGCCTCATTATCCGACAAAAAGCGATCGGGAAACAGCATCACTTTGATTCTTCCCGAAAAAATCGGGAAATGCGTTATGAAAAAATTTGCCGTTGACAGGAAAACACTTTTTCCGATAATAGAGGAGGCTGTCTGATGTCGGGAGGTATGGTCATACATCCGAGTCGGCTATGCGGATGTGTTGAGGCTCCGCCGTCGAAATCATACGGGCATCGACTTCTGATTGCCGCATCGCTTTGCGACAGAGATGTAACGCTCGAACGGCTCGGAATGTGTGATGACATTGCGGCTACAATCGGCGCGCTTAATCAAATCGGGGCAAAAATCGAAAAACGCGGTAACGGTTATGTTGTCATTCCCTATTTTTCGAGCAACAGTGCGGAAAAACGGATAGGTCAAATCGGATCTAAAATTATAGACTGCGGTCAATCGGGCTCGACGGCTCGTTTTCTGCTTCCGGTTGCGGGTGCGCTCGGTGAGAACACGAAATTTATCGGCAGCGGGCGGCTTCCGATGCGTCCGATGCAGCCGCTGACTTCCCTGCTTCGTGAGCATGGATTAAGGCTGTCTTCCGATTTTCTCCCGATTGACGTCTGCGGCAAAATCAGCGGCGGACATTACGAAATAGACGGCGGTATTTCATCTCAGTTTATAAGCGGACTGCTTTTCGCGCTTCCGCTGCTTGATGAGGGCGGTGAAATCGAAATCGTCGGCAATATCGAGTCCGAAAACTACATAGAAATGACGGCGAATGTTCTGCGGCGCTTCGGCATAGCCGTAGAGTCGCATGACGGCGGCAGGCATTACATCGTAAGCGGAGGCGGTTACAAAGCCGATGGCGACAGTTACACGGTCGAGGGCGATTGGTCGTCGGCGGCGTTCTGGCTTGTTGCGGCGGCAATCGGTAACGCCGAAATCGAAATCGGCGGTCTGAATCCCGAAAGTCTTCAGGGCGACCGAAAAATCATCGATGCGCTGAAAAAGTTCGGTGCAAATATCGGTGTTTATCCCGAAAAAATAACCGTCTGCGGTCATTCTTCACTAAGCTCGGCGGAAATCGACTGCCAAAACATACCCGATCTTGTACCGATACTTGCGGTTGCCGCCGCATACGCCGACGGAAAATCTGTTTTTCGCGGTATCGAACGCCTCAGAATCAAAGAGTCGGACAGAGTTCGGGCGATAATTTCGATGCTGTCGGCATTCGGAATATCGGCGGGAGCCGATCTGCACAGTCTTTGGGTAATCGGAGGTCGACCGCACGGCGGAGATATCGACTGTTTCGGAGACCACAGAATAGCAATGTCGGCGGCAGTCTGCGCAAGCCGCGCCGAGGGGAAAACAGTAATACGCGATGCACAATGTGTATCAAAATCATATCCGAAATTTTTCGACGATTTCTCGAAGAAACTCGGCGGCACGGTCGAGATCACTTAGGCGGATATCCAAACATATTTTATCCATTCTATTATCAGGAGATTTTTTATGTCATCAACATTCGGAAGAAAAATCAAAATATCGGTGTTCGGACAGTCTCACAGCGAGGCAATCGGTGTTGTAATCGACGGTCTGCCGTCGGGCGAGCAAATCGACGAAAATGAACTTGCCGATTTCATGGCACGCCGTGCTCCGTCGGGCGCGTCATTTTCAACCGCGCGCCGTGAATCGGACAAGTTGGAGATTATCAGCGGACTTTTCAACGGACGAACCTGCGGCGCTCCTCTTTGTGCGGTGATTGCAAACAAAGACGTAAAATCATCCGATTATGACATTATAAAAGACTGTCCGCGACCCGGACACGCCGATCTCACCGGCTTTTTGAGATACGGAGAATGGCGAGATTATCGCGGCGGCGGACATTTTTCGGGCAGACTTACCGCTCCGATTGCCGCGGCAGGCGGAATTTGCATACAGATTCTGAAGCGAAAAGGCATACATATCGGTGCGCACATATACAGAATTGCCGATATATGCGACAGTCCGTACGATGCCGTTCGGCTATCCGAAAAAGATTTTTCCGAAAATCTTCCCGATTTTCCGGTACGGCTTGATTCGGCCGCGGTCGATATGAAAAATCTTATAAATTCATGCAAAGCGGAAGGCGATTCGGTCGGAGGGATAATAGAATGCGGTGCTGTCGGTTTTCCGTCGGGTATAGGCGATCCCATGTTTGACGGCATTGAAAACCGACTTTCGGCAGCCTTGTTCGCGATTCCCGCCGTAAAAGGAGTAGAATTCGGAGAAGGATTCGGCGTTGCCGATCTTCGCGGCTCGCAGAATAACGACAGCTATCGAATGTCAGGCAAAACAATCGTCAGTCCGACCAATCACGCCGGCGGAATTGCGGGCGGAATTTCCACCGGAATGCCCATTATTTTCCGCATAGCCGTAAAACCAACGCCTTCAATCGCCGCAGCGCAGAACAGCGTTTCGCTGTCCGAGCGTGAAAACCGCAGCATAAGTGTTGTCGGAAGACACGATCCCTGTATTCTGCCCCGTGCCGTACCAGTTACAGAAGCGGTCTGCGCGATTGTGCTTGCCGATTTTTTACTGTAATAAATTTTGAGATTATAAAAGGGATAAAACATGGAAGAATCAAATGAAAATAAAGTCGACGAGTCCGAAATTTCAAATAATCGGCCCGATCTTGATATGCTTCGCGGAAAAATCAATGCGGTTGACAGCGAGATTTGCCGTCTGTTTGCCGACAGAATGGACATTGCTCTGCAAATAGCGGAATACAAAAAGGCAAACGGACTTGCGGTTCTTGACGGAGAACGTGAACGCGCGGTTCTTACAAGAGTATCGGAGGCGGTCGGCGACAAATATGCCGAATATGCCGATCTGCTCTACCGTTCGATTATGGAATTGTCACGCAGATATCAGCACACGGTTATGAACAGCGACAGTGAAATTTCTCTCAAATTCGCAAAGGCAATCGAGACGACACCGAAAATTTTTCCCAAAAGTGCGCGTGTTTTGTGTCAGGGGTGTGAGGGAGCATACTCTCAGGCGGCGGCGGAAAAACTGTTCGCTTCTCCGAACATAAAATTCGTAAGTTCATTTGACGAGGTTTTCAAATCGGTCGAGAGCGGCGAATATGATTACGGCATTCTGCCGATTGAAAATTCGACTGCCGGCTCGGTAAATATGATATACGATCTTCTTGTCAAATACGATGCCAAAATCGTGCGTTCGGTAAGAGTGAAAGTCGATCACAATCTGCTTGCACCGATAGGGGCGAACATCGATGATATAAAAGAGATATATTCGCATCCGCAGGCGATTGACCAATGTTCGCATTTTCTCGCCGAACTTTCAAAGAAAAACAATATTAAAATCATTCCGTATGAGAATACGGCATCTGCCGCAAAGATGGTCGCCATGTCGAAGGACAAAACAAAAGCGGCGCTTTCGTCTTCTCACTGTGCCTCGATCTATCATCTCTCGATGCTTGCCGGAGGGGTACAGAACAGCGACGGCAATTTCACAAGATTTATCTGCATAGCCAAAAAACCGATGATTTTCCCCGGCTCCAACAGAACATCGGTCATGATGATTCTGCCGCACCGCCGCGGTGCTCTTTTCTCGGTTATGTCTTCCATTCAGGCGGCGGGTGTGAATCTTATCAAGCTTGAAAGCAGACCTGTCCCCGGAAGCGATTTCGGGTTCATGTTCTATTTTGACATTGAGGAATCGATGTATTCGGAAAATCTTCCGATGCTTCTCACAGAGCTGCAGACAAAATCCGATTATTTCAAATATCTCGGCACATATCTTGAACAAATATAGCTGAAAGGTCGATTGACAATGGCAAAATACGGGCTAATCGGAGAAAAGCTCGGTCACAGCTTTTCTCCGCAGATACACAGTCTGCTCGGCAACGGCGAATACACTTTAATCGAAATTCCGAAAGATGAAACAGACGATTTTTTTGTTAAGCGGGAATTTTGCGGTATCAATGTAACCGTACCCTACAAGAAAATTGCGTTTGCCGCATGCGAGCATCATTCGAAGGCAGCCGCCTCAGTCGGAAGTGTCAACACGGTCATTAAATGCGCCGACGGAAGTCTGTACGGCGACAACACCGATATTTTCGGATTTGAATATCTTCTCGACCGTGCGAGGATCGATGTCTGTCGAAAAAAATGTCTGATATTCGGAAACGGAGGTGCCGCGGCAACCGTAAAATCGGTTTTGAACGAACGTGGAGCCGAGGTTGTCACCGTCTGCCACGCAGACAACAATGATGCGTGGCTCGCGAAACATTTTGACGACACACGCATAATTATAAACACGACTCCCGTGGGAATGTTTCCGCACTCCGCCGAGGCGCCGACAGAGCTGAAGAAATTCGGCAGGCTTGAAGCCGCGGCAGATCTTATTTACAATCCGCGACGAACCGATTTTATACTTGAAGCCGAAAGTCTCGGCATCAAATATTCGACCGGACTGCCGATGCTCGCGGCTCAGGCGGTAAGATCCGACGAAATTTTCTTCGGCAAAAAATCGGCGCCCGACACAATAGACTCAATCATCGAGCATATCGAGCGAATGACCGCGAACATTGTTCTTATAGGCATGCCCGGCTGCGGCAAAACGACCGTCGGAGGAATAATCGCGAAGCGCACGATGCGGAATTTCATCGACATCGACCATGAAATCGAGTCGGCAAGTCAAAAATCAATTCCCGAAATATTCTCGGAATCGGGAGAAAGCGGTTTTCGCACGCTCGAAAGCCGCGAAATCGAAAATTACTGCGGCAGGCAGAGCGGCTCGGTAATATCGACCGGAGGCGGTGCGGTTACCGTTGACAAAAATATTGCGGCAATAAGACGGAGCGGAGTTGTCTTTTACATTGACAAGCCGATATCGACGCTCGCTGTCTCGGGAAGGCCGCTGTCAAAGCCCGAAAATCTCGGACGCATGTACGAGGAAAGGCTTCCTCTTTACAAAAAATGTGCCGATTACACGGTTACGGGTACTACTTCAGCGGAGATTGCGGATAAAATATGCGAAATTCTGTCGGATATCGGACTTTAAGCGCGTATTGAAAAGGGGATAATCTGGAAATGAAAATACTTGTCATTAACGGGCCGAACATCAATCTTCTCGGCCTCAGAGAGCCGGAAATCTACGGAAAGAACAGCTACGGCAGTCTTGTCGAATTTTGCCGTCAGACGGCAGAGTCGCTGTCCTGCGGCATAGATTTCTTTCAATCTAATCATGAGGGAGCCATTGTCGACAAAATTCAAGAGGCTTACGGAGAATTTGACGCAATAGTCATAAATCCCGCCGCCTATACGCACACATCGGTCGCCATCCTCGATGCGCTGAAAGCGGTATGCATTCCGACGGTCGAGGTACACCTGTCGGATATTTCCTCCCGTGAGGCATTCCGCAAATTTTCTTATGTTTCACTTTATGCGGAGAAAACAATTTACGGAAAAGGTTTTGACGGATACGCCGAAGCGATTTCGTATCTCTGTGAAAAATATACCGTCAAAAATCCGAACAACTTTGCAAAATAAGACTACACCGAAAAAAATCAAGGAAAGTGACGGTCATAAAAATGAAAAGTTTCTTTTCGGGCAACAGCGAAATCCCACGCGTATACAGCGAAGAGGTAAGAAAAAAACTGCGTGATACCGCAGATCTTGACGACAAAAAAATATACACCAAAGAGGACATATTATCCGACAGACTGAAAGATGCCGAATATATGTTTTCGACATGGGGAGCACCTGTTCTGACCGAGTCCGAAATTTCGGAACATCTGCCGATGCTGAAATGCGTCTTTTACGGCGCAGGCACAGTGCAGTATTTCGCACGTCCGTATTTTCGGCGGAATGTACGCATTTTTTCGGCATGGGCGGCAAACGGAGTTCCGGTTGCCGAATACACCGCAGCGCAGATTTTGCTTGCGAACAAGGGATTTTTCCTTGCCTGCCGCAGATGTCAAAAGGACAGACACGGCGCCGCAAGCTACGCGCTCGGAAAAATGCCCGGCAATTTCAAAACAAAAGTCGGGATAATCGGCGCGGGTATGATCGGAAAGATGGTCATAAACCGTCTTAAACAAGACGGTATCATTCCGATTGTATATGATCCTTTTCTGTCGGACGAAAAAGCGGCCGAACTCGGCGTGGAGAAAGCCGAACTTGCCGAAATCTTTTCCGCCTGCACGGTTATTAGCAACCATGTGGCAAATCTTCCTTCGACCGTCGGAATGTTTGACTATACCCTTTTCTCGCTGATGAAGAAAAACGCGGTTTTCATCAACACGGGACGCGGTGCGCAGGTTGTGGAGGACGATCTTATCAGAGCATTGAAAGAAGAGCCCGAACGCTCGGCAGTGCTTGACGTTACATATCCCGAACCTCCGTCACAGGACAGCGAACTTTTAAGTCTGGAAAACGTATTTCTCACTCCGCATATTGCGGGTTCATCCGGCGGTGAACTTGAAAGAATGGGTGATTACATGCTTGACCAATACGAAAAATACATAAGCGGCGAGCCATGCGAATACGAAGTCACCGAAAAGATGCTCGCCACAATGGCTTGAGAGGCATCAGAATGTTAGGTCTTGTTTCGATTTCATTTCGCGGCAGCACTCCCGCCGAAATTATCGCCGCGGTTAAAAAATCAGGTCTCGACGCGATAGAATGGGGCGGCGACATTCACGTTCCGCACGGAGATGTAAAAAAAGCCGCCGAAGTTTGCAAAATGTGCAAAGAATCGGGAATATCGATTCCCGAATACGGATCGTATTACATTATCGGGCAAAGCGAACATGATTTATACAAGAAGGTTGCCGAGTCATGTCATGCCCTCGAATCGGACTGCGTGCGTGTATGGGCGCTTCAAGGAAAATGCGGCGATACGGTCGACAGTGCTCTGTATGAAAAATGTGTGGCCGATGCGGCGGCAATCTGCGACGAGGACAAAAGCATTACCGTCTGCCTTGAATGTCATCCGATGTCGCTGACCGATGAATATCACAATACGCTGCGCTTCCTGCGTGATGTCGGCAGAGACAATCTGAAAATGTTCTGGCAGCCGAATCAATACAAACCGTTCGACTACAACGCCGATGCGGCGGCGGCACTGAAAGATTATGTAAAATCGGTACACACCTTTTCATGGGACCGCGAACATCACTATCCGCTCGAAAAAATGGAAAAGCAGTGGAGCGAATATATATCGATTCTCGGAAAAGACAAAAACTACATGCTCGAATTTATGCACGACGGAAAAACAGAATCGCTTGACTCTGCCGCAAAAACTCTGAGAAGTTGGTTTGTCGGACAATAATTTAATAAAGTTAAAACTGCCGCGGCTTAAGCCGCGGCAGTTTTTTCGATTGTTTATTTTTTATAGTAGTTTATAAGACATCCCGCAAGCAGAATATCCCGTTCATCGGCGGTCAGATTTTCGAGTTTCAATTTTACATCGGTCATACTGCCGTTCGAAATCAGCTTCGCGGTCAGGCTGTCGGCTCCCGACTGCAGAATTTCACGGAGATTTTCAATATAAATAAAGTCTCCGGTCTTGAATGCCGAAATGTCAAAATCTACGGTGAACGGAAGCATTCCCCAGTTTACAAGATTCGAGCGGTAACGCTTTGTCGCGTATTCGTTTGCGATATTTGCGACTCCGCCGAGCACTCTCTGACAGGATGCCGCCTGCTCTCTTGCGGATCCGTCGCCCGGCTTCACCGCACACACGACCGTACCGAGCATTGTTTTTTCGGGATCTATGCCGGGAATATTCGGGATTTTATCGAAGATTTCGCCGACATATTCGCCTGCTCTGCGTTTTTCCTCTAATGTTCTGATTTCTTTGGCGCGCCCGACATAGAGCGGATCTTTTCTCGAAAGCGCAAAGGAAGCGAGTTTTTCGGGATTTGAGCGGTAGGATGAAGTTTCGCCCGAAGGTATCAGCTCATCGGTTGTTGTAACCGCGTCGGTAATAACCGATGCGACTTTTATGAGCAGTGCATCGGGCGCGGGCAAAAATTCGGGCCAATCGGCGATATTCGGGCCGAATTTAAGCGACAGGTCGTGATTCGGATGCCCGAATCCGTTATAGACTCTGTTTTTATAGGCGCTGTCATCATAGTGATAGCAGGGCTCGCTGTAAGTCATGTCAAGTTCGGTGGCGGCAGTCAACATTCCTCCGTTTGCCGCCGTTGCGGCAATAGAGCGTGAATCCATAAGCGCGACAGCGGCAATCTGACGGTCTCCCGGCTTCGATCCTTCCCTGTTCGGAAAGTTTCTTGTCGTATGTCTTATCGAAAGTCCGCCGTTTGACGGAACATCGCCCGCGCCGAAGCAGGGACCGCAGAAGGCGGTTCTGAGAATCGCACCTGCATCGACGAGTGTCGACGCTCTGCCGCTCTTTATGAGCTCGGCAAAGGTCGGCTGTGATGCGGGATAAACCGAAAGTCCGAATCCGCCGTTTCCGACAGATTTTCCTTTAAGAATATCGGCAGCCGCACAAAGATTTTCGTATGAGCCGCCTGCGCAGCCCGCAATAACTCCCTGATCGACAAAAAGTCTGCCGCCGCGAAGTTTTGAGCGCAGGTCAAGTGCGCCGTGAGGGATCGAAAGCTCCTTTTCGGCCGTTTCTTCGGTATAGGCGAGAATATCCTCGGCGTTTTCGTTAAATTCCCTTATTGTGTACGCATTCGACGGATGGAAAGGAAGAGCTATCATCGGCTCGATTTCGGACAGATCGATTTCGACAAGGCGGTCATAGCACGCCCCGTCAATCGGAGAGAGTTTGCGGTATTCGTCCGCCCTGTTATGAAGTTTAAGATATTCCTCTGTCTTTTCGTCTGTTTCCCAAATTGACGAAAGGCAGGTCGTTTCGGTGGTCATAACATCAACGCCGCAGCGGAAATCCATTGAAAGATTTTTGATTCCGTCGCCGACAAATTCGAGTATGCGGTTTTTTACAAATCCGGATTTGAATGTCGCACCGACGAGCGCTATCGCAACATCGTGCGGACCGACGCCCGGATTCGGCTTACCGGTAAGATGTACCGCAACAACCTCGGGCCGCGGTATATCATAGGTTCTTCCGAGAAGCTGTTTTACAAGTTCGGGGCCGCCCTCGCCTACGGCAAGTGTTCCGATTGCTCCGTAACGCGTGTGAGAATCCGAACCGAGTATCATTTTTCCGCATCCCGCAAAGCACTCTCTCATATAGGAATGAATAACCGACTGGTGAGCGGGTACGAAAATACCGCCGTATTTTTTCGCCGCCGAAAGTCCGAACATGTGATCATCTTCATTTATTGTTCCGCCGACCGCGCAAAGCGAGTTATGGCAGTTTGTCAGCACATAAGGCACCGGAAAATCAACAAGACCGGATGCACGCGCAGTCTGAATTATTCCGACATAGGTAATATCGTGCGATGCCATCGCGTCAAATTTGATTTTAAGCTCTTCTTTTTTGCCGGATTTATTGTGAGCATCGAGTATACGATATGCCATCGTAAGATCTCTCGCATTTTCAACGCAGTCATCCGCAGTCTCGGCAAATTTCCCGTTTTTATAATACACCTTTTGGTTTACAAGTTTTATCATCATTATATTCCCCGTCAATCGTATAATGTCTTATTCTATCATAATACGGCATGATTTTCAAGCTTTTTTTCGTATATCGGCCGTTTGACCGAAAAAAATTTGCCGACTTTGAAAATTGTTTGGAATTTTAATTTTTGTGTAAGCTAATTTATATAAATCTATTGACACAAATCATATTTTGTGCTACAATATCAAATGTAAAGAAAAGTCGATTGGGGAGAACGAAAATGGGAAAAAATGTATATTCGCTGGTACTTTCGGACGATGTCGTTGCGGCAGTCGATAGAATGGCATATATGAAGGGGCTGTCACGTTCGGGGATGATCAACGAACTGCTCGCATCGGCCGTTTCATATACAACGCCCGAAATGTGGATACGAACCGTCATTTCCAAAATCGAGGGCGGTCTCGGAAGCGGAACCTTTATTCAGATGCAGTCGGGTGCGAACGGCTATTCGATGCGGTCGGCGCTCGCATACAAATACAATCCTTCTCTCCGCTTCTCGGTTGAGCTTTACCGCAATCGTGCGGATGACGGCGCCATCGGAAATATCAAAATTTCCCTGCGCAGCAGAAGCGACGCATTGATGCTGCTTCTGATTCGATTCTTCGGACTTTGGCAGACCGTCGAATCGGCTTACCTGCCGTCAGTTCAGTACACATACAGCGACGGAAAAATCGTACGGTTACTGAGGCCGTCCGATCCCGAAGCGTCCGCGGAGGAAACAGGTGATTCGATAGGCAGATTTGCGGTCTGCGTAAACAATGCCATTGAAGCATATTTTACCTCGTATGACCGCGGAAGCGATGCTACCGAAAATCGGCTTCGCGAAATTTGCGCCGAATATTACAGGTCGGGCAAAATTACGGTATAGCCGGTCGAAACTCTTTACGAAAAATAAGAATGAAAGGAAATGAAGATATATGAACATTCAAAAATACACACAAAAATCTCAGGAAGCGGTGCGTGATGCGCAGTCGCTTGCCGAAGAATACGGCAACCAGCAGATTTGCCCCGAACACATTCTCTGCGCGCTTATCACTCCGTCCGATGGGCTTATTTATGAACTCGCGCGCAAAATGGGTGCAAATCCCTCCGCAATACGTGCGGAATGTATCGATCTTATAGAATCGCTGCCGAAAGTACGGGGCGGTGATATTTATCTGTCGCGTGAATCGGCCGATTTACTGAACGCCGCCGAAAGCGAAGCCGATACAATGCACGACAGCTATGTTTCAACCGAACATCTTATGCTCGGGATATTCGACAAGGGCGGCTCTAAAGTCAACGATATTCTGAAGCGTAACAAGATCACCCGTTCGGAATTCCTGAAAGTTCTGAAAGAAGTACGCGGAAATCGCTCTGCCGATTCGGACAATCCCGAAGCGACATACGATGTTCTGAAAAAATACGGCACCGATTTGTGTGAGCGTGCAAAAGCGCAAAAACTCGATCCCGTTATCGGCAGAGATGAGGAAATTTCAAATGTCATCCGCATTTTGAGCCGAAAGACAAAGAACAATCCCTGTCTTATCGGTGAGCCGGGTGTCGGCAAGACGGCGATAGCCGAAGGGCTTGCTCAGCGTATTGTCAAAGGCGATGTCCCCGCAAATCTGAAAGAGACAACGCTTTTCTCGCTTGATATGGGCGCGCTTGTCGCGGGTGCGAAATTCAGGGGAGAATTCGAGGAGCGTCTTAAGGCGGTGCTGAACGAGGTCAAGAGTTCGGAAGGAAAAATAATTCTGTTCATCGATGAGCTGCACACGATAGTCGGTGCGGGCGCGACCGAGGGATCGATGGATGCGGGCAACCTGCTGAAACCTATGCTCGCGCGCGGCGAACTGCACTGCATAGGCGCGACAACGCTGAACGAATACAGGAAATACATTGAAAAAGATGCGGCACTCGAACGCCGTTTCCAGCCTGTGCTTGTTCCCGAACCGACGGTTGAGGACACGATATCGATTCTCCGCGGTCTGAAAGAAAGATACGAGGTATATCACGGCGTAAAGATTCACGATAACGCACTGATTGCCGCCGCCGTGCTCTCAAACAGATATATAACAGACAGATTTCTTCCCGACAAGGCAATCGATCTGGTCGATGAAGCATGCGCAATGATCAAATCCGAGATGAATTCGATGCCGCATGAGCTTGACGAGGTAAGGCGCCGTATCATGCAGCTTGAAATCGAAGAAGCGGCTCTCAAGAAAGAAACAGACAAACTGTCGGCCGACAGGCTTATCGAGCTTCAAAAAGAACTTGCCGAACTGCGCGAAAAATTCAACGCGATGAAAGCAAAATGGGAGAGCGAAAAGTCGACAATCAGCAGAGTACAGAAACTGCGTGAGGAAATTGAATCGGTAAACGAACAGATAGAGAATGCTCAATCGGCACGCGGATACGACTTGTCGAAAGCCGCCGAGCTGCGTTATTCCACGCTCCCCCGTCTGCAAAAAGAACTTGAAGAGGCCGAAAAATCCGAAAAGAACGATTCTTACGGTTTTCTGCACACAAGTGTGACCGAGGAGGAAATTGCATCTATTGTCGCAAAATGGACCAAAATCCCCGTATCGAAACTGATGGAAGGCGAAAAGGAAAAGCTGCTTCGTCTGCCCGATACCGTTCACAAACGTGTTATCGGTCAGGACGAGGCGGTAGATGCGGTCTGCGATGCGATTATCCGCTCGCGTGCGGGCATACAAAATCCCAACCGCCCTCTCGGATCGTTTCTCTTTCTCGGCCCCACCGGTGTCGGTAAAACAGAACTTGCGAAAACGCTTGCCGACATACTCTTCGATGACGAAAAGGCAATGATACGCATCGATATGTCCGAATATATGGAAAAACATTCGGTAGCAAGACTTATCGGAGCGCCTCCCGGATATGTCGGATATGATGAAGGCGGTCAGCTTACCGAAGCGGTTCGCCGCCGTCCGTATTCGGTAGTGCTTTTCGATGAGGTCGAAAAGGCACATCCCGATGTATTCAACGTGCTGCTTCAGGTACTCGATGACGGCAGAATAACCGATTCAAAAGGCAGAACGGTAGATTTCAAAAACACGATAATCATACTCACATCCAATCTCGGATCTGACATCCTGCTTGACGGCATTAAACCCGACGGCACAATAGACGAAAAAGCACGTGCCGATGTAAATGCTCTTCTTAAAAAGTATTTCCGTCCCGAATTTCTCAACCGTCTTGACGAGATAACCTGCTTCAAACCGCTTGCCAAGGGCGACATCGAAAAGATTGTCGATCTCATGCTTGCCGATCTCAAGCAGCGTCTTGATGACAAACATCTGATTCTCGATGTTACCGATTCGGCAAAAGAAAAAATCATCGACGAAGGATACGATCCGATTTACGGCGCCCGTCCGCTGAAGAGATACATTCAGTCGAAGGTTGAGACGCTTATCGCGCGTTATATTCTCGAAAAGGATCCTGCCGCGGGCGACACGCTGACCGTCGATGTCGACGGCGACACGCTCTATGTAAGATAAAAAACGAAAAATCGTCTCTGCCATTTGGGCAGAGACGATTTTTTATTATAATATTATTTTTCGATTGCGGCACGGCGTGTCATAAGTTTATAGAGACGCTCGCGATCGAATTTTTCACGGCGATCATACGAATAGATACCGTTCTTTTCCTGCATTACATCCGTAAGCTGAGTATAGCAGAATCCGCACATTTTGGGGTTATCAAGCAGTGCATTTACAAAGCCCTCTATGCGGTAATATACCTCTTCAATCGATTTGGGTGCGTTTCCGTAGCCCCATCCTTCCGAGCCGTCGCTGTCGATGTCCCAGTGTGTTCCGCCGAATTCGGATACGAAGTAAGGCTGACCTTTATATGTGGACTTATCATTGAAGCAGCAGTATACCTCGCCTTCTCCGGTAATGAGAGATTTATAGCGTTCGGCAAATGTTTCGGGGTTCTGATCGTAATCATGAACGTCGAAAATATCGGTCTTATCGCCGTGTGTCCATCCGGAGGAATCGATAATCGGACGCATCGGATCGATTGCGCGTGTAACATCGTAAACCGTTGTGAATATCGGCACAAGACGGTTATTCTGAGTTTCATTAAACGGACACCAGCCTATGAGCGCGGGGCTGTTATAATCACGTTCAACCGCCTCGAGCCATTCGGGAAGCATCGAAAGAAGCGCGGCTCTGTCGCCTACGTCAAGTCCCCAGTTGGGATATTCACCCCAAATAAGGTATCCGAGATGGTCTGCCCAATATGAGTATGCGGGCTCAAATACCTTCATGTGCATACGTGCGCCGTTGAATCCGACTGCCATCGACATTTCGATATCCTTTTTGATATCTTCTTCGGTCGGTGCGGTATAAATTCCGTCGGGATAATAACCCTGATCGAGAACAAGTCTCTGATATATCGGGCGGTCGTTAATCTCTATTGCATATCCCTTTATGGCGACCTTTCTCATACCGAAATATGTCTTTACGCTGTCATCGCCGACAGAGATTTCGAGATCGTAAAGTTCGGGAGTTTCGGGGAACCAGAGATGCGGATGTTCAATGGGAAGAGAAAGCTCGGCATATCCCTTGCCGCATTCAACACTTACGGATGCGACATTTTCGCCTTTATACGATGCGGTTGCGGTGAGCTTGCCTTCATAGCACTTGTTAAGGCTGACAACGGCAAAAAGTCTGCTGTTGTCTACATCGGGAGTGAGTTTGACCTTTGTGACATACACTTCGGGAACATACTCAAGCCATACGGTCTGCCATATACCGGTGCAGCGTGTATAGTCGGCGGCAACATTGTAATAGCGCATACACTGCTTGCCTGTCGGCTGGAGTCTGTCGCGTGTATCGTCAAATGCGTAAACGACTACGCTGTTCTCGCCGTCAACAAGGCTGTCGGTAATATCAAACTCGAAAGGAGTATAGCCGCCTGTGTGTTTTCCGACAAGTTTTCCGTTAATCCATACCCGGCTTCTGTAATCGACAGCGCCGAAATGAATCAGCACGCGTCCGTTTTTCCATGTATCCGGTACTTCAAATGTACGGCGGTACCAAACCGCTTTCATAAAATCGACATACTCGATTCCGGAAAGTTTACATTCGGGAACGAACGGAACGATGATTTCGCTGTTGAAATCTGTTCTTTCCCAGAAATTGCGCTCATTGCCTGTATCCGAATGGTCAATTTCAAACTGCCATTTACCGTTCAGGTTCATCCATTCGTCACGCACGAGGCGGGGACGGGGATATTCGGGACGCGGGATAGAATTTGTGTTTACAATCATATTATTCTCCTTTTATTTGTTTTTATATCATAGGCTGATTTTACTTTTCAATCGCCGCTTTGCGGCTCATAATCTTACGGGTGCGCTCGAAATCGTACTTCTTGCGTCTGTCCTCGGTGATAAATCCGTTGCGTTCTCTTTCCGCCGAATCGCACCACTGACAATAGCAGAATGCGCACATTTTTTTGTTATCCATGAGGATATCAACATGTTCCTTGAAGCTCTTATAGAAGCGTTCGAACTCCTCTTCGGTCGGCTTATGAGATTCGATATCGACCGCCGATGCGCCGAATTCGGACACGAAATAAGGCTGCCCCTTGTAGGGCGCGGGTTCTGCTTTGCCCCAGCCGCGACTGATATATACCTCACCGACACCGGTTTCAAGCGATTCATAATGTTTTGCAAATTCAACCGGATTGCCTGTATAATCGTGGGAATCATATATATCGGTCTTGATGTGAATCCATCCGGATGTATCGATAAACGGCCTCATCGGATCGATGGCTTTTGTAACATCGTAAAGGAAAATGTAGAGCCTTTCAAGGCGGTATGCGGTAACCTCATTTCCGGGACACCAACCGACAATCGACGGGTGATTATAGTCGCGCTCCACCGCTTCTATCCATTCGGGAAGCATTGTATAAAGAGCCGCCGGATCCGAATCGTTCCAGCCGTAGTTCGGGTATTCGCCCCAGAGAAGATATCCGAGTCTGTCCGCCCAATACAGATAGTAGGGCTCGAATATTTTTTGGTGCATACGGGCTCCGTTAAATCCCGCCTCCATTGCGTACTCAATCTCGCGTTTATAATATTCGGACGACGGAGCGGTATAGAGTCCGTCTCCGTAATACCCCTGATCGAGGACAAGTCGCTGGAAAACCGGAACATCGTTTATTTCGACGGCGTATCCCTTTATCGCTATTTTGCGCATTGCAAAATAACTTGCCGCAACATCATCGCAGAGTCTGAACTCGATATCGTAAAGCTCGGGCCGACCGGGATTCCAGAGATGCAGTTCGTCAATCGGAAGTTCAAATTCGGTATATCCGCCGTCTATTTTGACCTCGGCATCGGCAATGTGCTTCCCTTTATAAGTCGCGCACGCGGTCAGCTTGCCGTCGAATACCGCCTTGTTTGCGGTAACGCGCACATTCAGCTTACGGTTATCGACATCGGGTGTCATTTTGACTTTTTCAATATATATTTCGGGGACAAATTCGAGCCACACGGTCTGCCATATACCGGTTGTCCTTGTATAATACCAGCATTTTACCGAGTTCGCATATTTTGTATCCTGCTTGCCGGTCGGCTGCAGGGGATCACGGGTATTGTCGTAGGCATAAACCACAACCGTATTTTTTCCGCCGACAACTGCCACATCGGTTATATCGAAAGCAAACGGCGTATATCCGCCCGTATGTTCACCGACTTTTTTTCCGTTAACCCAAACAACGGTATGATAATCACAGGCATCTATATGAAAAAGTATCCTCTTTCCGGCTTTATCCGAAGGAATATCAAATTCACGTCTGTACCAGACGGCAAGCATAAAATCAATATTGCCTATTCCGGACAGCTTTGATTCGGGAGCATACGGAACGAGAATACTGCTGTTGAAATCTGTTCTTTCCCAAAATTTGCGTTCGTTGCCGGTGTCCGAATGATCGATTTCGAACTGCCATTCACCGTTCAGATTCATCCAATCGTTTCTGACAAATGACGGGCGCGGATAATCTGTTTTCGGAACAGTCACAAATGTCACCTCCGCTGTTTTCAGTATATCAAGTATATCATTCACTCATTACTTTGTCAAGCATAATTCGAAAATCATTTCGGCAAAAAAAGCAGCCGCGGCGCGGCTGCTTTTTTATTGCGTTTTGACTTGATTATTCGTCGTCGGCTGTCTTATAGGTTTCGATAACCTTCTGAGCGACCGACATCGGAGCTTCTTCATATCTTGCGAATTCTATGGTATAGTGTCCTCTTCCCTGAGTTGTGGAGCGGAGCATTGTCGCAAAATCGCCTGTTTCGGCAATCGGCACCTCAGACTCGATACAGGTAAGGTTATCCTCGGCGGGATTCATTCCGATAACTCTGCCGCGGCGTTTTGTGATATCGCCCATGATATCGCCGGTGTTATAGGAAGGAACATAGGCGCAGAGTTTTCCGATAGGCTCAAGAATGACAGGGGCTGCCTGCGGAATACCGTTCTTATATGCGATATTAGCCGCGAGTTTGAATGCCATTTCGGAAGAGTCAACCGGGTGATAGGATCCGTCGTAAAGCGTCGCTTTGAGTCCGACCATCGGGAATCCTGCGAGAACGCCCTTCTGAGCCGATTCGCGAAGTCCTTTTTCGACCGCAGGGAAATAGTTCTTCGGAACGGCGCCGCCGACAACCCTCTCATCGAATATCATTTCTTCCGAATCGCACGGCTCAAATTCCACCCAGATATCGCCGAACTGTCCGCGTCCGCCCGACTGCTTCTTATGGCGGCCCTGAACCTGAACCTTCTTGCGTATCGTTTCTCTGTAAGCGACCTTCGGTACAGCGAGTGTTACGTCAACGCCGAACTTCGATTTGAGCTTGGATACGATAACATCAAGATGCTGCTCGCCGAGTCCGGAAAGCACGGTCTCTCTTGTTTCGCGGTTTGTTTCGAAGGATATGGTCGGATCTTCTTCGGCAAGTCTTGTAAGACCTGCGAAAATCTTCTCTTCCTCGCCCTTGTTCACGGGGAAGATTGCCATTGAAAGGCAGGGACGATCGAAATTTACGCCCGGAAGAGATATCGGTCTTGAAGGCGAACAGAGAGTATCGCCCGTGCAGGTAGACGACAGTTTCGCGACTGCGCCGATATCGCCCGCAACTATGCATGACGCGTTTTCCTGCTTCTTGCCGCATACATACATAATCTTATTGAATTTTTCGGTTTGACCCGTTCTGACATTAAGCAGCGCGCTGTCGGGGGTAATCTTTCCGCTTATAACCTTGAAATACTGAAGTTTTCCGACAAACGGGTCGACAACTGTTTTGAATATTGTAACAACAGGCTGTGCTTCTTCGTTTACTGTAAGTTTAACCGGCTCGCCTGCCATATCGTGTCCGGTTTCACCGGCGACAGTTTCAGCCCACGGAGCAAGCCAGATAAGGCCGTTGAGAAGCTGATCGACGCCCTCAAGCATCTGTGTGGCTCCGCAGAATACGGGGGCGATTTCGCCGCGTCTTACGCCGTTGGCGATTCCCATTATAAGTTCGTCGGGAGTGAATTCCTCGCCTGCGAAATATTTTTCCATCAGTTCTTCGCTTGTTTCGGCAACCGCCTCGCATATTGCGGCACGCAGTCCCTCAAGTCTGTGTCCCATGTCGGGCATCGGAACTTCGATTGCCTTACCGTCTTTGTATTCGTATGCGCGATATTCAAGCAGATTGATATAAGATTTTACCTTATGGTCGACAACATAGGGAACAACAAGCGGACAGACCATCGGGCCGAATGTCGATTTCAAATCTTCGAAAACTTTATAGAAATCGGCATGCTCGCTGTCGAGCTTATTTACGAAAAACAATTTTGCGATTCCCTTTTTGGTTGCGGCGGCAAATCCTTTTTCGGTTCCGACCGATACGCCGCTCTTACCGGAGACAACGATAACCGCCGAGCCCGCCGCGCGGATTGCCTCGCTGACGCCGCCCGAAAAATCGAAAAGTCCGGGGCTGTCAAGCACGTTTATCTTAACATCCTTCCATTCTACCGGGATAAGCGAAGTCGAAATCGATGCTTTGCGTTTTATTTCCTCGGAATCAAAGTCGGACACGGTTGTTCCGTCAACCACTTTTCCGAATCTGTCGGCTTTTCCCGTAAGGTAATAAGCCGCCTCGACGAGTGATGTTTTACCCGATCCGGCATGTCCCACAAGTGCGACATTTCTTATGTTTTTAGCGCTGTATTGTTTCAAATTAACCGCCCCTTTCAATGGCTCAGGATTTTGGAAAGTTGCACAAAACGAATTGTGAATTGATACAATCTTTTCGTCAATTATACACTATTTTTCAAATCATTTCAACTATTTTGACATCAAAAAGTAAATTTCCACATAGTAAACAATATTTTGCTTGCGCTTTTGTGCAACATATACAATGCAATAACCGAAATCGGGCAAAAAATCGTCCCGCCGTTTCTGCTTATACTGAGAACGGCGGGACAATGTTATAATTATTCTGTTTTCGATTAAAAATTATACTGTGCAAGCAGTTCATCGACAAGCGATTTTATTTCGCTTACCGCGTCCGAAATCGGAATGTCTTTTTTGATTGTCTTATCTCTTGTTGTAAGCTCGATCTCGCCGCGTCCGCAAGTCTTGGGGCTGACCACCACGCGCACGGGTATTCCGAAAAGGTCGGCGTCGGCAAACATAGAGCCGGGGCGGATGTCGCGGTCATCGTAAAGCACTTCTACGCCTGCTTTTGTAAGTTCGTCATAAAGCGTTTCGGCGGTCGCATTGACGGTTTCGTCGTCGCGGCGGAGATTACAGATTTCAACCTGCCACGGTGCAATCGAAATAGGCCAAATCGGGCCGTACTGGTCGTGACTTTCCTGACAGATTGATGCACAAAGTCTGCCGACTCCTATGCCGTAGCATCCCATAATCGGATATTTTCTCTGTCCGTCGGCATCAAGATAGGTCATATCCATCGACTTCGTATATTTAGTTCCGAGCTGGAAAATATTTCCGACTTCGATTCCCTTGAAAAGTTTTATCGAATGTCTTCCGCACGCGGGGCAGATTCCGCCCGATGCCGCCTTTGCGACATCGACATAGGCTGTGTCGGTCGGGAGGTCGCGCGATACATTGAGCCCGGTAATATGGGTATCGGGTTTATTCGCGCCGCAGACAAGATTGAAGCTGCCTTCAAGCGATCTGTCATAGACAACCGATGCATTTCCCGCGAAGTTAATCGGGCCGATAAATCCCGCGACGATTTTGCTGTCTTCGGTGATTTCGGTTGCGGGATGAATGTTCTTGCCGAGATAATTGCGGAGTTTGGTTTCGTTTACTTCGAGATCGCCGCGGATAAATACAACGACATATTTATCGGTATCGTTTTCCTGATAAACGACCGCTTTGCAGAGTTTCTTCGCCTTCATGTGCAGGAGGCTGGTGAGCTGTTCGATTGTCTTAACGCCGGGTGTCGGAATTTCGGCGAGTTCTTCGGGCTCTTCGGGTTTACCCTTATCGACGATACACTCCGCCGCTTCGACATTTGCCTTATAATCGCAGTCGCCGCATATTGCGAGGGTATCCTCTCCGATTTCGGAAAGAAGCATAAACTCATGTGATATTGCGCCGCCCATCATGCCCGAATCCGACTTTACGGCAACGACATTCTTTGCACCCGCACGCTTATATATTCTCACATAAGCGTCGTAGCAGCGCGCATAGTACTGTTCGAGATCTTCCTGACTTGTATGGAAAGAGTAGGCGTCCTTCATTGTGAATTCGCGAACGCGGATAAGACCGCCGCGCGCACGGGGTTCATCACGGAATTTTGTCTGGAGCTGATAAATCATAAACGGAAAATCGGCATAGGATTTTGCCGTATCGCGTGCAAGCTGAACGGCGGCCTCCTCATGCGTCATTCCGAGTACCATCGGATTGCCCGAACGGTCGGTAAATCTTGCCATTTCGTTTCCGATTGAAGTATATCTTCCCGATTCCTCCCAGAGAGATGCGGGCATAACGACCGGAAAAAGCACTTCCTGTCCGTCGATTTTATCCATTTCTTCACGGATAATATTTTCTATTTTTCTTGTAATGCGTCTTGTCGGCATAAAAAGCGAATAAATTCCGCTGCTGACGAATTTCATATAGCCGCCTCTGATCATCAGGGCATGGCTGTCTATAACACAATCTTTCGGAGCTTCTTTGAGCCGCTCTCCGAGCATTTTGCTAACACGCATATAAATACTTCCCTCTATCTGATTTGCAGTTATTTTATCACTTTTCGGCTATTATGTCAATAGAATATGCGGCAAATTATAAAAAACCCGTATCTGATGAGGTGAAAAGTTCGGAAAATTCAAAATCGACAAAAAACAGAACGGCTAAAGCCGTGGTATAAAAAAACAACCCGGCTAAAGCCGTGGTATAAAAAAACAACCCGGCTAAAGCCGTGGTATAAAAAAACAACCCGGCTAAAGCCGTGGTATAAAAAAACAACCCGGCTAAAGCCGTGGTATAAAAAAACAACCCGGCTAAAGCCGTGGTATAAAAAAACAACCCGGCTAAAGCCGGGTTGTTTTTGAATTACCAACCTTATGTGATTTATTCGATACTCCGATTATCAGTCAGCAGGTTCGATCTTGATGCTGTTCAGAGTAACGCCGATTTCCTCGAGACGTGCGCCGAATCCGCCGCCGCCAACGATGGGATCGTCGTCTGTGCACTCGATGATGAGGGTGTCATTAAAGTAGCACTTAATGTTGCCCGCACCGTCTGTTTCAGCAGACAGAGTAAATGTATCGCCGTGTGCATACTCAATGCCGAGAGCTGCCATCTCATCGAGAGAAGAGAGCTTGAGCCAAGACCAAGCTGTGGTGTTGTGGTAAACCTTAGCAAGTCCGGGATACTGGCCGTCACTCATAAGGAAGAAGTAGTATGTGTATGTGTTTTCAAAGAAGTACTCGTTGTTATCTTTGAAATCGGGATCTTCGGAAAGTCCCTTAATACCTGCGCCCTGGAGGTTGAAAACGATACCGTTATCGTTGGACTGGTTACCAGCGGCAGATGTGAATTCTCCGGTGATCTTTCCTTTATACATTACAGCGTCCCAAGAAGAGAGCATTGTAAGTCTTGAATCGGCTACAACGTGTCCGTTGTCGTCGATGGAAGCCATACCGTTGTTGTTAACAAATGTGTATCCGCAGAAATCGATAACTTCTTCTTCAGCGTAGAAGTCATAGGGTCCGCCGGCCTTTGCATCTGTTACGGGAGCAGCTGTTGTAACGGGAGCAACCGTTGTTACGGGAGCAGCTGTTGTAGAATCACCTGCAGCTGTTGTTACTGTGGGAGCTTCTGTTCCGGCTGCGGTTGTTGTTGTAGCGCTTTCGCCGCCGCAGGCTACCATCGAGAGAGCCATAGCAGCAAGAACGATCATGGCGATCGCTGTTCTGAGCATTTTTTTCATTTTTGAAACCGTACCTTTCATTTCATTTGTTTAAAAATTGATCCTTCCGATCGATTTTTGGTTGGTATTATCATTATAGTCTTTTTGTGAATTATTTCAATGTATAATTTGCTCAACTGTGTGTAAAAACAGGACATTAAACAGACACACTATACAATAAAAGGTCGGTCGAGACATCTTGTTTTTATGTATTATTCTGCTTCAACACCGAGATTGCATCGGTAATTGTTTTTTCGCAGGCTTCCCTGCCGTATTTATCGATATCGGCCTTGTTTTTTTCTCCGTGTGTAAGGCATCCCGCGCCGCCGATACATCCGCCGACACATGCCATTCCCTCGATGAAGTTTGCGTCGAGTCTGCCTTTCGATTTTTGAAGCAGGGCAAGTTTGCAGGCTTCTATTCCGTCGCACGAGCAGGCTTTCAGTCTGAACTCATCCTCGCCTATGCCGCGCTCTTTAAGTCCCTCGGCAACAGCGTCCGAAAGTCCTCCCGAACGCGCGAATATTCTTCCGAAATATGACGCGTTATCGAGCACATCCTCATCAAGTGCGGTAATGTCTATATCACGGCTGTCAAAGAGTGCCTGAAGCTCCTCAAAAGTCATCGCCACATCGACATAGGGCCTCACCGAATCTTTCCGCACCTCGCCTTTTTTTGCGGTACACGGTCCGATGAAAATGATTTTGCACGACGGATCCTGTTCTTTCACATATTTCGATATTGCCGCCATAGGCGAGAGATTATGAGAGATGTACCGGGTCAGATCGGGAAAATTCTTTTCAACATAGCTTACAAACGCAGGGCAGCATGAGCTTGTCAGGAAACCTTTTTCGGCAAGTTCACGCGATTCCTCATAGGCTACCATATCGGCGCCGAGCGCCGCCTCAATCACGGTATAAAATCCGAGTTTTTTAAGTCCGCTTATAACCTGACCGAGTTTAGCGTATGAAAACTGACTTGAAATCGCGGGTGCGACAACCGCGTAAACCTTATATTTCTCATTGTTTTCGCTCTTTTTGATGATATCGATTGCATCGAGAATAAACGATTTATCGCTGATTGCGCCGAACGGACACTGATAGACACAGGCTCCGCAGGCAATGCATTTTTCGTTGTCGATTGCCGCCGAGCGATCTTCATTCATGTGTATTGCTTTGATTTTGCAGGCGTTTTCGCAGGGGCGTTTACGGCTGATAATCGCGGTATACGGGCAGACTTTGGAGCAGCTGCCGCATTCTCTGCATTTGGATTTATCTATATGCGCGACATGGTTTTCGTCAAAAGTAATCGCGCCGAATCTGCAGACGTCCTCGCATCTGTGGGCAAGGCACCCGCGGCAGGCGTTGGTAACCTCATAGCCGCCCATCGGACATTCCTCGCAGGCAATATCGATTACCTCAATAATATTCGGATTTTCCTTATCGCCGCCCATCGCGAGTTTGACACGGTCGGCGAGAATTGCCCTTTCCTTATAAACGCAGCAGCGCATTGTCGGGATTTTTCCGGGAACAATCATCTTCGGAATATCCATCAGATTATCGAGAAGAGTATCGTCCCACGCAAGTCTTGCGACTTCGCGCAAAACCTTATATTTCAGATGCTGTACCTTTGTATCGAATTTTCTCATTTTTGTTTCCTTTTCAAATCATGCCGTTCTTGCGTTCGTCAGAAATAGCTGACTTTTACACGCTTTCCCATTTCATTCAGGCAGCTGCACAGCTGCTCTACAAGATTCATTTTGATATTGAAATTTATCGGGAGATTCGGATTCTGATGTGCGGGATTTATTGCCCTGCCGACAAAAAAGTTTATGTCGGTTGCCTCCTCGAAAAGCATTCTGCATATTCGGGAAGCGCCGTCATGCCGGTATCCCCATTTTTCATAAAGCTCATTATCTCCGAGCGAATCCTTTGCATATTCGATGACTCTGTTCATCGTAATCACGCCTTCGGTAACGAGATCGACTCCGTCGATTTCGGCGGTAGGCGGCAGATCGTCGTCATCATAGCAGAGGTTTGTGCGGAGTTCCTTACCGAGATATTCTGCCGTGAGTGTCGATGTCGTTCCGCCGCAGACAATATGTTTGCCGTTTTCCGCGAAGAAAAGCGACATCATTTTATCGCAGTCATCCGGATTTCGCGGAGGCCCGAACAGAATATTCACCTGTTTGCGCCGTCTTATCCGTATAACACAGGCTGTTGCGTCATCGCCGGGATGATGTCCGTACTGTCTGTCGCATTCGTCGACGAGCATGGTTGCGAGTGTCTTGGCGGTATATCCGACATGAACGAGTGTTTTGACAAAATCGGCGATATCCTCGACCTTCCAGCCGAAATTATAGGCAATTCCTATTCCCGCGTGCGGGCATCCGTCGCTCATCGCGACAAAAACATCGCCCTCTCTCAGTTTGACAGTCGATTTATAAACGGTTTTTCCGTCAATATTCAGCTCGGATTTCGGATAGTCGAAATCGTCGCCGTTTCTGATGAGCAGAACACGCGGATTATCATACTGAACGAGTTCGGCCGTCATATTGTCTATGAGATGGATTATAGTGAAGGTCGAATAAGCAACTCCGCGAGTTTTGCAGATCGGCAATGTCTGGGCGATTGTCGAAACACATTCTTCAAGCGACATACCCGCCGCCATCATGGTCGATATTATCTTGGACGTAAGTGTGGAGAGGATGCTCGCCTTGACTCCGCTTCCGAGCCCGTCGGCAAGCACGATTACGGTCGATTCGTCCGACTGTTCGACAATATCCACATGGTCGCCGCAGAGCTGTTCACCCTCATGATTTATACTTTTCCAGCCGATATCGGCGCAGAGGTCATTCATCGTTAATCGACTCCTTCAGCTTTGTGAGCGCGATTTTCGTTTCGGCAGCCGTTTCGCCGAGCAGCGATGCAATCTCCTGCACAATGCGCATCTGTTTATCAACCACATTATCGGCGATTTCGACCGTCTGCCGTCTTATGTTTTCCTTCTTTTCACGCTGGGTTTCTTCTTCGGTCACATCACGAAGTATTGCCACGAGAAGTCTGTATTCTCTGTCGTAGATAACCGTTTCTTCGACATATTTATCATATTCGGCAAGATATGCGCGTTTATCACGCAGCGGTCTGCCGCAGTCAAGCACATCGTAAAAATCGGTCGGGTCGAGTATCTGCACCACATTGCCGCCGAGCACATCGGAGGCGGATGTGAGATTCAGAATTTTGAGTGCCGCTCTGTTTATCTGCTGAATTTCGAGATTTTCGTTGAGAACTATCAGTCCGTTAGGGGTGTTTCTGACTATCGTATCCGAGAAGTTTTCCGCCTTTTCCTTAAGATACGGCAGGCACATGGATATTTCGGCTTTGCCCTGACATATTGCTATTGCCTTTTCGCGGCAGCTGTCATATCCGCAGGAGCCGCAGTTAAGCTCATCCGACGGTTTGGTTTTACCCATCTGTCTCAGAGTTTCCTTTATCCGTTCCTCGGTCGGCATTTCGAGTTCGCGGTTTATCGCCGCAAAATCTTTATGCAGCCGTTCGGCTGTCGGCTGATTGACATCGAAATCGGATTTTCCCGCGTAATGTTCGATTGCGGCAAAATCTCTCACAGGCGAGCGGTGAAATTTTTCCATAACCGGGCCGCCGATACAGCTTCCGACGCATGCCGACATTTCTATAAAGCAGTTATGCAGGTTCCCCGCTTCGATATCTTTAAGCGCGGCGATGCAGTTATCTGTTCCGTCTACTGCCATGAATGTGTAATTTTTATTTGCGGTATTCATGGTTTTAAGTACCCCGCCCGTTGTCGGGAAAAGACGCGCGCGGCTTTTTTCCGAGCTGTCGGAAATACGCTCGGGTATGACATTCTCCGATTTCAGCCATGCGGTAAGCTCGTCGAATGTAAGCACTGCGTCAACATATCCGGGATAATTTGCCGCTTCGTCTTTTTTGGCGACACACGGCCCGACAAACACGGTTTTGGCGTTCGGCATCCGCTCTTTTATGTCGCGGCAATGTGCCTGCATCGGTGAGAGAACGTCGGCAAGGCAGCCGATAAGCGACGGAAAATATTTCTGCACAAGCAGATTAACCGAATGGCAGCATGACGTAATGATAATATCCTTTTTCCGTTCGTCAACCATCTTCTCGTACTGCGTTTTGACGATTGTCGCTCCGATTGCCGTTTCTTCGGCATCGTAGAATCCGAGTTTTTTCAGTGCATCACGCATTGAATTTATACCGACACCCTCGTAATTTGCGGCGAATGACGGTGCAAGGCTTACGACAACCGGATCATCTCCGGCAAGCAGTGATTTAACCTTTTCGGTTTCGTCCACTATCTGCTTCGCGTTCTGCGGACAGACGACAAAGCAGTGTCCGCACAGTATGCACTCATTCGGAATGATATACGCCTGATTATTAGAAAATCTGATTGATTTCACCGGGCAGTGACGTATGCACTTATAGCAGTTTTTACAGTTTGATTTTTTCAGCGTAAGACAATCCATCTGCGTTATTCCCCCATTACACAAGCAGGTGCGGTATCAGGCGATTTGCGAGAGTATTTTCTCATTGAAAAAGCTGTCGACGCTGTCGGGGGAAACCGAATGGAACTCATCGTCCACGGTAACGCAGACTCCCTGCCGGCATTTGCCCATACAGAATGCACCGGCAAGTTCAACCTTATCCGAAATGTTATTTTCGGAGACGAGCTGTCGGAGTCTTTCGACAACATAGTGTGAGCCTTTGATATGACATGATGATCCTATACAAATTGTGACTTTCATATTATTCAGTAACCGCGGCCCACGCGGTCTGCCTTTCGATTATTTCAGCTGTTTTGATTGATAATTACCTTATTGAGATATGCGAGAGAGAGCGCCATATTTTCATATCTGACACTTATCCCCGACGGTATTTCGAGCGTTGTCGGAGCAAAGCACCATATACCCTTTACTCTGCATTTTACAAGTTCGTTGCAGACGCCTTGGGCGGCATCCGCGGGAACGGTGATTATTCCGATGCGGACATTATGTGTTTCGCAGAATTTGACGAGTTCGGATGCCGGAAATATCTGCTTACCGCTTTCGCTTTTTTCTTCCTTTTCGACCGAAATATCAAATGCGGCGGCTATCTCTATTCCGTATTCGGCGAATCCGCCGTAATCGAGCAGCGCGCGTCCGAGCTTTCCGGCTCCGACAATGACAACGCTCGGTCTGCCGCTGTCTCTCATATATTTTTCGATTGTCGCGATAAGTTCGGAAATATTATATCCGACCTTCGGTCTTCCCGCGCCGCTCACCGAGCCGAGATCTTTTCTGACACGGACCTCGCCCATTCTAAGGTCTTTTGCGATTGTTGTCGCCGATATATTGTCGGCGGTAGACTCTGTTTCTTTGAGATATTTCAAATAAACGGGTAAACGTCCCATCGTTGCCCTTGACACCTCAGGTTGTTTCATCCGATATTCTCCTTTTCAGATTAAGTGTTTTTCGCTGTTTTTAATCTTATGCTTTTTTCGTGAGTGCTTCGTCGGCTTTTTTGTCAAGTGCGGAGTTTCTGAAATAAAGTCCGACATCCACGGCAATTTCAACAAAGTTCAGCACGTAGAAGAAAAATCCGAGCCAGAATATAAAGCCCGAACTTCCGCCCGAGTACTGAATGAACTTTCTGACGATACCGACCGCATAACCGGCAAGGATAAAAATCTCGAAAAAGAGGCTTTTGCCTTTTGCGGTGCGCGATTTTACCGATTTGTATATTGACAGCGGCCATGAGAGACCGAAACAGAATATTGTGATTGCTTCAAGAAGATCGGTTAACATTTTTATTATCCACCTTTACCTATATATTATTTATCTGTCTTTCTTCTGTAATCGGGCAGCAGCATCGGAGACAGTTTATCGGTAACTATTCCGGCGTTTCTGCGCTCGTCATCGAATTTCGCTATATGTTCGAGTGTCAGTCTGCCGACATGAACCTCTTTTGAATGATTCCCCGCGTTTCTGCCGGCGTTTCTGCCGAACACTATGACATCGAGCAGAGAATTGCCCATAAGGCGGTTTCTTCCGTGGATACCTCCGACGGCTTCGCCCGCGACATAAAGATTCTCGACATTCGGAGTCATTGTATCGGTATTTATATCTATTCCGCCGTTCTGATAGTGCAGTGTCGGATAGACGAGAATCGGTTCTTTTCTGATATCTATTCCGTATCCCGCGAACATACGCATCATGGCGGGAATACGCTTTTCGATTGTTCCCTCTCCGCCTATCGCCTCAATCATCGGCGTATCAAGCCAGACGGCTTTCCCGTCGCCCGTATCGACTCCGCAGTCTCTGTCGGTACATTCCCTTATTATGCCTGCGGCGGCTACGTCTCTCGTTTCGAGAGGATGCATAAAGACTTTTCCGTCGCGGTTTACGAGTTTTGCGCCGAGCGATCTTACCTTCTCGGTCACAAGTGCGCCGAAAATCTGCTGCGGATATGCCGCGCCGGTCGGGTGATACTGAAGAGTATCGGCATAAAGCAGTTTTGCGCCTACCCTGTATGCGAGCACAAGTCCGTCTGCGGTCGCGCCGTAATGGTTTGATGTCGGAAATCCCTGATAGTGCATTCTTCCCGCGCCGCCTGTGGCGATAATAACCGTTTTGGCGCGCGCGACAAGAAGCTCTTTTGTTTCCATATTCATAAGGACGGCACCCGCCGCTCTTCCGTTTTCGTCAAGTATCAACTCGATTGCGGATGTAAAATCGACAACGGGTATGCCGCGGTTAAGCACCTCATCGCGAAGGGTACGCATAATTTCGGCACCCGAATAGTCTTTTGCGGCATGCATACGTTTTCTCGATGTTCCGCCGCCGTGCGTTGTGATCATACTTCCGTCGGGAGCCTTATCGAATTCGACTCCGAGATCGTTCAGCCATTTTATCGCATCGGGCGCTTCGCACACGAGCTTTGCGAGCAGTTCGCGTTTGGCGGCAAAATGTCCGCCGCCGTAGGCATCGATAAAATGAATTGCCGGCGAATCGTTCGGCTTATCTGCCGCCTGAATTCCGCCCTCCGCCATCATCGTATTTGCATCACCTATGCGGAGTTTTGTCACTATCATAACCTTTGCGCCCGTGTTATCGGCCTCTATCGCGGCCGCCGATCCGGCTCCGCCGCCGCCTATAATCAGCACATCCACATCGTAATCGACCTTTTCGAGATCAACATCCGACGCCTTGATCCGGCTGTTGGCGGAAAGCATCTCGCAGAGTTCGCGAGGCACTTCTTCGCCTTTATTCGGCCCGATTTCGAGCTTTGCAAATTCACTTCTTCTGTAATCGGGATGATAAGCGGCAAGGAGAGCATCCTTTTCGTCGGCTGTCATACGTGCGGGTTCATAGGCGATATTCGATTTTCTCGCCGCCGCAACCGCTTTCAGCGACTCTTCAAATTCTTTTGAATACAATGTCAAACCCTCCTTACTTTTCTATTTCTCTGTTATTGTAAAGTTCTTTAAGCTCTTCAACCGGTTTTCCCATCAGGCTTTCGATAATCGCGGTGAAATCGCCGTTGTCGATTTCGTTTATGCGGTTTTCGAGATGTTCCGATTTCGGGGCGATATATTTTCCGTTGAGTCTGCGTGCAAGCATCGCAACCTGCGGATGGGATATTCCCGCCGGACAGCGCGACGAGCAGACACCGCACATTACGCAGTCAAAAGATTCGGCAGCGCATTTGTCATATTCGCCTCTCTGCGCATAGGCTATATACTGCATTACATTAAGTTTCTGCGTACAGCTCTTTGTGCAGGCATTGCATCCGATGCAGGCATATATTTCGGGATAAAGCTGCATCATAATCTGTTGTGTGGGCTTTATCTTTTCGATGTCGTAAACCTGCTTTACGAGCGGGAAAAACGGGAGAGTCGCCACATACATATCGTTTTCCACTTTTGTCTGGCAGGCAAGGCAGGTACGGAGCGTTCTGTCACCCTTTATTCTGTAAATCGTTGCACACGCGCCGCAGAATCCGTTTCTGCATCCGCATCCGCGGACAAGCTGATAGCCTGCGTATTCCATCGCGCGCATAATCGTAAGATTATCCGGAACGCTGTATTTTTTTCCGAAAAGATAGACATTTACCATATTTTCCATAACATTACCTCTATTATTCGGTCGGTGATTATCTTATCATCAGTATTCATCGGGCAGTTCGTCAAGCTCGTCGAATCTGAACACGGGGCCGTCCTTGCATACATATTTGGAGCCGACATTGCATCTTCCGCATTTGCCGATACCGCATTTCATACGCAGTTCGAGCGTGGTATAGATACGGTTTTTTTCAAATCCGAGTTCGAGCAGTCCCGCAAGCGTGAATTTTATCATTATCGGCGGTCCGCAGAGAACGGCAATCTTATCCGACGGCAGTCCGAGCTCTTTTACGTAGTTCGGAACAAATCCGACATGGCCGTTCCATTCGGGCTGTTCGCGGTCGATTGTAAGATGAACTGCGATACCGCTGTCTGCCGCCCATTCATCGATGATTTCTTTATAATCCACAAGATCCTGCATACTGCGCGAACCGTAGACTATGTCTATTTTTCCGTAGCGGTCGCGATAGTGACGGCAATAGTTTATAACGGAGCGGAGGGGAGCAAGTCCGATACCGCCGGCGATAAAGAGGAGGTCGTGGCCCGCAAATTCGGTATCTACGGGAAAAGGTCTCCCGTACGGACCGCGCGCGGTAATCTGCTGTCCCGGCTCCATTGAATGAAGCCAATCGGTCACGCATCCGCATTTCTTTATCGAAAATTCCATATATTCGGTATTTGTCGGCGACGATGTTATCGAAAACATCGCCTCTCCGACTCCGGGCATCGACAGCATTGCGCACTGTCCGGGCATGTGCTCAAAAGCCTTTTTTCCGTCCGGCGTTACAACTCTGAATGTTTTCACATCGGGGGTATCGATACGGATATCGGTTACCGTGCAGACGGTCGGCATTAAAGGATCATTTTTTTCAAACATTCGTTTTTCCTCCGAGCTTTTTAACAACCTTGACTATATTCATGCCGACAGGACATTTTGTAAGGCATCTGCCGCATCCGACACATGAAAATATGCCGTCATTGTTCGTGGGATAGTAAACAAGTTTGTGCATAAAGCGCTGACGGAAGCGTTCGAGCTGAGTAAGTCTCGGCTGACCCGCAGACATCTTTGTAAATTCCGAACGCATACACGAATCCCAGCAGCGGAGTCTTGTTACGCCGTGCCCGGTATCGAAATCTTTTATATCATAGCACTGACAGGTCGGACATACATAGGTGCAGCTTCCGCATCCGAGACAGCTTTCCGAAAGTTTTGCCCATTCGGGTGCCGAAAAGAACTCATCTGTTTTACCTGCCCCGAACATATCCACTTTAAGACCTGCAAGAGGCAGTTTGTTCATTTTTTCTTTTATTGCCGCGACTTCACCCTCAACTTCGGCATCATCGGCATCCTCGGTAACAGTCTCAACCGCAGACATGAGTTTTTCGCCTTTTTCGGTCTGTGATTTGAGATAGAGCATTCCGTCGGCTTTCCAGCAGGCGACATCTCCGCACGGCTGCGACGGATCTATGCCGAAACTGCCGCAGAAGCAGCTCTCTCTCGGACGGTCGCAGGCAAGCGATACGATTATGCCGTGTGTGCGGCGGTTTTCGTAATAGCTGTCGGCAGGGGGAGCGAGAAAGACGCGGTCGAGAATATCAAAACTTCTCACATCGCAGGCGCGGACACCGAACACGACGAAATCGTCGCTCTCGTGCCGTATATCTTCGATTTCGATATTTTTGCCCTCGATCTTAAATTTCATGAGTTCTTCCGACTGAGGGAAAAACAAATCTTTCGGGCTTCTTGACGTATTCGCGGCATCCGAATATTCTTTAGTGCCGTCCCATTTTTGAAAATCGGAAATATTACCTTTTTTTACCGGGAGATAAAGTCCGAAACTTTTATTTATTTCGCGGAAAAGGACATCGAGTTTTTCAAGTGATATTTTTCTCATTGCTGTTCCCCGCTTTCTCACATTTCGGAGTCGGTTACCGCCGGCTCGGGATCGTTCTCGGAAAAATTGACAATCGGCGCTCTTGATCCGGCTTCGGCGCCCGCCTGATAATCGCCGTAAAATTCATTTATATCCTTTATGAATTTGCGATTCAGAAGATGAAGCGGTATCTGCTGCGGGCAGACTCTCGAACATTCGCCGCAATCGGTACACCGTCCCGCCACATGAAAGGCGCGGATGATATGGAACATTTTTTCTTCAAAAGAGTTGGCGGCGGCTTTATTTTCAACGCCCGATTTGGGATTGTCGAAAACGCATTTTTCGCAGGTGCAGGCGGGGCAGACATCGCGGCAGGCGTTGCAGCGGATACATTTCGAAAGTTCGGACTGCCAGAATTCGAACCGTTCGTCGGGAGTCATTTTTTCGATTTTTTCGACCTCATCGAAGCGACACGAATCGAGAACGCCGCCGTCCTCTCCGACAAGCTCATCATAAACGACATGCTTTTTCGATTTGCAGTTTCTGCATCTGTCGGGAAGAAAATCGGCTCTGTCGAACTCTTTTTCACCGTCATAAAGTGTTTTGACCGTGGCTTTATCATCCGAAACATCAACCGAAAGAATTGTCTCAGCCGACTGTCTGATTTTGTTTACATCGAGCATACCCGCACACGGCACGCCTATAATATAGACGCGGTCACGGTCTATTCTATGCTCGGTAAGCAGCTGATTGAAGCTGTAACAGTCACACGGTTTCAGAAAAACCGCGATATTATCATTTGATTTATTCATCGCGCCGACAAGATATTTCGACAGATTCGCTCCGCAGAAATCGCCGAAAACGAATTCTTTTTTCAACTCTTCGACGTCGGTGAAAAGTGCGGGTGCGGTATCGTAACCGAACTCTCCCGCGCGCCAGCCGTAGACGCGGCCCACTCTGCCCTCATCAAGCAGTTTTACCGCTTTCCCGACAAGCGCATCTCTTATTGCTTCCTGCATCGCAGATCCTCCAATCTCCTGTTCTCTCCGAGTGATGCCACCTTTGCGGCAAAATCATTCATCGTCGCGGCAAATTTTGCGCCTTCGGCGGCGCTTACCCATTCAACTCTCGTACGTTCCCTCTCGATTCCGAGATAGTCGAGCATCGAGAAAAGAAGTTTCATACGGCGTCTTGTATAATAATTTCCGGTTGTATAATGGCAGTCGCCGGGATGGCATCCGCAGATTATCACGCCGTCGGCACCTCTCGCAAAAGCGCGAAGCACAAATGTGGGATTTACTCTGCATGAGCAGGGTACGCGTATAATCTTTACATCTGCCGGATAGTTCAGTCTGTTGTTTCCCGCAAGGTCGGCGCCTGCGTATGAACACCAGTTGCAGCAAAATGCCACGATAAGCGGTCTGTATTCTTCATTTACCTGCATATAGCATCTACCTCCGCCATAATCTGTTTAACCGTGAATCCGCGAAGATCCATAGCCCCCGACATACATGCGACCGTACATGCGCCGCATCCCTGACATACAGCCTCGTTAACCACGGCGATTCTGCGTATTCTCGTTGTTCTGTCGGGCATTCTGAATTCTTTATCCACATAGGTGATTGCGCCGTACGGGCAGACCTTTTCGCAGGTCGAACAGCCGTTGCACATGAGTTCATCCGAATGTGCGACGCACGGATTGCCCGTCAGCTTATCCTTACAGAGCAGTCCGATTACCTTTGATGCGGCGGCTCCCGCCTGCGCTACCGTTTCGGGAATATCCTTCGGGCCCTGACAAGCACCCGACAGGAAAATTCCCGCCGTCGGGCTTTCGACAGGACGCAGTTTCGGGTGAGCCTCGGTGAAGAAATCGTTTGTGTCCATACTTGCGGTGAGCATGGTGGCGAGTCCTCTTGCCGATTTATCCGGCTCTATCGCTGCGGCAAGCACCACGAGGTCGGCATCTATATGAAGCTGTTTTCCGTAAATCAAATCGGAGCCCTGAACTTTCAGTTTTCCGTTCTCGGGGCTGACTTTTCCGACCATTCCCTTTATATAATGCACGCCGTATTCCTCTACCGCGCGGCGGTAGAACTCATCGAAATTCTTTCCGGGAGTACGCACATCTATGTAGAAAACATAAACTTCGGTATCCGGATACTTATCGCGGATAAGCATTGCGTGTTTTGCCGTATACATACAGCAGATTTTCGAGCAGTATTCCTTGCCCTTATCCGAGCATGCCGAACAGCGTGAGCCGACGCACTGAACGAAAACTATCGTATGAGGATGGGTATGATCCGACGGGCGCAGAAGCGTTCCGCCTGTCGGTCCGGCGGCATTCATAAGACGCTCGAGTTCGAGGGAGGTGATTACGTCTTTCGATTCCGAATAGGCGAATTCATCGAATTTTTCCATCGAAATCGGGTTGAATCCGGTCGCGACGACGATTGCGCCGTATTTTTCCTCTAAATATTCATCTTTTGCCTTATAGTCAATCGCGCCCGCAGTGCATACTTTCGAGCAGACGCCGCACTTGCCGCTTTTCAGCATTGTGCAGCGGTTCGGATCGATTGTCGCGACCTTCGGCACAGCCTGTGCAAAAGGTATATAAATCGCGTGTCTGGTATCCATTCCGAGATTGAACTCGTTCGGAACGTTTTTCTGCGGACATTTTTCGGTGCAGGCACCGCATCCGGTGCAGACATCCTCTTTGACATAGCGGGCCTTGCGCTTTATCGTAACATCGAAATTGCCGACAAATCCCTTTACCGCCGTTACCTCGGAATACGAGAGTATGCGGATATTCTCATTTTGCGCGGCATCGACCATTTTCGGAGTCAGTATGCAGGCTGCGCAGTCAAGTGTCGGAAAAGTTTTGTCGAGCTGTGCCATCTTACCGCCGATTGTCGGTTTCGTTTCGACGATATCGACCGGAAATCCCGCATCGGCAATATCAAGCGCGGTCTGGATACCCGCGATTCCGCCGCCTATCACAAGCGCTCTCTTTGTAACCGGGCTTTCTCCGGGAGTAAGAGGCGAGTTGAGGCAGACTTTCGCGACTGCGGCTCTTCCGAGAATAATCGCCTTTTCGGTGGCTGTTTTCATATCCTTATGAACCCACGAACACTGTTCGCGGATATTTGCGATTTCAACCATATACGGGTTGAGTCCGGCAGCCGCAGCCGTTTTTCTGAATGTCGCCTCATGCATACGCGGCGAACACGAACAGATAACAATACCCGTAAGAGCATATTTATCTACGGCATCTTTTATTAAATTCTGTCCTGCCTGAGAACACATATACTGATAGTCGGTCGAAAAAACGACTCCCGGTTCTTTGCCGAGCGCCTTCGCAACCGCGGCCACATCGACCGTTCCCGCTATATTTGTTCCGCAGTGACAGACGAATACTCCTATTCTTTGCATATTCGGTCAGAGTCCTTTCAGTTTTTACTTTGAGTATTTACGAAGTGCGCTGACTATTGCCTGCTGCGGCAGATCGTCATCGACAAGTCCCGGTATATCGTCTGCGCTCATGTGATTGCCGTCTTTTTGCCGTATTTCGAGAAGGCGCACGGCCTCGATTATTTTCGCGGGCTCAACCCCTCTCGGACATCTCTCGACGCAGGCAAAACATGAAAGGCATTTATAAACCGACTTACTTTTCATGAGTTTTTCGATATCGCCGTTTTCCACCATATAAACAAACTGGTGGGGATGATATTCCATTTCGTCATAAGACGGGCAGGTGGCCGAACATTTGCCGCACCGCATGCATTTTAACGGATTGCTCCCGCTCATTCTCACGATCTGTTCCTTATAAAGGCTGTTTTTATCTTGCTGCATCTGTATTCTCCCTTACTCCGAGCGCATCGGCGAGAAGTTCGGTAAAATATACCGTTTTAATCTTATTTCCGCCGTTTTTCTCGAGATTGTATTTACAGAGCGGACATGCCGTGACGATAAGGTCGGCTCCGTGTCCCTCTGCGCTGTCTGTAACCGCCGAGGCGCGTCTTGCCGCCGCACCCGCGTCTTCAAGCACGGTATATCCTCCGCAGCATTCGTTTCTCATCGGATACACAATCGGATCCCCGCCTATCGCGCGTATAAAATCTTCCATTATGCGCGGATTTTCGGGATCGTCGAGTTTCATCACATTGCCCGGCCGAAGCAGCATACATCCGTAATATGCGGCGATTTTCCTGCCGGTCAGCGGATTTTTCACCGCCGCTCCGATTTTATCGAATCCGACGATATCGCGCAGCATTTCAAGATAATGCATAACTCTGACTCCGCCGTAATACGCCTCTTTCGGATTCGTATCCTGCGACATATAGGCGTTGACACGGTCGGCGAATTCTCTGTTTCCGGTTATTTCGTGTTCGGTCTGTTTTATGACATTATGGCAGGCCGAGCAGACCGATACAAGCGGTGTGCCTCTGTCCCTTGCGCAGACAAGCGCCCGCACCGACGACAGTTTCGAGGCGATTTCATCTTTTGCCGAGATATAGACTCCGCCGCAGCACTGCCAGTTATCGACTTCGCACAGCTCGATTCCGAGTGCCTCGGCGGCATTCCTTGCGCATCTGTCAAGCTCAACGGCCTTTGTGCGCAGGGTACAGCCCGGAAAATAGCTGATCTTTATTTTTTCGGTATTTTCCATCGTTTTACCGCATCCTCTTTCCGCACGGTTTTCCGTGCAATTTACACCATCTGCTCGGGATGGAATACTTCATCGAATTTCTCCGCCGTCATAAAGCCGAGTTCAACGCAGGCCTCTTTAAGCGAAATATTATCTTTATATGCCTTTTTGGCGGTTTTTGCGGCGTTTTCATATCCTATATACGGATTCAGCGCGGTTACAAGCATAAGCGAGTTATGGAGATTATGATACATCTTATCCCTGTTTGCGGTGATTCCCGACGCGCAGTTTTTATTGAAGGATACAATCGCCTCGGCGAGAAGCCGTGCCGACTGCAAAAAATTATAGATTGCCACCGGCATGAACACGTTGAGCTCGAAATTGCCCTGTGATGCGGCAAATCCGACAGCGACATCGTTGCCGATTACCTGTACCGCGACCATTGTTACCGCCTCGCACTGCGTCGGATTGACTTTACCGGGCATAATCGAGGAGCCGGGCTCGTTTTCGGGAATATGAATCTCACCGAGTCCGTCACGCGGGCCGGACGCGAGCCAACGGACATCATTTGCGATTTTCATCATATCGCAGGCGGTCGCTTTAATCGCGCCGTGGGCGAACACAAGCTCGTCCTTCGAGGTCAGGCAATGAAATTTATTCTGTCCGGTAACAAACGGCTTGCCCGTAAGTTCCGCCGCCTTTTCGGCAACGAGCTTTGCAAATCCTTTCGGCGCATTAAGCCCGGTTCCGACAGCGGTTCCGCCGAGAGCCAGCTCGCAGAGAGGCTCCGATGCTTTTTCGAGGAGTTCGACATCCCTCTCAAGGCTCGAGCGCCATCCCGAAATTTCCTGGCTGAACGAAATCGGTGTGGCATCCTGAAGGTGGGTGCGGCCCGATTTTACGATTCCTTCATTTTCGGCTTCGAGCCGTTTGAATGTTTCGATCAGCTCATTGACAGCGGGAATAAGTTTATCCCGAATTGCCATAACCGCGCAGATATGCATTGCGGTCGGGAAGGTATCGTTCGACGACTGGCTCATATTGATATCGTCGTTTGGATGGCAGAGCTTTTTCCCCGAAATCTGATTTGCTCTGTTGGCGATAACCTCGTTTGCGTTCATATTCGACTGAGTTCCCGATCCTGTCTGCCAGACAACGAGCGGAAAATGATCGTCGAGTGCGCCTGAGGCGACCTCATCACAGGCGGTGCATATTGCATCGAGTTTTTCTTTTGTCATTTTTTCGGGGCGAAGCTCGGCATTCGCGAGAGCCGCCGCCTTTTTAAGTATTCCGAATGCGTGGGTGATTTCACGGGGCATTCTCTCGATATCAACGCCTATTCTGAAATTTTCGAGGCTGCGCTGAGTCTGTGCGCCCCACAGTCTGTCCGCCCTGACCTTCATTTCACCCATAGAATCATGCTCTATACGATATTCCATAATTACGGTTGTGCCTTTCTTAAAATCAAATCAAATAATAATGTTGTCGATAACGCTCTTAAGCGTATCCGCGCTGAATTTCAGTTTGCCGATTTCTTCATCGGTCAGCCGAACGTTAACCTTTCCGCAGGCGCCTTTTCTGCCGACTATATTCAGCGTGCTGAGGCAGACATCGCTGATTCCGTATTCACCGTGCATCATGGTCGACACCGTCATCGTGGTATCGATTCCGCTGAGAATGCACTTACAGATATGGCATACCGACATCGACACCGCATAGAATGTCGCGCCTTTACGCGCAATTACCCTTCCGCCGGATTTCCTTACGTAGTCCTCTATCTCGGCAAAATCAATCTGCGGACGTTCGATTTCGCCGTCGCTTCCGCCGCCGAACACTTTATAACATTCGGATATCGGCACGTTTGAAATATTCGCAACCGACCACGGAATAAACGATGAATCGCCGTGCTCGCCGAAAACGTATGCGTGGACATTGCTCTGGCTTATTTTGCAATATTCGGAAAGTCTGGCACGCAGTCTTGCCGTATCGAGGATCGTTCCAGAACCGATAATACGGTTTTCGGGGATTCCCGACAATTTATGAAATGTATATGTCAAAACATCAACCGGATTTGACACGATAATATAGACGGCATCCGGCGCATATTTTGTGATTTCGGGAATAATCGACTTCGTAATGTCGACATTTATTTGCGCGAGTTCAAGACGCGACTGTCCCGGCTTTCTCGCAACTCCCGATGTAAGAATAACGATCTCCGAGCCTGCCGAGTCGGGATAATCGCCGGCATATATTTCGCAGGGCGCGCAGAACGGTGTTCCCTGCCTTATGTCAAGTGCTTCGCCGAGCGCTTTTTCGTGGTTTATGTCAATCATCACTATCTCGGATGCCATGCCGAGAAGTTCGAGAGAATACGCGATTGTCGAGCCGACGCTTCCTGTTCCAATAATCGTAATTTTGTTCATTGCGTTACCGTCCTATGATTTATTTTTTATATTCGCTGTTTCTTTTTTACCGAATCATTATATCATACAAATGCGGCTTTTACAACCGTATTGCCGAATTTCCGATATTCAATTTATGCATTATCGATATGCTGTTTATCGATAGATTTTACAGATAAGCGCCGCGGCAGTCCGCGACGCTTATCGGCCGATATTTTCCGAAATGCCGTCACCGGCATCTCAGAGATTACTTATTCGAAAGATATTCGTCAATGGCCTTTGCGGCTGTCTTGCCTGCACCCATTGCGAGTATTACGGTTGCGGCGCCCGTTACGGCATCACCGCCGGCATAAACGCCCTCACGCGATGTGAGTCCGGTTTCTTCGTTTACGATGATTCCGCCCCACTTCTGTGTTTCGAGTCCCTTTGTGGTGCTCTTGATAAGCGGGTTGGGAGATGTGCCGAGTGCCATGATCACACAGTCGGCCTCGATTGTGAATTCGCTGCCCGGAACTTCAACAGGACGGCGGCGGCCCTTCTCATCGGGTGCGCCGAGTTCCATCTTGATGCATTCTACCGATGTAACGAAACCGTTCTTGGGATCGCGGGGATTTTCGGGATTTGTATATCCGTTGATTCGTGTCGGATTGGTGAGCAGTTTGAATTCGATTCCTTCCTCCATTGCGTGCTCAACCTCTTCGCGACGTGCGGGAAGTTCTTCCATCGAGCGTCTGTAAACGATGCTTACATCGGCGCCGAGACGGAGTGCGGTACGTGCCGCATCCATTGCGACGTTGCCGCCGCCGACGACAACACACTTGCCGCCCTTCATGATAGGAGTTGCCGATTCATCAAGATAAGATTTCATAAGGTTGCTTCTTGTGAGGAATTCGTTTGCGGAGTAAACGCCCTTGAGTTCCTCGCCGTCGATGCCCATGAATCTCGGAAGTCCTGCGCCGGAGCCGATAAACACTGCCTCAAAGCCGTCCTCGAACAGCTCGTCGACTGTGAGTGTCTTACCGATTACGACGTTTGTTTCAACGTCGACGCCGAGTGCTTTAAGACCTTCGACCTCTTTCTTTACAATCGATTTGGGAAGTCTGAATTCGGGGATACCGTAAACAAGAACTCCGCCGGGAGTATGAAGTGCCTCATAAACGGTTACTTTATATCCCTTCTTGGCGAGATCGCCTGCGCAGGTAAGTCCCGAAGGGCCAGAGCCGACTACCGCTACTCTGTGTCCGTTTGATTCGGGCACTTCGACATTGCCGTCATCATGTGCGTTATGATAGTCGGCAACAAATCTTTCAAGTCTGCCGATTCCGACAGGCTCGAACTTGACGCCGAGAGTACATTTGCTTTCGCACTGTGACTCCTGAGGGCATACACGTCCGCAGACTGCGGGAAGCGACGACGATTTTGCGATTACTTTATATGCACCGTCGAAATCTCCGGTCTTTACGAAACCGATAAAGCCCGGAATATCGATATTTACGGGACATCCGGATACGCAGGGCTTATTCTTGCAGTTAAGGCATCTCTTAGCCTCATCAATCGCGATTTCAGCCGTATATCCGAGTGCGACTTCCTTGAAGTTATGTGCCCTGACCTCAGGGTCCTGTGTGGGCATTTCATGTTTTTTCGGATTCAAAGCCATTTTATATCACCCTCCGATTATACATTTTTGAAAAGATTGCAAGTCTTTTCATATGCTTTATGCTCGAAGTCGGTATACATTCTCGAACGGGACATAGCCTCGTCGAAATCGACTTCATATCCGTCAAAATCAGGGCCGTCAACGCAGGCAAACTTCATAATCTTCTTGCCGTCCCTGTTAAGTGTAAGTCTGCATCCGCCGCACATTCCGGTACCGTCAATCATTATCGGGTTCATCGATACGGTTACCGGGATGCCGTAAGGCTTCGCGGTTGCAACGACGAATTTCATCATGATCAGCGGGCCGATTGTGATGATCATATCGTATTTTTCACCTGCATCGAGGTAATCCTTAAGTCCGACGGTTACATTGCCGTGGCGGCCGTATGAGCCGTCATCGGTCATAACGGTAAGACGGTCCGTGCAGGCCTTGAACTCATCTTCAAGAATGACAATGTCCTTGTTTCTGAATCCGATGATGCCGGTAACATCGGCGCCGAGCTTATGAAATTCCTCCGCAATCGGAAGTGCTATCGCGCAGCCGACACCGCCGCCGATGATACATACCTTCTTGATACCTTCGGTATGTGTCGCGACTCCGAGCGGTCCGACGAAATCCTCGATATACTCTCCTTCGTTTTTCTTGTTAAGCTGCATGGTTGTCGCACCGACAATCTGGAAAATGATTTTAACCGTTCCCTCTTCGGGGTTGCATCCGGCAACAGTCAGCGGAATACGTTCGCCCTCGCTGTCTACTCTGAGTATGATAAACTGTCCGGGTTTTGCTTTTTTCGCAACAAGCGGTGCTTCGATTTCCATCTGTGTAACCGAAGAATTGAGCACGCGCTTACGTACAATTTTATACACTGTCACTCTCTCCTTTTTTTTAACTAACCGCACTCTCGCGGTCAATATCTCCCGATATTATAGCACTCTGTTTTTTATTTGTAAAGAGCAATACCGAAAAAAACAGACGAATTTCGGATTTTTTTGTGTTTATTCCGACATGTTCCGACAAAATCAAATGCTTTCGCCTTGCTCTTTCAGTTGACGTGCAGTATGCTTCTGTCAGCCGCATATTCATCGGGCACGCTGAAGATAATCTCTTCATCGGCATTTTCGGGTGTAAGTGTCGTATCGTTCCACGAAATATCGTCAAAATACAGATCGCCGATTTTGAAGTCGCTTATCGGCCCGCCGTCCGAATTTTTGATAATCAGGTCGATATATTTTGTCGACACCGCCGCATTGAGCGTTGCCTCTTTGGCGTGAATGTTTTTGAACGTTATGTCGCGCACAACTCCGCCGTTTTCCATAACAACGGTAATAAGCGGACAGTGTGTAACATAGATTTCGAGATTTTCGAATGTCATATCCGAATCGATTACAAGCGGATTCGATCCGTTGATGGATATTGTTGCGCAGCCGAGATGCGACGACCAGTCCGCGAGAGCGAAACCGACCGAATTATTGCGCCATGTCACTTCGCTCTGGTTGAAATTGGATTCATATACGCATCCGTATGCGATTCCCTTATCGGTCCAGACCGCATTATTCTCGAAAAGAACGTTTTTGGTGCGCAGTGTTCCGTCGGATGTTGATTTGACTTCAAGCGCGTCGTCGCCCGTGCGGACAAAACATCCCGAAACGGTTGCGTTTTCGCAGTCCGAAAGCATCACTCCGTCCGAATATGTGCGGTAGCCTATCAGAATAAGGTCGCGGACTGTAATGTCTTTGCAGTTTGTAAAGCAGCAGGTCCACGAATTTGAATTGCAGACATTCAAACCCGCGAAAGTCATATTTGTCATTCGGGCGAACGAGAAAATAACTCCCGCCCTCTCACGCATGGCGATGTCGAGTGACGCGTGTCCGATAATCTCGACGTTTTTATGTCCCCATGAAGAGAACACATTGCCGTATACGGGATCTCCGCTTTCGTTCAAGGTCAAAAACTTTGCGCGAAGCAGTGTGCCCGGCTCAAAATAGACTGTGATATTGTCTGCTTCAATCGAAATGCACTCGATATCGTAGCAGCCTTTTTTGAAATAATAAAGGGTGTTCGATTTATTAAAGCAGGTATCGGCCCCCGAATATTCGCCGGGCTCAAATTCAACGCGTTTGTATGATTCGGGTACATTCGGCGTTTCGGCGGGTTTTACCATAATCGTAATCGGAAGCTTATCCCCGCCGCGTCCGTTTCTGCGGTCGAATGTAAAAGTGAAGCTGCCGTATTCGCAGATTGTCGCATGAACTTTGCATCCGTCGACTGTTGCCGTAACTCCCGCGCTTTCGGGAAGCACAACCGGATTCCTGCGTTCGGTATATGTCGTGAGATTGACATCAAGCGAGAATTTGCCGTCAATGCAATCCGAAATCTCCATATATGCGAAAGAATGGGGCGAATTTGTCGTTTTTTCGGTGAATACCGGAATTTCGATTCCGTTCACTTCCAGTGTATAGTAGGGTGAAACGATGATACCGGGGCGTGTGTTTGCCCCGTTCTGCATATTTACGCTGTTCTCCGCTTTCCACGCGCTTACCGAGTCCGGAACATAGTCGGTATAGTCGGCGGCAGACAGCCTGAAGCCCGGTTCGATTGTTTCGATTTTGTCTTCTTTTTCTTCTGTTTTGGGCTTCTCCTCCGTTTTGGGTTCACCCTGGCAGGCATTAAGCATAATCATTCCTCCGATCAGCATAATAACGGCGACAGTACATAAGAGATATTTTTTCATTTTTCAAAGCTCCCTCCGTTTATAAGATCCGTTTATAAGAAAAGTATAGCAGACAAAAGACAAATTGTCAATCTTACGGGTGAAAAAAGGCAGTGCCGCTTTTTCGGCGGCACTGCCTGTGTTTTTTCGGAGTATTTCTTTTCGGTATTATCAGAAATCGACTTCGGTATCGTAGTAGCAGCATTCGAGAAGTTTTTCCATTTCGGGAACGCTGGGCTGACGGGGGTTGGAGCCTGTGCAGGCATCTCCGATTGCGTTGACTGCGATGTCATGCAGACGTGCGCGGAATACTTCTTCGGGAACGAAACCGTTTTCGGTAGGATAGCTGTCCACACCGTAATTCTTGATGCAGTGAGGAATATTCAGCTCATCGTTCATTCTGCGAAGCTCTTTAATAAGAAGTGCAACCTTTTCGGATTCTGTCGTTCCGCCGAGTTTCATATAATCGGCGATTTCGGCATAACGCTTTGCGGCTTCGGGATTCTTTGCGTTGAATGCGATTACTTTAGGCAGGTACATTGCGTTTGCGGCACCGTGAATGATATGAGCGCCGTAATCGGCAAATGCGGCGCCGGTCTTATGTGCCATCGAGTGAACGATACCGAGAAGAGCGTTCGAGAACGCCATGCCCGCGAGGCACTGTGCGTTGTGCATGCTGTCGCGCTTTTCCATATCGCCGTTGTAAGAGCCGATGAGATCGCGCTGAATCATTCCGATGGAATAGATTGCGAGCGGATCGGTATAATCGCAGTGAGCGGTCGAAACATAGGCTTCGATCGAGTGAGTCATCGCATCCATACCGGTATGTGCGACGAGCTTCTTAGGCATGGTTTCGGCGAGTTCGGGATCGACGATTGCGACATCGGGAGTAATCTCGAAATCGGCTATCGGATATTTGATTCCCTTTGAGTAATCGGTGATAATCGAGAATGCGGTTACCTCGGTTGCTGTTCCAGATGTAGACGAGATAGCGCAGAAATGAGCCTTACGGCGAAGTTTCGGAAGTCCGAACACTTTGCACATATCCTCAAATGTCACTTCGGGATATTCATATTTGATCCACATTGCCTTTGCGGCATCAATGGGAGATCCGCCGCCCATTGCGACGATCCAGTCGGGCTCGAACTTCAGCATGGCTTCGGCGCCGCGCATAACCGTCTCAACAGACGGATCGGACTCGATACCCTCGAAAAGTTCGACTTCCATGCCCGCTTCTTTAAGATAAGCGACTGCTTTATCAAGGAAACCGTAACGCTTCATCGAGCCGCCGCCGACGCAGACGATTGCTCTCTTGCCTTCGAGTGTTTTGAGCGCTTCAAGTGCGCCCTTGCCGTGATAAAGATCGCGGGGTAATGTAAAACGTGCCATAAAAAATCCTCCTGAAATTTAAGAAAAATTTTATTACAACGAAGAGATTATATAAATGTGCGGTTTTTTCTCCGCATATTTATCATAGCACGTTCGCGTTCTTTTGTGAATTGCCCTTTTTTCATATGGGTTATGCATATATCGATATATATATGATTTATATTGAGCCGCCGCCTAAAGCAAGATTTTTCTTTTTCCAGACTTTGAAGAGCAGAAGTGCGAATATTCCGCCGAGGCTCTCCCCGATAACGATTGCCGAAACAAGTCCGTAGACTCCGGCGAGCGCGTTGAAGAGATACATAAGAGGTATATAGAATACAAGTTCACGAACGCAGGCGTGAATAAGCGTTCCGCTTCCGTAGCCGACCGCCTGCATACAGTAGGAGGTGTTATAATTAAGGAACTGCGGAAGAGACGCAAGGCAGCGGATACGGAGAAATACCGCCGCGAATGCGATTGTTTTTACCGCATTGACATTGTTTTCGCCGACACTCAGAAAAACCTCACAAATGGGTTTTGAGAAAATTTCGTAAAGGATAACGGTTGCCAGCGAAATAACAATTCCCCACACTCTCGCCGTCTTTACCGCCTTATTCATTCTTTCGTGATTTCCCGAAGCGTAATTATACGCGACAATCGGAAGCATGCCCTGACATACACCGAGATTTACGGCGTTCGGCAGTCTTTCGGCTTTCATTACTATTCCGATTGCGGCAAGTTCAAGGTCACCGTGGCCCGCCATAAGCGAATTGAGGACTATATTCGCAAGATCGAAAAGTCCGGTAAGCATTGCCGACGGTATACCGACCGCAAAAAAAGATTTCCATTCGGCTTTTTTTATCTCTTTTATCCCGCGCGGATTGACCGAGAGAATCGTTTTTTTCGACAGCACGGCAAGAACGGCGACAAGATATACGCAAGATACGATATTCGAGATGAGAGTCGCGAGTGCCGCTCCGACTATTTCGTATCCCTCGGGAAGCAGAACGAACATGAAAAGCGGATCGAGAATGATATTCAGCACTCCGCCGAGGCTGAGCCCTATACTCGCGTGTTTCGAATAGCCCGCGTTTCTGACGAGATGCGAGGCTACCGTTGACAGAATGGTCGGAAGATTGCCCGCGACAACCACAATAAGCGTATACTGTCTTGCAAATTCAAGAGTGTTTTCGGATGCGCCGAGCATCTTCAAAATGGGATCGAGAAAGGCTCCGACAAGCAGAGAATAAGCTGCCGCGGCGAGAACGGATCCCCAGAATCCGGCGGCGCACACTCCCTTTGCTTTTTTATGCTCTCCCGCGCCGGCAAGTCTTGACATAAGACTTCCGCCGCCTATGCCGAAGAGGTTTGCGATAGCCTGCGTCAGCATAAAGACGGTAAAGGCGAGAGTTACTGCGGCCGTCTTATACGAGTCGCCCGTTCTTCCTATATAAAATGTATCAACAAGATTGTAGATAAGATTGATAAGCTGACTGATTACGGTGGGAACTGCCATCGTAAGAAGCGCCCTTTTTATCGGAACATTTTCAAAAAGGTCTTTTTTGTCGAGCTTATCGCTTTTTGCCGCTGTATTTTTCGTAAACATTGCGTGATTTATATCTCTTTCGATTTTTATTTTGACAGACGATATTATAATTTGATTTCGGATAATTGTCAACACGGATTTTGCGATTTTTTTCGGACGGTTTGTCGATTTTTGCCGATTATTTTGGCTTTTTTCGCTTGACAAAATGCAGTCGCGGTGCTATTATATGCAGTTGTATTCAATCTAATTTTTGCCTATCGAAAGGTCAGTGATTTTCATGGATATACTATTAAGCATTGCAATAGCCCTTTTCGCGGGGCTTTTGATGACACGTATAGTCAAGCCGTTCGGCCTTCCCGCGGTTACCGGCTATCTTGTTGCGGGAATTCTTATCGGCCCGTACTGTCTCGGCAGTCTCGGCTCGGCACTCGGCATCACCGGACTCGGATTCACATCTCTCGAATATGTCGAAAAATTCGGCGTAATCTCGGATGTCGCGCTCGGATTCATCGCCTTTTCAATCGGAAACGAGTTCCGTCTTTCGTCTCTTAAGAAAACGGGCAGGCAGGCAACGATTATAGGAATAATTCAGGCGCTTGTCGCCACCCTGTTTGTCGACATTTCGCTCTGCATCCTTAGCCTTATACTCGGAGAGAAAGTTTTCCCGATGAGCGCCGCGATAACGCTCGGCGCAATCGCCGCCGCCACCGCTCCTGCCGCAACTCTTATGGTTGTGCGCCAGTACAAGGCGAAAGGTCCGCTTACCGATTTGCTCCTCCCCATCGTCGCGCTTGACGATGCGGTCGGTCTTGTCGTTTTCGCGGTTTCGTTCGGTATTTCGAAAGCGATGGTAAGCGGTAAGATAGACATTGTATCGATTATCGTAAATCCGCTTATTGAAATCGTGATGTCGCTTCTGCTCGGAAGCGTGATGGGATTTGTCTTTTCCGAATCGGAAAAATTTTTCCATTCGCGTTCAAAACGTCTGTCGGTTTCGGTAACCTATGTTATCCTCACGGTCGCATTGACGATGATAGAAATAAAAATCGGACCGGTTACGATAACCACATCTTCGCTGCTTACCTGCATGATGCTCGGAACGATTTTCTGCAACATCTGCGAATCATCCGAAGAACTTATGGACCGTGTCGACCGCTGGACAACTCCGCTTTTCGCGCTCTTTTTCGTAATCAGCGGTGCGGAACTCGAGCTTTCGGTATTCAAATCGGCGGCTATCGTCGGTGTAGGTCTTGTGTTCATTATCTTCCGCTCGCTCGGAAAGATGATCGGTGCGGCGGCAAGTGCGAAAGCGACCGGATGCAGCAAGACAATCGTGAAATATCTCGGAATCACGCTGCTTCCGCAGGCGGGTGTAGCGCTCGGAATGACTGTTACCGCAATGTCGCTCGGCGAATTCGAGGGTTCGCTTATCCGCAACATAGTGCTTTTCGCAGTCCTCATTTACGAGCTTGTCGGGCCGCTTTTCACAAAGATTGCGCTTATAAAAGCGGGAGAAATCATTCCCGAAGAAAGAAAATCGGCGAAGGTACTCAACAGCTCCGCCGAACAGAAACAATAAAAAAAGCATACAGCAGCAAAGAGCGGGCGCCGCAATACACGGCGTCCGCTCTTTTATTTGAGATTCCGAACTTTCGTTTTACCGGTCGTCTGCGGAATCTTCGTCTTTGTTTTTCACGTAGTTTGACACAAGCTCGGCAATATCGATACCGGTTGCGCTCTTAACCGCGCTGAAAATCTGATCGGAAGAGTTTGTAACCTCTTTCATAAGTTTTGTGGTATTGTCGCTGCCGTACATCGTAATGCTGTCAACATTCGAGAGCGGCTCTGCGATATTGCGTGCCATTTCGGGAAGTACCGTGAGCACCATTTCGAGCACCGACGCTTCGCCCATCTTCTTCTGTGCGAGCGCTTTTTTCTCGATTGCTTCGGCTTCGGCAAGGCCCTTTGCGCGTATACCTTCGGCTTCCTGCTCCATTGCGTATTTTTCGGCTTCGGCTTCGGCTTTCTTCGCAAGTGCCTGTTGCTCTGCCTCGTAACGCTGTGCTTCCGCATCCTTCTGGCGGCGTACAAGATCGGCTTCCGCCTTCTTCTCTGCCTCGTATTTCAGAGCATCTGCCTTTTTGCGGATTTCGGCATCGAGCCTCTTTTCCTGAAGCAGAATTTCCTTTTCGGCAAGTTCGGCTTCCTTTTCTCTGCGGGCGATGTCGGCATCGGCAGACGTGATTTCAATGGTTTTTCTCTGCTGCTCTTTCTGAATATCGTAAGCGGCATCGGCTTCGGCACGTTTGGAATCGGCCTGACGCTTCATATCCGACTGCTGCATCGAAAGCGCGGCATCCTGCTCGGCAATCGCTTTTTCGGTATCTACCTTTACGGCGTTCGATTCCTGCTTTGCCTCGGCCTCGGCAATCGCTATGTCGCGCTGAGCGTTCGCCTTTGCGATTGCGGCGGTCTTGCGGATCTGCTCGACATTATCGATACCCATATTCTCGATGGTGCCGGCATTATCCTTGAAGTTCTGGATATTGAAGTTTACGACTTCGATACCGAGCTTCTCCATATCGGGAACGACATTCTCGGTAATTTTCTTCGCGACGCCCTGTCTGTCCTGCACCATCTCTTTAAGACCGACAGAACCGACAATCTCACGCATATTGCCTTCAAGCACCTGCGTAACGAGACGTACAAGCTCATCCTGACGCATTCCGAGCAGCGATTCGGCGGCTCTTTCAAGCAGTGCGGGATTTGACGAAATCTTGATGTTCGCAACGCCGTCGACCATTACATTGATAAATTCATTAGTCGGGACAGCTTCGGATGTTTTGACATCCACCTGCATAACGCGCAGCGAAAGCTTATCAAGTCTTTCGAAGAAGGGAATTTTCCATCCGGCACGTCCGATAAGTATGCGTTTTTTCTTGTGCATACCCGATATGATGTACGCGGTATCCGGCGGAGCCTTTACATAACCGGCGACAAACAGCAGTATCGCAATGATCATAAAAAAGGGGAGAAGTATTTCCATGTTTTTCTTTCCTTTCTTTTTGGAAATCCATATGTTTCCGACTGATTTTATTATATACTATAATCTTTTTATTGTCAATATTTTTTTAATTATTTTTAATAATCTTTTGATTATATAATGTGGTTTTATGATGTGATTGACATCTGCTTTTTTCCGTGCTATACTGAAAAAAACGAAAGGCCCTGCCATCGGTGAAAAACAAAAAAACAGCCGCCGTTGTATTTGCGCTTCTTGCGGCGGTCTTCTATGCGATAAATATGCCCTGCTCGAAAATCTTGCTGTCGCGCATCGGGCCGACCGTACTCGCAGGACTTCTCTACATCGGCGCGGGAATCGGGACAACAATTATATATCTGTCGAAAAGGAGCGGAATCGGTGCGGATGAAAAGCTGTCGTCCGCCGATTTGCCCTATACCGTCGCAATGGTCGTTCTCGACATCGCGGCGCCCGTTCTTCTGATGTTCGGCCTCAAAATCACAGCCGCGGCAAACGCATCTCTGCTGAACAATTTCGAAATCGTCGCGACCTCGATTATCGCGCTTGTCTTTTTCGGTGAGAAAATATCGGCGCTTCTTTGGGGCGGAATCGGACTTGTAACCCTGTCGAGCATACTGCTCTCTTTCGAAAACATCTCGGCATTTGATTTTTCGTGGGGCTCGCTGCTCGTGCTTGCCGCCGCCGTCTGCTGGGGAATCGAAAACAACTGCACAAGAAAAATCTCCAGCAAAAACGCGTATGAAATTGTTATGATAAAGGGGCTGTGTTCGGGATTCTGCTCGCTCATTATCGGATTTACGGTCGGGGAGCGTCTGCCGTCGCCGATTTACATACTGTTTGCGCTGATTCTCGGTTTTGTCGCATACGGTCTGAGCATATCTTTCTATGTTATGGCGCAGCACGAACTCGGCGCGGCAAAAACAAGTGCTTTCTATGCGGCGGCTCCTTTTGTCGGCACCTTGATTTCGGCGGTATTTCTGAAAGAGACAGTCGGCATACAATATTTTGCGGCGCTCGCTCTGATGACGGCGGGTACTGCGCTTATTATCCGCGATACACTGAAATGCCGCTGACCGTTTGTTATCGGCTTATTTTCGGCAAAAAAACTGTCATATTTTGGGTTTTCATCTGTCTTTACGGGCAGAAAGGCAAAAAATCTTCTCACCATAAAAAGCGAAAAATGATTTTCGCAGTGAAGAAAGGAACGATCACACATAATGAGAAAAACAGGTCTGAAATCGAAAATCGCCGCGCTTTTATCCGCGCTGATGCTGCTTGAGCTGCTCGCGGGATGCGCAAATCAGACGGCAGAGCCGAAAGACTCCACAGCCGCAACCGCAGCCGCAACCGCAGCAGACCCCACGACAACGGCTCTGCCGACCGATCCGACAATACCGAAAGACACCGCAGCCGCAACCGACGGCGCAAAGACCGAACGTCCGGTCACGGCAGAACCGGTAACAACTGTTCCGCAGACCGACACGGCAGTACCGAAGGACACCACAGCCGCAACCGACGGTGCAAAGACCGATCGTCCGGTCACGACCGAACCGGTAACAACGGTTCCGCAGACCGAGCAGAAAGTGCCGGACAATGTCTGTGAATACGCAAACAAGGACTGGAACGGAAAGACACTCAGAGTTCTTGCAATCGGCAACAGCTTCTCGGAGGATGCTACCACTTATCTTTACGGTATCGCAAAAGCCGAGGGAGTCGAAAATGTCGTTGTCGGCAATCTCTACATCGGCGGCTGTACTCTCGACACCCATGCGTCAAACGCGAAAAACAACAAAAATGCGTACAAATATTTTAAGGCCGATGCTTCATCGGGCGGAAAATTCGTCGAACGCGCGGACACTTCTCTGCTCTACGCGATAAAGGACGAGGACTGGGACATAATCACAATGCAGCAGGCGAGCGGTTCGTCCGGTCAGCCTTCCACCTACAATACACCGCTCAAATATCTTATTTCCTATGTAAATGAAAACAAAACGAATCCCGACTGCAAAATCGCCTGGCACATGACATGGGCATATCAGTCGGACAGCACCCACAGTGCGTTCGCAAACTACAAAAACAGCCAGCTTGAGATGTATAAAGCGATAGTCAATGCCGTGAAAACGGCAGTCATCCCGACAGATGCTTTTTCGATAATCATACCGTCGGGCACAGCCGTTCAGGACATCCGCACAGGCTATTTCGGCGACCGCGTAACCCGTGACGGCTACCACCTGAACGAAAGCGCACGATTCCTCGCGGGATACGTCTGGTACTCGTCGCTGACGGGAAAAATTCCGGACGGCATAAAGTACAATCCCGCAACGCTCTCGCTTTCGGACAACGATCTTGCGCTGATACTCGAATCGGTTAAAAACAGCCTTGAATCTCCGTTTGAAACGGTCGACTCCGTCTACACCGAAAAGCCGACCTTCGATCTTTCGGGATACACCGAATTCACCTATGATTTTACCCCCTGCGCTTACTGGAACAGTACCGACTCCGGCTTGTGGAACACGGTGATTGCCTCTGCGGGAAACTCGAAATTCTTCTACGCGACCGAGCTGTTCGACAAAGAGACGCTTCCCGTCGGAACGGTCATAATCCTTGACGATGGCTGGCAGTACCGTCCCGAAGCATGGGCAAATTCGGATGCACAGAGCAGCAGGCCGGGAGTGGTCACGAACAACGTGCTTGTAATCACCGAGAGCTTCTGGGACGGATACAGATACCGTGCCTTTAATCTGTCGGCGGCGGGTGCCGGAAAAGATCTGACAAACGAAAAAGACGTCGCCTCACACATGAGATTCTATTTCCCGACAGGAAAGACCGTCCCCGACAAAAAAGTAACATTTGAAAGCGATCCGCTTCCCGAAATCGATCTGTCCGATTACGAAAAGCTCGATCTTACCCTTGTGCGCGGCTACTGGAATGCCACCGAAGCAACTCTGTGGAACGAGATCATCTCGACTGCCGGCAACTCGAAGTTCTTTGTCGCAACCGAGCGATTCACGAGAGAAAGTCTCCCGGTCGGCTCGGTCATCGTCGTTGACGACGGATGGCAGTACCGTCCCGAAGCATGGAAGGGCGACTCGCGCCTGACTTCCGCCCGTCCCGGAGTCAAAAAAAGCGGAATCGTGGTCGTTACCGAAGACTGGTGGGCCGATTATACCTCACGCGCCTTCAACATATCGCTGATCGGAAGCAGCACCGAGATTACCGACGTATCTGAGGCGGCATCTCACTTCGGCATATACATTCCGAAAAAGCAATCGTAAATTCTCACGCTGATTTCGGTTCCGACGATATTGTCCGCGACACGTTGAAACGCCGCCGACCGTTTGTTATCGGCTTATTTTCGGCGATGCAAAAAAATAAATTTTATGAAAAATCTGTCACATTTTTGATTTTCATCCGTCTTTACAGGCAGAAGAACAAAATCTTCTCACCCCAAAAAACCGAAAATGCTTTCGGACCGAAGAAAGGAACGGTCACATAAAATGAGAAAAACAGGTCTGAAATCGAAAATCGCCGCGCTTTTATCCGCGCTGATGCTGCTTGAACTGCTCGCGGGATGCGCAAATCACACGACAGAGCCGAAAGACAGCACAGTTTCAACCACAGCCGAAAAAAAGATCTATGTTGAAGTAAAGTCCGAAAATATGATGGCGGGAATCGAATCGTCGGGCGGCAAAGAAAAATCCGCCGATGACAAATTCATAAAAGGCACCGCCGATTTTGCGGCAAATCTTTTCGGAAAATGCGCAAGCGGCAAGGAAAACTGTCTTATTTCACCGCTTTCGGTCATGCTCGCCCTCGCGATGACATCAAACGGAGCGTGCGGCGAAACGAAATCGCAAATGGAATCGGTACTCGCGGGGCTTTCGACAGACGAACTCAACGAATATCTTTACGGTTATCTGAAAAATCTCCCGACCGGCGAAAAATTCAAGCTGAACATCGCAAACTCAATCTGGATAAAGAAAGACGACAGGTTCACGGTAAGCCGCGATTTTCTGCAGAAAAACGCCGATTATTACGGTGCGGAAGCATATATGTCCGATTTCGATTCCGAAACGGTCGATGATATAAACGGCTGGGTGAGCGGCAATACCGACAGAATGATTGAGAAAATCATTGACGAAATAGATCCGTCGGCGGTAATGTTTCTCATCAACGCCATCTGCTTCGATACCGAATGGTCAATCGGATACACCGAAAACATGATAAGAGAGGGTACTTTTACCGACATCAACGGCAAGGCGCAGACAGCCGAAATGATGAGTTCGGGCGAGAACAAATATCTGAAAGTCGAAAATGGTGTCGGATTCACCAAGCAGTACAGCGGCGGAAATTACAGCTTTATGGCATTGCTTCCCGATGAGGGTGTCGGGATGTCCGATTTCATATCGTCGCTCACCGGAGAAAGTCTTATATCGGCGCTGAAAAACGCCGAAATTGCCGATGTTACCGCAACCGTTCCGAAGTTTTCGTTTGAATACAGCAACAGACTGAACGAAATGCTTGAAGAACTCGGTATAAAAGACGCGTTTAACGTAAATACCGCCGATTTCTCGAACCTCGGAAAATACGAAAACGGCAATCTGTATGTCGGCAACATCATCCACAAAACATATATCTCGCTCGATTCGGTCGGCACACGTGCAGGCGCGGTAACCGAAGTCGGGGTTGATGCCACATGTTCATCGCCCACAAAATCGTATACGGTTACGCTTGACAGGCCCTTCGTGTTCGCCATAATCGACAACGGCACAAATCTTCCGCTGTTCCTGGGCGTTCTTACATCACTCGAATAAATAAACAAAACGCAGATACAAAAAATCCGCTGTGACATTACAGTCACAGCGGATTTTCTGGCGGAGAAAGAGAGATTTGAACTCTCGCGCCGGTTGCCCGACCTACACCCTTAGCAGGGGCGCCTCTTCACCACTTGAGTATTTCTCCAAGCCGTATTTGTTATTATAGCCGTAAACGGCTTATTTTTCAATAGATTTCGGCTTTTTATTTGTTAACTTTTTATGAACGGACTCTCCATGCCGATTGTTTTCCCTTTTTTTCGGCTTTTTTTCGACCGACCAGCCGAATTTGCCGATTTTTTTGCCGAGAGAAAAATACTGTCCGTGAACATAGGCTATAAGTCCGGCGCGTTCGAGCATAAGTCTTCCCTCTTTATCGACAAGTTCCTCATTGACATCGACGGCGATTATATCGGCGCATATCATATCATGGCTTCCGAGTTCGGTTACCGAGCTCACTCTGCATTCAATCGAAACGGGTGATTCGGCAATCAGAGGAACATCTATTTCGGACGCGGGAACGGTTTTAAGCGAACATCTCTCGAATTTGTCGATGTCCCGTCCCGATCTCACTCCGCAAAAATCGGTTGCAAAAGCAAGATTTTCGGTTGTCAGATTAAGTGCGAACACACCGCTCTTTTTTATAAGATCGTATGTATAACGGCTTTTTCTTACCGATATATATGTTTTGGAAGGTTTTGTATTGATAATTCCGGTCCATGCCGCCGTCATCACATCTTTTTCATCGCCGAATTTGCTCGTAACCAGAACGCACGGCAGCGGTGCAAGCAGCGCACCCGCATCCCATTTGATTTTTGCCATCTTCATCAGTCCTTTCGTATGAGTTTATTTTATCATAAAAACAGCTTTTTTCAATAGTGCAGTCTGCACAAAATCGTTTTTTCTGATTGTTCAAACGGTAAAATTTATCAAAAAAATCAATGTTCACAAAAAAAATATCGATTTTCGGGAGATGTGTGATATAATAAACCAAGCAAAGCGACTTTCAGGCTGCTCTGTTATGCAGTCCGAAAGTCGGACAATCCGAAAGCGAACGGTTACAAACTATGAAAGATAAATTGTGCGCGGGGCTCTCCCGCATATTCTGCCTGATTCTCTGCCTCTCGATATTCTCGGCGGCCGCAGGCTCACTTTATGTTTTTGCCGCATCCGAGGGCACGGGAGAATCGTCTGCCGAAACATCGGCGGAAAAGCCTACAACCGACACAAAAGCCGTCACCGCAGGCACCGTAAATACAGTTGCGGACACGGCCGTGACATCGGACAGCACGGTACCCGTAACATCGGGCGGCACGGGGCTTCCGTCAACCGGTGATGAGCCCGTAACATCGGGCATTGAGACCGGAACACAGACCGAGCCGGCATTGACAACGGCACTTACAACCGCCATCACGGTAGTGACAACTCTCGCTCCGTCGCACGATCCGGTAATCGCAACTCTCTCTCCGACGGTCGACATTCCCAAAAAGCTGTCCGAAGAAGAGGCATATACATCGTCCGGAGAGTCCACGGCATCACCCGACGGCACAGCCGCCGATACGGCAAGCACCGCTCAAACCTCGAAAACGCCGACGAGCGGATCAGAGAAAGCGGGCGGCAACGGGGAGAAAACCGAATCGGACACAAAAGCGACCGTTCTGAAAATCTGCGTATTCTGCGCCGCCGCCGCCGTTATCGCATCCGCGGGGCTTATTGCGGTCAAGTTCATTCACCGATAACGATAAAGAAAAGGTGCCGATGTCATCGGTCTGACATCGGCACCGCAAAAAATCAGAAGAAACCCGCCGCGGAAATTTTTTCCGAATCGATTTTCAGCATTTTTATGCTTCTTCCCTTTCCGACATACTTTCTCGCCTGATACAGATAGCCGTCGGCTATCATCTCGTTCATCACTTCGGATATTGTATCGCTGTCACATCCGATTTTTCCCGCGACAACCGATGCGGTTGTGCGGAATGTGGGGCAGGCATTTTTGTTTGACGAATAAATATCGCTTATCTGCCTGTAAACCGCACGGCAGCAGCATCTTTTGAATTCCTCTCCCTGCGGCATTTCGACCGTTTTGGTCGCGCATCCTTTCAGCTGACTGCTGAAAGCGCCTTTAATCCCGTAAATAATGACTTCCCTGCCGCACTCATTTTTAAGATAACTCGCAACAGACGAAAAATGGCCGTCGCCCGAAAAAATAATAAAAGTTTTGATACCGCGCTCATTCGCTCTGCGGTATATATGATCGAGCATAATAAAATCGGTAAAATCTTTTTCGCTGTGCTCATCGGACCCCTGCGTCTCAATTATGGTATTCGTTATTTCACGCAGTTCGGACAGCATAGAACGAAGCTGTGGATTTGAAAAATCACCGAAAATCCAGAGCTCGCGAAGATCGTACTCGCGGCTGATTTCATCATACCACAGATGAACATCCGGTTTTGTTCCGTATTTACCGAACATTGAAATACACCAGTGGTCGAAATCCACAAACGCAGCCGCTCTTTTCTTTTTACAGTTTTTAATTCCCAGCACTCTTTCACCTCCTTTTTGTTCAGATAATATATTATATCGGTATTATGCGGCGGCTGTCGGCAGGCACACCGCAATACATATATTCTAACACATTTTTTGATTTTTTACAAGCTTTTCTCACAAATTAAGACGCGGCGGATGAAATCGCCGAAAACATACATCGGACCGAAATACAGCGGAAAGGATCATACGCGCGAAATACAAATCGTGTCGGACATAAAAAAATGGACAAAACCGAAAATATGCTCATAATCGACGGCAACAGCATCCTCAACCGTCAGTTTTACGGTATAAGACCGCTTACAACGGCAAGCGGTCTGTTTACAAACGCGGTTTACGGATTTATGAATGTTCTGCTCTCCGAGCTTGACGAACTTTCGCCGGAATACGCGGCAATCGCATTTGACGTTCACGCCCCGACATTCAGGCACAAAAGTTATGCCGAATACAAGGCGGGGCGGCGTCCTACCCCTCCCGAACTTCTGATGCAGTTCCCGTACGCGAAGAAGCTCGCGGCGGCAATGGGAATAAACGTAATCGAAAAAGAGGGCTACGAAGCCGACGACATTTTGGGTACGCTTGCGAGAATCGGCGGCGAAAACGGCATCCACTGCTATGTTCTCACGGGTGACCGCGACAGTCTGCAGCTTATCGGAGACAACTGTACCGTTCTGCTTGCCTCGAACAGCGGAACGAAAAGATACGATTCAGCGCGTTTTACCGAGGAATACGGTGTAACGCCCGACAGATTTGTCGATATGAAAGCACTTATGGGCGACTCGTCCGACAATATTCCGGGCGTTGCCGGAATAGGTGAAAAAAGCGCGTCAAAGCTGATTGCCGAATGGGGAGACATAGACAATCTCTACGCAAATCTCGACAAATTAAAAAAAGGAAAAATGCTCGAAAATCTCGAAGTCGGAAAAGAATCGGCGTATATGTCGAAATTTCTCTCGAAAATATGCGACAGCGTTCCGCTTGATGTCGGCGACAGCCTTATCGGAATAATCAGGAAAGAGATTGACAGACCGTCGCTGAGAGCACTTTTCTCGGAGCTTGAATTTACCGGATTTTCGAAACGTCTCAGGCTTGACGAAGAACCGTCGGATACGCCGAACGAAATTGCGGTCATCGATACGGAAGAAGCCTGCGGTATCGAATATTCGGGGAGAATCGCTCTGCTTTTCGATGAAAAATCGGTCGAGATTGCCGATAAAAACGGATGTCGGAAGGTAAATTTCAATGATATATCCGAACTTTATCCGCTTTTTGACAATGGCGACAGGCAGTTTGTTCTTTACGACTGCAAGAATGTATTTCACCGTCTGGGACGCACGATAAACTGCGTATACGATGTTCTTCTCGCCGCCTATGTTCTCTCGCCTACCGATTCGGGCTATTCGACCGACAGGCTCGGCTCGCTCTGGCTCGGTACGCCGCTCAAAACCGCATCCGATTTACTGAAGCTGTCCGAGCTGACAGAGGCGAAACTTCGCGAGCTTTCGATGGACAGACTGTTTTACGATATAGAAATGCCGCTTGCCGCCGTTCTCTACCGAATGGAAGAGCGCGGAATGCTGATTGACCGCTCAGGTCTGCTTGATTTTTCGAAGGAGCTTGACGGCGCAATCAAGTCGTACACCGCGGAGATTTACTCTCAGGCGGGACACGAATTCAACATTTCATCTCCGAAGCAGCTTGCGGCCGTTCTTTTCGATGAGCTCGGTCTTCCGTCATTCAAAAAAACGAAGTCGGGATATTCGACAAATGCCGAAGTGCTTGAAAAGCTCTATCCGTACCATCCGATAATCGGTCTTATTCTCGATTACAGGCAGGTTGCGAAGCTGAAATCGACTTATGCCGACGGGCTGCCCGCCGCCGCCGACGATGATGACAGGATACGCACATCATTCAATCAGACGGTAACCGCGACCGGACGGCTTTCGTCAACCGAGCCGAATCTGCAAAATATTCCGATACGCACCGAACTCGGCAGCCGTATGCGCAAATATTTCCCCGCCCCGAGCGGAAGACTGCTCATCGATGCCGACTATTCGCAGATTGAGCTTCGTCTGCTTGCCCACATTTCGGGCGACCGCCTTATGACCGAGGCATTTATCGGGGGTGCCGACATTCACACCGCCACGGCGGCTCAGGTATTCGGCGTTCCCGAAAGCGAGGTCACACCCGAAATGCGAAAACGCGCAAAAGCGGTAAATTTCGGTATCGTCTACGGAATCGGCGAATATTCGCTGTCGCAGGACCTCAAAATCCCGAAAAAGCAGGCGGCCGACTACATACACGCCTACAAATCAAAATATATAGGGGTTGAGGAATATCTGTCGGCGACAGTCGAGCAGGCATACAGAAACGGATATGTCGTCACGATGTCGGGCAGACGCAGATACATTCCCGAACTTTCGTCGCCGAAAGCGGCAATCCGCTCATTCGGTGAGCGTGTGGCAATGAACAGTCCCATTCAGGGTTCGGCCGCCGACATAATAAAAATTGCGATGATAAAAGTCGAGGACGCGCTCGAAAAGAGCGGGCTTGATGCAAAGCTCATCATGCAGGTACACGATGAACTTATAGTCGAGGCAAGCGAAAAAGATGCCGGGGCCGCCGCCGCCATTCTGAAAAGAGAGATGGAAAGCGCGGCAGATCTCTCGGTACCGCTTACCGCAGAGGTTAACATCGGCAAAAACTGGCTCGAATGTCACTGATTCCGTATTGAACATAACCGAACACAAAAATCATCCTCCGCGCTTACGCGGAGGATGATTTTACCTCGGAATCAACCGATTATTTTTTTAACTGCGTCCGAAAGATAGCCCTGCTGCTTTTCGGACATATCCTCGAGCCTGCCCTCATCGCAGAGTTTTGCGAGTCCGGGATCTATCGGCAGTCTTGCGATTACGGGAATACCGTATTCGGCAGCCACCGTATCGAGCTTGCTCTCGCCGTAAATATAATGCTTTTCACCGCAGTTCGGACACTCGAAATAGCTGTAATTTTCGACCGCGCCGACTACCGGAATATTCATCATTTTCGCCATATTCACCGCTTTTGCGACAATCATCGAAACAAGATCCTGAGGAGATGTAACGATAATTATTCCGTCAATCGGAAGCGACTGGAAAACGGTAAGAGGTACATCACCCGTTCCGGGAGGCATATCCACATAGAGGCAGTCTACCTCGCCCCAGCAGACATCGGTCCAGAACTGTTTTACGGCTCCCGATATCAGCGATCCGCGCCAAACCACAGGCGTGGTTTCGTCTTCAAGCATAAAGTTTATCGACATAAGTCTTATTCCGCTTTTGCTTTCGACCGGAAGCATTCCGTCTTCATTGCCGAAAACTTCCGAATTTGCTCCGAAAATTTTCGGAATAGACGGGCCGGTAATATCGGCATCGAGAACACCCGATTGTTTGCCGCTCTTCTGAGTGAGCACCGCAAGCATGGAGGTTACAAGCGATTTGCCGACTCCGCCCTTACCGCTGACAACGGCAATCATCTTTTTGACATTTGAGCCTTTATTCGCTTTTTCAATCAAGCTTTCGCCGTTTTTCGACGGGCAGTCCGCGCCGCAGGTTGAACAGTCGTGTGTGCAGCCTTCGGGCGACTGATTTATGTTTTCAGCCATATAGTTAAATTCCTTTCACGCCTTTTCCGCCGATATTTCAGTAAAAAAGGCCGATAAGTATCAAATCTTAATTTTTTTATTTTACGATTTCACCGTAGCATACGCCGAATGCGCAGGCTGCGTTTGATTCGTCGGTATCGATATGCATTGCAAGTGCGTAGGACGAAGAAACACGGACAACGACATCACCGTAGATTGTCGAACGGTCTGCGCTGTCGATTTTGACGGACACGATTTCCTTATCTTTTACTCCGAATGCTTCGGCGTCGGCAGGTGTCATGTGTATATGGCGTTTTGCTATAATAACGCCTTCGGCAAGGTCAATTTCGCCTGCGGGGCCGACAAGTTTAAGTCCGGGTGTTCCGGCTATATCGCCGCTCTCGCGTACCGGTACTCCCTTGAGTCCGAGCGTACGCGCATCGGTGAACGAAAGTTCAACCTGTGTTGCCGATCTTGCGGGGCCGAGAACAGATACCTTGAGGCTTCCCTTAGGGCCGACAAGTTCTACTTTTTCTTCGCATGCGAACTGACCGGGCTGTGAAAGATCCTTTTTATTGTGGAGCACCGCGCCCTGTCCGAACAGTGTTTCGATATCGGCATTTGTAAGATGTATGTGACGTGCCGATGTTTCTACGATAAATTTCATAATCATGTACCTCCGATATATCGAATAGTTTTTATTTTTATGCTTTTCGTTTCAGCTTTCTGCATTATAGCATATATTTTACCAAAAGTAAACAGAAAAAAGGACTGTCGGTAAAATTTTATGCAAAACTTCGCATTACCGCGCGGTCGAAATCTTTGCGCTTGACAGACGGGCGGTCGTGTGTTATAATTGGGAAGATCGGCGGTCTGTCCGATATTTTCCGCATTCTGCCGACTCTAAACAAATATACGAAAGGACGCACGCCTGAAAGCGGCGGCCGTTTAACAAAATGAAAAGAAAAATTTACGCATTTGCCGCCATCCTGCTCGCTCTTCTCTCGGTTTTACAGCTTGCCGGATGTGACAGCTTTTTCACCGATTATTCGCCCGAAAACAGCGGCACGGCCGCACAGACCACCGAAAAACCTTTTGAACTGAAAATTGACCGCAAAAAAGACAGAATAACGATTTTCACCGTTTTCGAAGGAAAGACCGCAGGTGAGCTTGCCTCGGCGGCACTTATCATAATGAACACAGACGACTCTGCCGTTTCGGTGCTTCAGATACCGGTAAACATCTATTTCGGGGCCGAGGGCTCACTCTCAAAATATTACAAGGACAGCGTCGCCTCCGCGGCGGCAGGCGGCAGCGAAAATTCGGTTGCCGATGCCATGTCGGCGGTAGAGAAACTGATTGAGGACGCATTCGCGATTGACATCGATTACACGGCTCACATGACAAAAAGTCAGATAATCAGCATAATCGACACGGTCGGCGGAGTCAAACTGAAAATGCCCTACGCAATAGGGCTTGACAGCGGTGCGGTCATAAACAAAGGCAATGTCGAAATCGACGGAGAAGGTGTATTCGGGCTTATGACATACAAAAGATTCTCGTCCGAATTCAACTCCGAGCTTCACATTCACAATCTCCTTTTTTCGTCATTCTTTACGGCGGTAAAAGAAAATATCGACAACAATATCATGTCGACCAAAGCCATCGAAATAAGACGACATATGACGACAACTCTTAAAGGCACCGGCGGCTCTGATATGTTTATACTCAAAAAAATCGCCGCCGCCGAGCCCGAAAACATAAAATTCACAAAGCTTGCCTGTGAAAACGTCACTCTCGCAAGCGGCTCATTCTCGGTTGTATGCAGGAGCACGGCCGTTAAACAGCTCGGCGAATTTATCGATCTGTATAAAGATCCCATCACGGATGCCGATTTCGATCCCGAACGGAAGCTGACAAGCGACTCGGACGTCGTTATTTCCGCCCTGTACGGCAGCAGCATTTCGGTACCTGCGGTTTATACCGCAAAAGATATCAATGACGGCAAAATCGTTATAAAATAAATCATTCGGCACAAAATATGCGCGGCATCCGACAGATGCCGCGCATATTTTATTGTTTTACGGTTATTTTATTATTTTGTCCAGCACGAGATACTGCCTCTGAACTCTTCCATTGTCTTGTCTGCGGATTCTTCGCATTTTCCGTTGACAAGCAGATAGATTTTTACCTTCGGCTCTGTTCCCGACGGACGTATAACAACGACATTGCCGCCCGTTGTTTCAAAATAAAGAACGTTCGATTTCGGAAGTCCGGTAGGTGTAATCTCTCCGGTTTCGAGGTTTGTTATCTTTTCTGTGAGATAATCGCGCATTGCGACGACTTTTCTTCCGCCGAGTTCCTTCGGAGGATTCTTTCTGATGCCCTCCATAAGCGCGGCCATCTTTTCAAGTCCGTCAAGGCCTTTCATTACGACATTCACGGTCGCCTCTTTATAGTAGCCGTACCGCTCGTAGAGAGCCTGCATTGCATCGTAAAGCGTCATATTTTTTGCTTTATAGTATGCCGCCATTTCGGTTATAAGCATTACGGCAACCACGCTGTCCTTATCTCTCGCGTATGTTCCTTTAAGATATCCGTAAGATTCCTCGAATCCGAGCAGATAGTGGCCAACGCCGACATCGTCATGTTTTTTGATAACCTCGCCGATGAATTTGAAACCGGTGAGAACGTTGAAAATCTTAACCCCGTGCTCGGCGCATATCTTTGTCGCCATTTCGGTCGTCACTATTGTTTTGACGGCATACGGATCGCTCGGCATTGTGCCTGTGTTTTCGTAAGCGGTGAGAATATAATCGAGAAGCAGCGCACCGACCTGATTTCCGGTCATTGTCGCAAATCCGCCGTCGGCTGTTCTCACCATGATACCGACGCGGTCGGCATCGGGGTCGGTCGCGATAACGAGATCGGAGCCGACTTTTTCGGCGAGTTTCGCACCGAGTGCGAGCGCTTCATGATACTCGGGATTCGGGGAGGCGACTGTCGGGAAATTACCGTCGAGAATCATCTGCTGCCAAACGGTATAGAGATGCTTTACGCCGCAGAGTCTGAGAGTTTCGGGAACAAGGCGGTATCCGCATCCGTGGAGAGGAGTATATACGATTTTAAGATCGTCGGCGACCTTCGGAATCGCGTTTACATCGACTCTCTGCGCGGTAACATTTGCGATATACTCATCGTCTATCTTCGCACCGACAATTTCGATTTTTCCGTCTTCGACCGCTTTATCGAAATCGGTTGTCTTAACGCCGTCCAGAATATCGGTATCGGCGATAAATGCCGACACGATATCGGCCTGTTCGAGAGAGAGCTGTGCTCCGTCCTCCCAATATGCCTTATATCCGTTATATTCCTTCGGGTTATGCGATGCGGTAATGTTTACGCCCGCGATGCAGCCGAGATAACGGATTGAGAACGAAAGTACGGGAGTCGGGCGGAGAGCGTCATGAAAATAGACCTTTATTCCGTTTGCGGCAAGCACCGACGCGGTAACTCTCGCGAAAAGCTCGCTGTTATTGCGGCTGTCTCTTCCGACAACGACTCCTCTGTCCTGTTTGCCCTCTTTTATAATAAGATTGGCAAATCCCTGTGTTGCGTGAGCGACGGTATAAACATTCATCGCGTTTGTTCCCGCCATCATCACGCCGCGAAGGCCCGCTGTTCCGAATTCGAGATATTTGAAAAAGCGAAGTTCAATCTCTTTTTCGTTTCCCTCTATCGAGCGAAGCTCCTCTTTGGTCTTTTCATCGACTTTATCCGAGCTTAAAAATCTTTGATAGTTTTTCATATAATCAAGCATAGACATTTCCTCCGTATGCGAAGCCTACAATTCGCAAATTGAAATTTTTATATATTTTCCGTCCGGGATTATCGGACGGCAGTTCAGCCGTTATTCTCTTTGACCATGCGAAGCGCCTTCGCAAGCTGATCGGGGCAAGATGTCGGTTTATTTCCGCATCTGATACCGTCAAGTCTTGATATTGCTTCATCTATATTCATTCCCCCGATGAGAGCGGCAACGCCCTGTGTGTTTCCGGGACAGCCGCCGGTAAACTTAACCGACACAACCGTATCTCCGTCTACCGTTACATCAATCTGCCTTGAGCAGACTCCGCGCGGGGTATAGCTTATTGTTTTCATATCATCAAATCCTCCGACATTGGTATTATGTTTTTTTATCTTGTTTTCGGTGCCGTTATGCATTTATATATGCCGCATACCGATACCGACTGAGCGAAAAGTCTGAGAAACAGAAGCAGCGCATCGATGTTTTCCCGACCGATCCGAACAGAGCAGAACAGGTTTTCATCCGGAAACATCGCATGCGGAAGCGCCGTGAGCTTCTGACAGCTTCCGCCGATCTGATCGATTCCCGAAAGCAGGCGGTGAATATTTTCATCGGCCGTCGAAACGAACAGATCTACCGTATCCGAGCCGCGTCTGTTTTTGATTTTCGATCCGAAAAGGCAGAATCGCGTCTGCCTGTCATCATCCGACGGCTGTATGTCACATGAAAGCACGGCATGAAGTTCGTATTTGCGGGCAAGCCTCAGAAAAGGAAGCAGAACTCCGTCGTCGCTGCCCCATACGGGAAGGATGCAGAAATCGGCTGCGCCGGTAAAGACCGCCTCGCAAATCGAGCTGTAATCGTCATAAACGCTTTCGGATGCCATCGCGAGTTCGCGCGCGAATGCCCGATAGGCGGACTGCGACGGCGCCGTTTTGAAACAGGCGATTCTCGCGCTCGATATCGGCTCTGTGTCGATATCGCCGTATGCGAATTTTCGTTCTTTTGCGACATCGGCGCATACTTCGGCAAATCCTCTTATCGAAAGTCCGTCCAAAATTCGCCGCACTTCCGACAAATTTACCGAGGAGATATTCTCTCTCAGAATTTCACGGTAAATATCCGAAAATTCTTCTCTCACATTGCAGAAAGCATCTCTGAATGATTCGTAATCATCCGATTTTGCGAGCTTTTCGGCAAGTTCGGAAAGATGCGACAGTCTGATTTCAACAGCGCGCCCGATTTGGATACCGCTCGCACGAATGTTGGAAAGAATAATATCGGAACTGTCCGTTCTGTTCATCGGCTTCCTCCGTCTTGTGAACATTCGGATTTATTTTATATCAAACTGCCGATTTTGTCAAGTACGGCAGACCGAAAGGGCACCGTTTTTTCGAAAAAAATTATTTTTTTCGGTCTACACCTCTTATTCGGCAGATCACCGGAATCCGCCCGTTATTTTCGGCGCGGATTTTCACATTCGGAACAATGCCGCAAATTCAAAATCGTGCGGCATATTGACATAATCGTCGCTTTGCGGTAAAATAGTATCGGACAAATGCTTAAAGGAGGCTGTTTATGCAGATTATTTCGGATGACCGCAAATTTGCAAGAATGCTTCAGATTATACTTGAAGATGCCGGATACTCGCCTGTGGACATTTCGTCCCGCTTATACAAAAGCTGTGATTATTCGATTGTCGATCTCGACTTCTGCAAAGATATAAAGCCCGGCGGACATTGCGTTTCATTTTCAAAATCGGCATCCGTGTCTGCCGATCTTCAGCGTCCGTTTACGATTTCCGCATTTCTGCGGCTTGTTTCCGAGCGTTTCGGCCCATCCGGTGTCCGTACTTACACAAGACAGCCTCATCCGACTGACGATACAGACGATGACGATTCCGAAAAACCGGACATTCCCCGCAATAAAGGCCGAATTTCAATTCTGTCCGACAACAGAATTCTGATAAACGGCAAATCGGTTGAATTTTCTCCGAAAGAATTCAGGCTTCTGATTCTCCTGCTTGACAACCGCGGCAAGACGGTGGAAAAAAGCGAAATCAGGACGGCTGTATTCGGTGATTCCGACAGCAACTGTGTTGAAGTCTACATAAACTATCTCAGAAAAAAGCTCGAACCGTTCGGCAATGACTGCAGAATACGCACGGTTCGGGGGAAAGGCTATACGATTTTATGAACGATCATCCCATACTCATAAAAAACGGTCGGATTCCCGATACAAAAAGCCGAAAATGGATTGCATCCGACATTCTCATAAATGACGGTGTAATATCTTCGGTCGGAAATATCGCCGCAAAAAAGGGATATACGGTATACGATGCGCGCGGCAATGTAATTTTTCCGAAATTCACCGATTTGCGCACTCACATCTATGTGCCGCCGTACATACGCACCGAAAAGACCGCGACGACTCTGAGGGCCGCATTAACAGGCGGATTCGGACGGATTCTGACCGCGCCGAAAGCGCCTGTTCCGATTTCCGATGCGGGGCAGATTTCGGCAATAAAATCCGAAGCCGCGAAATCGGGCTGCGAACTGCTTGTGACAGCTTCACTTACCGATGCAAACGGAAATACCGCAGATATTGAATCGCTTTTCGAGGCAGGCGCGTTTGCGATTGCCGATGACGGCGATGCCGATGACGATATTCTGCTTGACGCCATGAAATACTGTGCCGAAAAAAAACGTCCCGTGATTATCCACGCCGACGACAAACAACTGTCGGCAAAAGCAGCTCACACGGCGACATACGGATATGGACGAAAACCGGGCTTCACCGACAAAACCCTGTCCGAGGATATAGCCACCGCACACGCTCTTCTTCTCGCGGCAAAAAGCGGCTGCCGCCTGCACATATCCGGCGTTTCATCTGCCTGCTCGGTGAATCTGATAAGTCAGGCGAAAAAAAGCGGCATTTCGGTAACCTGCGATACATCGCCGCAGTATTTTTCGATGACATCGGACGATTTGCTTTTCTACGGCAACAATGTCAAACTGCACCATCCGTTGAGATCGGTCAAGGACCGTGATGCGATTGCCGACGCGATTGCCGACGGCACGATCGATGCCATATCGTCCGACCATACCGCCGTGACATCCGAAGAAAAAAATGTGTCATTCGAGAAGGCATCCTGCGGAATGCTCGGTCTGCAAACCGCATTTCCGATTTCACTCTGCTCTCTCGTATGCACCGAAAAAATCGATCTTTACAGGCTCTATGAGCTGTTGTCAAAAGCACCCGCCGAAATCGTCGGCAAGACCGCCGAAATAAAAGTCGGCGCGCCCGCGTCTTTCGCGGTATGTGACATAGACAGCGAATACACATTCGAGCAGTCAATGCTGGTATCCGACCGTCTTGTAAGCAACTCACCGTATCTCGGTCAGGTGCTTATCGGCAAAGTATTGAAGCTTTTTTGATTATATTTGCTGACATGGTTCTGCTGCGGATGCGTGCGGAAAATCCGACGCATCCGCAGATATTCGATAAACAGTGCACAGAAATTTTTATTTTTCAAAAATTTGAAAATTGTATTGACAAATGCGTGAGGGTGTGTTATAATAATCAGGCGGTCCGGAAAAATGCCGGCGTGGCGGAACAGGCAGACGCATCGGACTTAAAATCCGGTGGGACGAGAGTCTCGTACCGGTTCGATCCCGGTCGCCGGCACCAATCCGCCGAAAATTCAATATCGCGGGGTAGAGCAGTTGGTAGCTCGTCGGGCTCATAACCCGGAGGTCGTGAGGTTCAAGTCCCACCCCCGCAACCATATCGAGCGGATGTATCCGATTTAGGTTACATCCGCTGTTTTTTATTTTTACGAAGGTATGTTATGCCAAACAACATGAATGTCAGCATCGGCAATTCCGGCGAATATTTC
>CAVGEY010000007.1:0-3336 GCA_963628435.1 bacterium
AAAAAAAAAAAAAAAAAACGATTTTCACAAAAACCGACTCACGAATTTGGCAAAAATTACGAATTTGCCGCAGTTTGTCCCGTAATATTGAAAATAAAAAATAAATCTGTTATACTGAATCCGAAAAACAACGCGTAATTTCAAATGAAAATATACGGGAGGAAAATCAATGTTTAACGGTTTTGGTACACTTGCCGATCTTTCTCTGCTGTCGAACGCGAAATCACGCTCGATAAGCGCCGAAAATTTCCGCGGCGAAAAAAATTCGGGTGCGCTCGCAACCGACGGAACGGGCGCGGGATGCGCCGCACGGCTCGGACGCGGCTGGAAGGTGTCTCCGTCTTATCTTATACAGCCGGGCGAAATATTCAGACTTGCCGAAATCGACGGCAGCGGGATAATACAGAGCATCTGGATGGGCGGATATGTCGGCCGCGATTTTGTCATCCGCATCCATTGGGACGGACAGGAGCAGCCGAGCGTCGAATGTCCGCTCAGCGATTTTTTTGCGGCTGCGTGGATGTGCGGCGACGGCGATATCGGCAATCCGAATTTTATGCAGCTTAATTCGGCGATGGTTGCGGTAAACCCCAACCGCGCGCTCAACTGCTTCTGGCCGATGCCGTTCAGAAAGCACGCACTTATAACGATTGAAAACCGCTCGGACAGAGAAAAGGTGCTCTATTATCAGGTGAATTACAGCCTGACCGATGTACCCGAGAATGCGGCATATTTTCATGCGCAGTTCCGTGCATCGACTCCGCTCGTCATGGGTAAAGATCACGTGATTGTCGACGGAATACACGGCAGGGGACATTATGTCGGAACCGCGATGCATGTCGGACTTAACGGCACCGGACAGTGGTGGGGCGAAGGAGAAGTCAAATTCTTCATGGACGGCGATGAAAATCCCACAATCTGCGGTACGGGGACCGAAGATTATTTTCTCGGTGCCTATGACTGGGATGTCTGCGGCTCTTATGTTCCGTATAATTCGCTCTACGGAGGAATGTACTATGTCCGCAAACCGAATCATTATGATAATCAGATGCGCTTTTCGATGTATCGCTGGCATATACCCGATCCGATACGTTTCGAGTCGGATTTGAAGGTTACCGTGCAGGATCTCGGCTGGTATAAGGGAACCGGTATGTATAAACCGCGCAGAGACGATATTTATACGGTTGCATATTGGTATCAGACGCTTCCGACCGCACCGTTTCCGAAACTCCCCGATCCGATAAGCCTCGAACTTTCGTAAAATCAAATCCGCCTCACACTCTGTGAGGCGGATTTTTGTATCCGATTTGTTAAATGTTCGGAAAACCGTTTTGTCGATTTTTGTCAGCAGTTTTCCTTTTTTATGTAATCTGCGAAAAAGACAATGTCGGACTCCGATTTGCCCGACGGGAATATCACGCATATATCGTCCGAAATCATCGACGCACCGAATTCATCTCCGAACACAGATGCCGCCTCGGGAGCGTCTTTTACATAGATTTTGTTTTTCCTGCCGACTCTCGCGCAGTGCGCACTGCCGAAGAGCATCGATGCGCGCGCCCTCGCCTTCTGCGGAGGCAGTTTGTCGATGTCGTCGGCACATTTCTGCAGAAAATCATCATTTATTATATATACGAGCCCGTCAAGGCAGAGCAGCGTCGCCATTTTGTTTTTGAAATTCATCCGCTCGCCGTTTTCGATTTCGCCGAGCATCAGCTTTCCGCCCTTTAATTTCATAATATAATCCCCCGAATCTTTTTGCCGTGAGTTTATAATAGCGCGATTTTGTTTTTTTTTCAAGCATTTTGTCAAAATTCAATTATTATTAACAAAAAGTGTTTGAAGGCTCTCAGCCCGTGTGATATACTTTCCGCATAACCGATATATTGTACGATTTGTTATTATGGCTTAAAGGTGATGACGGATATGAACGAAAAAGACATCGGCACGAAAAAAGAAAAAAACGCAAAAATCGTTAAAATATCTCTTCTTGTTGCCCTGATAATTCTGCTTGTTGCGGCATGTATAATCATTCTGCCTTATGTAAAGCGGATTACGAGCATGAATCAGACCGAGCTGAACGAATTTTTGTCAAAATTCGATTCCGCTTTAAGAAAGCTCGGCCCTCTGCGCTATATTTTTATGATTATCCTGCAGATTTTACAGATGATACTCGCACCGATTCCGGGCGGGCCCGTCGCCGTGATGATGGGATTTATGTTCGGAACGTTTTGGGGAACGGTGCTTACGATTGTATCTACGGCACTCGGTACCGCCCTTATCATCGGATGCGTAAAGCTATTCGGAATGAGCTTTGTCAATAAGTTCATAAACTCAAAAGAATTCGAAAAGCTGAAATTTCTTCATAATTCGGCAAAGAGAGATACCCTTCTGTTCCTGCTTTTTCTGATACCGGGAACACCGAAAGATCTTATCACTTTTTTTGCGCCGTTTACCGGAGCAAAACCGAAAAATATCATAGTTCTCGCCTCCCTTGCGCGTATTCCGTCGATTTTCCTTATGGTTTATCTCGGTGATGCCGTGTCCGAGGGAAATATCGTAAAATCGGTGATTATCCTGACGGTTGCCGCCGTAATCGGAATTGTCGGAATAATTTTCAAGGATAAGGTCATGCCCGAACATACCGAGGCGAGAATAGTGAAGGGCAAAGACACATTTATTTTCGACCTTGACGGCACTCTGCTCAACACTCTGACCGATCTTACGAACGCAGTGAACTACGCACTTGAAAAACACGGCGCGCCTCTGCGAACCGAAGAGCAGATCAGAAAGGCAGTCGGAAACGGAATCGGCAAGCTCATCGAAAGATCTTTGCCGAACGGAAAAAAGAATCCCGATTACGAGGCTGTTCTCTCGAGCTTCAGGGAATATTATAAGGAGCATTGCCTTGATAATACCAAACCGTATGACGGTATTAAGGAACTGCTGAATTATCTCGGTGAAAACGGATATAAAACCGCGATAGTGTCGAATAAAGCGGATTTTGCCGTAAAAGAACTCTGCACCGACATTTTCCCCGAAGTAACGGTCGCAATCGGAGAATCGGACGGAGTTCGCAGAAAACCCGCACCCGACAGCGTTCTTACCGCCCTTAAAGAACTCGGAAGCAGTAAGGAAAAAGCAGTCTATATAGGAGACAGCGATGTCGATATACAGACGGCGAGAAATGCCGGAATGGGATGTATCTCGGTAACATGGGGATTCCGCTCGGAGGCATTTCTGAATGCGAACGGCGCCTCCGTTCTCGCAAACAGCCCTCACGAAATCATAGATGCAATCGAGAAAGAGAAAAACAGAAAATAAAAAACCGGCAGC
>CAVGEY010000007.1:3346-82482 GCA_963628435.1 bacterium
CTGCCGGTTTTTTTATGACATATCGGTATCAGATATCGGTATGCACCGTATCACCGGTGCGCGCCGATTCAAATGCCGCTTCCATTACACGCATAACGCGAAGTGCCTGCTCGGGCTTGATTTTCAGCTCTGCACCCTCAATCGCGTCGACAAGCTGAATGTATGTCGGATCGAGATTATCGGTTACATCGGTCGGAGCCGAAAGCTCGATTGTTTCGACTGTTGACGGATCGCGTTTTGCCATCGTTTTGGACGGACCGCTTCTGTCGGGAGCAATCTCGGTCGACCACTCGTTCTGCGTTTTCAGCGGCCGTACTATTCTTCCGGCACATGACCAATCGTCAATCTGCAGTGTTCCGCCTTTTCCGAGCACATACCAGCGCGGATGCATGATGAAGTTGTTTGTCGATACCTCAATGTGGGCGGTCAGTCGGTCCGACATTGTCATGGTAAGCCTGAAATTGTCCTCGACATCATCGTAGTTTACCGAATACATCTTGCAGTATACATCGGTGACATGCGCATCGCTCATATAGAGAATCTGATCGATGAGATGCACACCCCAGTCAAGCATCATTCCGCCGCCCTGAGTGCGTATGCAGCGCCATCCTTCGGGCATTCCGCGCGATCCTTCGACTCTCGATTCTATTACGTACGGCTTTCCTATAAGTCCCGATTCAATCGAGCGTCTCATGAGAACATAGTCGCGGTTTACGCGGCGGTTTTGATCGACAGTGTATATTTTTCCGCATTCCTTTGCGACCTGCATAACTTCAAGCAGCTCGGCGGATGACATTGTCGCGGGCTTTTCGCAGAGTACGTGCTTCCCGTGGCGGAGAGCATCCTTGCAAATTTCGGCATGGGTATCGTTTGTCGTTGCGACAAGCACGATGTCTATGTCGGGATCGGAGAGAAGCGCCTCACGGGAAGGGTATGCGATAAATCCTTTTTCGGAAGCCGCGTCAAGACGGGCGGGATTTATGTCGTAAACTCCCCTGATTTTCACGCGTACATTGCCTTTTGAAAGCTGTGTGCAATGATGACCGGCCATACCGCCGAATCCGATTATTCCGAGATTGTAGATTCTATTGTTGTTGTTCATTTTTCTTATGTCCTGTCGAGAAGGTAAATTTGGCTCAGAACCAGTATGCCTGACCGGGCTGCTCGTAGATGAGTACGTCTTTAAGGAATGCTACCGCCTTTTCGAGGCCCTCTTTGGAGGACATCAGACTGTCCTCATGCTCTATGGAAATCGCACCGTCATATCCGACCGTTTTGAGTGCGGAGATGATTTTGTTCCATTCGAGTTTGCCGTGGCCGTATCCTACCGTACGGAATACCCACGCACGATGCTCAATGTCGCCGTATGATTTGGTGTCAAGCACACCGTTGACTTCGGTGTTGCGGCGTTCGATGTAGGTGTCTTTTGCGTGGAAATGATATATCGCGCCTTTAAGAGCGTGAATTGCGGCCGACGGATCGATGCCCTGCCAGAAGAGGTGAGAGGGATCGAAGTTTGCACCGATTATATCGCCTACGGCAGCACGCAGACGCAGAAGCGTTTCGGGATTGTAAACAACAAAAGACGGATGCATCTCGAACGCGATTTTTTTGATGCCGTGCTCTGCGGCAAATTCTGCGGTTTTCTTCCAGTAGGGAATAACCTTTTCGTTCCACTGCCAGTCGAGAACTTTCAGATTGTCGTCCGGCCAGGGGCAGACTACCCAGTTCGGATATTTCGAGTTATCGCAGTCGCCGGGACAGCCCGAGAATCCGACAACGGTATCAACGCCGAGCGCCTCTGCGGCAAGAATGGCGTTTTTGAACTGACGGTCGTAATCTTTCGCAACATCGGCCTGCGGATGAAGCGGGTTGCCGTGGCAGGAGATTGCCGATATTTCCAAGTCGTATTTTTTCAGAAGAGCCTTGTAAGCCTCGACGTTTTCGGGCGATTCGAGAAGCTCTTCGGGTTTCAGATGCGCGTTTCCGGGGAATCCGCCCGCGCCGATTTCGATGGTCTGCACGCCGAGTCTGTTAAGATAGCGGAGCGCATCTTCAAATTCCATTCCCGCAAGTACGGGATTCATAACACCGAGTTTCATGTTTTAATCATTCCTTTCAGGATGTTTTTGTGTCCGAAAAAGGCATTTCGCTTTTTTCGGATAATCGGATTTCGTTTTGAATCGCAGCCGATTACAGACCGAGAGCTTTCAGATATTCTCTCGACATCTTCGCCGCGTCGAGGCAGGACATCTCGTAGGAGAAGTCCTGCTCGACGATGACATATTCGATTCCGGCTTTGTCGGCGGCGTTGAGAATTTCGGGTATGTTCTGACGGCCTTCGCCGATCGGTACATAACGGAATCCGCTTTCCTCGTGAGTAACCGAAAGAGCTTTTTCGGGATAGTCGGGAAGGGCATATAACGGCCCGTCGGGCAGCTTTGTGCAGACAAAGTCTTTGAGATGCATCGTTTTCATCTTTCCCGGGTATTTGAGGAGAAACTCCGACGGATCGATGCCCGCATAATGCACCCAGCAGGTGTCAACCTCACCCTCAATGTCATCACCCAATGCGGCGTATATTTTTTCGAGAATATATTCTCCGTCGATTTCGGCGAATTCGTAATTGTGGTTGTGATAGGTGAGTCTTATGCCGCCCTCTTTAAGCAGAGCCGATACCTTTTTGAATTTTTCGATTGTTTCGTCGAATTTGCCGTCGGTATAACATTCAAGCGGACATCCGATGCCGCAATATTTTGCGCCGATTGTTTTCAGATAATCGACAGCCTCCCGACCGTTTTCGAGAAAAAAGTCGGGGCCGTGATGTACCGAAATGCAGGTGAGACCGAGCTCGTCGAGCATAGAACGGACTTCTTTTGCCGTATGTCCGAAATATCCCGCAAATTCGACATAATCATATCCGATTTCTTTGACTTTTTTCAGCGTGCCGAAAAAGTCTTTTCCCATCTCGTCTCTGAGCGAGTACAGCTGTATGCCGATTTTGAATTTTTTCATAATTGCAGCCGCTTCTTTCCCGATTTTTTAACCGCAGCCGATTACTGACCGAGAGTTTTCAGATATTCTCTCGACATTTTCGCCGTTTCGAGACACGGCGTTTCATACGAGCTGTCCTGTTCTACGATGACATATTCGATTCCGGCTTTGTCGGCGGCATCGAGAATTTCGGGGATGTTCTGGCGGCCTTCGCCGATCGGTACATAGCGGAATCCTCTGTCTTCCTGAGAGCCCGAAATCGCATTGCCCGAGTTGTCGATAAGAGCGTATACCGGACCTGCCGCGAGTTTCGTGCATACAAAATCTTTGAGATGCACCGTTTTCATCTTTCCGGAGTATTTGAGAAGGAACTTCGACGGATCGACACCGGCATAATGTGCCCAGCAGGTGTCAACTTCACCTTCGATGTCATCACCCATTGCGGCGTAGATCTTTTCGAGAATATACTCTCCGTCGACTTTGGTGAATTCGAAATCGTGGTTGTGATAGGTGAGCTGTATTCCGTTTTCTTTAAGCAGAGCGGATACCTTCTTGAATTTTTCGATTGTTTCGTCGAATTTGTCACCCATGAAGTTTTCGAGGGAGTACCACGGAACTGCACAGTATTTTGCGCCGATTGTTTTCAGATAATCAACCGCTTCCTGTCCGTTTTCAAGGAAAATATCCGGACCCTGATGAACCGAAATGCAGGTGAGACCGAGTTCGTCGAGCATAGAGCGGACTTCTCTTGCGGTATGTCCGAAATATCCCGCAAATTCGACATAATCATATCCGATTTCCTTGACTTTTTTGAGTGTGCCGAAGAAATCTTTTTCCATCTCGTCTCTGAGCGAGTAAAGCTGTATGCCTATTTTGAATTTTTTCATAATCATAACCATTCCTTTTTTATAGAATTTAAGTTTTTCGCGCGCCGATGTAAGTCAAAAATCGTAGCCGCGAAAATCAAACCGCGCAGATCTTAAAATCAAACTTCGGGAACCGTAATTTCGACTTCGTGTCCGAGTTTGGACGAACGTACGATGCCGTCGATGATTGCCTGATTGTAGACGATCTGCGATGACGGAACGGGTGAGCTGCCGCCGTTCTTGATTGCGTCAAGGAAGGAGCGTATCTTGTAGAAGAATTCGCCTTCTTTGGTGTTCGGAAGCATCGGGATTTCCCAGCATACTTCGGTGGTTGTATTCGGAAGAGTACGGTAAACTTTCATGGGACCGCCGATAGAGCCGTTCCAGCATTCGGTTGACGGGATGCGCAGACCGCCCTTTGTGCCGAGGATAAGAGTGTCTCCGCAGGTGTCCATGTTCATTGCCCATGAAATACGGAAGTCGAGAACTATTCCGCCTTCAAGACGGATAAATCCGCCCGCGAAGTCATCGACTCCGAACAGTTCTGCGTATTCTGCGGGCTTGCCCTCCGCCGTGAAATATGACGGATCGGTGCCGAAGAAATTGGAAGTGTAGCCGGATACGGTAATCGGCTTCGGATATCCGATCGCGTTAAGGCACATATCGAGAGAGTAGCATCCGATATCGGCCATTGCTCCGATGCCTGCGGTCTTGTCCTCGATAAACGTCGTGCCGAACGGAGTGGGGATACCTCTGCGGCGTCCGCCGCCTGTCTGAATGTAGTAGATTTTGCCGAGCTCGCCCGACGAAACGAACTTTTTAAGCATCTGCATGTTGGGGTTGAAACGGGGCTGGAATCCGATTGAGAGAATCTTTCCGGATTTCTTTTCGGCGCGCATTACCTCGATTGCTTCGTCGAGAGTTACCGTAAACGGCTTTTCGAGAAGAACGTTTACGCCGTGCTCGAGAGCGTCGATGGCGCAGGGTGCGTGCTGACGGTTGTATGTGCAGATTGAAACGGCGTCAAGATCGGGCTCGTTTTCAAGCATTTCGTGACCCGACAGATAACATCTGCATTCGGTGTTGCCGAAGCCGTCCATGAAAGCTTTTGCCTTGCCGGGAATGAGGTCGGCGGCGGCAACAACTTCGACATCGGGCATTTTCTTGTAGTTTTCCATGTGAGCCGCAGCTATCCAGCCGGTTCCGATGAAACCGATTTTGAGCTTGCGGTTAGTGTCGATTTTTACTTCTTCGTGATTTTCCTTGAACGCGTCAAGGCTCGAGTTGATTTTTTCTGCCATAATCTGATCTCCTTTTTTTGGTTATTTCTTATAGTTATTGACATTTATGGTTTACCATTGTATAATGAATTATACAACGGCAACAGAGTTCAGTCTATACATATTTTTACTATCTCTTGCACAATATTGACATTTGAAAGGAATTGGCGGAAAATGAAGAACGAAACCATACTGCCGAGTATTCCGGACAGCGCCACTCATATAAGTTGGCATCCCGGCGAACGTCTGAAAAAGGGTAAAATCTGTGATATTCATTATCATGACGAAATCGAGCTTCTCATTGTCAAAAGCGGAAGAATGAGTATGACGGTTGACGGCGAAGAATATGCGGCATCGTCGGGGCAGGTGCTCTACGCAGGCTCGCGTGTGCCTCATTTCACGACTGCGCTGACCGATGATCTCAACTATGCAATCGTGCAGATACGCATCGGTTTTTTCGGTCAGGATGATGCACGTCCGATGCTTTCGGTAATAAAATCGGAAGGTAAGGACTGCGCGGTCATAAGCGATGACGAAATCGTTCGTGAAATCAATAATATTCTGTCCGAATATTTTGACAGACAGCAGGCATACGATTTTATGGTAAAATCATCTGTATACAGAATAATCGGCAGACTGATAAGACTCGGAATTACGGAAAATCCGACCGTGACCGCCGATTTGTCGGCAGTCGAAAGACTGCTTCCCGCACTGAACTATGTAAATGAAAATTATGCCGGACCGCTTACATTAGAGGATGTCAGCGAACTTATGGGGCTTAACACTTCATATTTCTGCCGCCTTTTCAAATCGGCAACCGGCGTGACATTTACCGAATATCTGAATGCGGTAAGAGTAAGAAAATCGGGGACACTTCTCCATAATACGTCAAAATCGATTACCGACGTATCAAACGAGGTCGGTTTTTCGACGGTTACATATTATAACAGAGTGTTCAAAAAATATATGAAATGTACGCCGTCGATTTATCGAATGATAAAATATAAAAACATATAATTTTTCTGTTTTTTTCGGAGAAAGCAAAAATTCGTTTGTGCAGTTCGCAAAAAAAAACCGCGATATTTTGTCGGATGTGTCAATTTACAGAAACTTTTATGATGTGATATAATAATATGTATATGTTTGACGCACTCTGCGGCAAATTTTACAGACGAATAAAGGTGATATGAAGATAAAATGAATGTGTTTCGCAGAATATCGTATTTGATTATGCTTGTGCTTGTCGGGGCGCTTTCGGTGTCGGCAATTACGGCAACCGTAAAAAATGACGGCAGTTCGATGCACTCGTGGCCGACACTCCTGATTTTTTCGATTTACGCGCTTGTGCAAATCGTTTGCCTCGCCATGTATGACTATCGCCCGAAAATATATAAAATCGGTTTCGCTCTGACTCACGCGGGCATTCTCGTGATGCTTGTCGGATTTCTCGCATATAATATTTCGGGTGAATATTATAATCTTAATTTCACCGTGGGCGAGGGCTATGACGGATTCTACACGCAGAACGATGACGGCGAGGACGAATATTGCGAATTCGGATTCGGCGTCGAAATCGATAAATTCACGGTCGAAAAATACGAAAGCGGCTCGGATAAATTCTATCATGCCGATTTGACATTTTCGGACGGCGAAACGGCGGAGCTTGAAGTAAACCGCACCGTGCGTAAAAACGGCTGGAAGATTTATCTTATGGATTACGGCGACGGAAAAAACGAGTTTGTAAAAAATTTCGGACATTATAAATTCGATTACGAATTTTACGGTGATGACTGGCAGTCGCTGTCCGACCTGCTCGATGACATTGAATATCCGATAGAAAGATATTATTATTATATGAAAAGCGCGGGCGGATATGCAAGCGAATACGGAGGCGAAGAGCTGACCGACGGTATTCTCTCGGGACTTGTGCGGACTCCCGCATACGCGCATGTACTGATACATGAAAATAAGGCGTATGTTTATGTCTGTCGGCAGACCGTAAGCCTTGCTTTCAAGAAAGATCCGGGTGAATACGCGGTTGTCGGCGGTATGTGCATGACGCTTGTCGGCACGGTTATGACCTGCGTTATCGGCAAAAAAAAGTATGATGACCGGGACGGCGAAGAAGGTGACGGCGAATGAATATGGATGCGATAACATTGAAAATCATTGCCGCCGCCGCCGCAATGCTCTATTATGCCGCGTTTGCTCTTTCGATTTTCAAAAAGAGCGGCAAAACGGCAATGCGTATTTTCTGGGCGGCGGGATTCGCGGCGAATCTCTTTCTCGTAGTCAACAATTATCTTGTAAACGGCTATGTGCCGTTTGTGAGCATGTATCAGGTGCTGACCTTCCTCGGAATATGTTTCCTTCCGATATATATCTATATGCGGTTTATTCGGGACGGAGGCTGGATGGCACCGTACTTCATCCTCGTTCCCGCCGTTATAATGACAGGACTTGTCTTTATGGAAGTGAAATCGGCATGGGAATTCGCACCGGCACTGCAGTCGCCGTGGTTTGTTCCGCATGTGCTCGTTTATATGATAGCGTACACAATGGGCGCCGTCATATTTCTTGTTTCGGTCGCGGGACTTTTTGCGAAAAAACCGGAGGACAGGCTGCGCAAAGAAGGCGGGGCTTATGACTGCGCCTGCGTGATGTATCCGTTTCTCACTATGGGAATGTTTTTCGGAGCAATCTGGGCAAACGAGGTCTGGGGACATTTCTGGTCGTGGGATATAAAGGAAATATGGGCGCTTATAACTTGGCTTGTATATACTCTCTATCTCCATTTCAGACGGGATAAAAAGCTGAGAAAAATCGCACCCTATCTTGCGATTTTGGGCTTTGTCGGCATAATTATCACATTTTTCTTTGTAAACATTATTTCATCGGGAGTACATTCCTACTCGACAAATCAGTAAATATTTTTCGGAGGCTGTGCAATATGGAAAAGATGATGACCGAAAAAAACACAAAACGCCGCAGATTTGCGGTCGCGGCGGCGATTGCCGCGGCGCTTTCCGCACTGCTTTTCGTACTTGTCGCGTGCGGTAAAACCCAACCGTCCGAAACAACCGAAAACGGCGGCAAAGAGACACCCGTGATAAGCGGCAAATATATGTCGCTGTCCGGAATTTCGGTTGACGGCAGCGGATTTGCCTATATTTCGGACGCAACCCGAAACGCCGTTTATAAAATCGACGGCGACGGCAAGACAGTTGCGACATATGTTGCCGACGGCAGCGTGAATAACGTTGTGTCGGACGGCGATAAAGTGTATGCGCTTGTCGGCGGACTCGGCGGGAAACTCGTTGTTCTTTCGAGCGAACTTAAAGAAGAGGGCAGTATAACCGTCGGACATACTCCGACAGATATAATCGTCATCGGAAATAAGGCGTATGTTTCAAACAGATTTTCGTCTTCGGTCGCGGTGGTCAGCCTGACCGAAAACAAAAAAATATCCGAAATCCCGGTAATGCGCGAGCCTATGGCACTTGCGCTTTCGGGTACCGACATCTATGTTGCCTGCCATCTTCCCGATGATTCCGCGACGGACGACTCCGTAAGCGCATCGGTATCGGTTATAGATACGACATCCGATAAGCTGTCAAAGAATATAAGCCTTGTCAACGGCGCGGGCAACGTCAAGGATATAGTGACATCGACCGACGGAAATACGGTATATGTGTCTCATATCGTCAGCCGTTATCAGTATCCGACAACACAGCTTGACGCAGGCTGGGTAAATACAAACGCAATCAGCGTAATCGATACCGCGTCTAAAGAGGTAAGCTATACATTCCTTCTCGACGATGTCGATCACGGCGCACCGAATCCGTGGGGACTTGCCGTCTCGGATGACGGAAGCAAACTTTACTGCGCTCTTGCCGGCACCGATGAACTTGTGCGCGTTGATATAGCGAAACTGAATTCGGCGGTGAGCAAACTCGGAAAGAAAAATTCTGACCTTCCGATTTCATCAAAAGAGGAAATCGTAAACTATATTCCGTTTGCCAAAGATGCGAAAACACGTCTTGCGCTTGACGGAAAAGGCGCACGCGCGATTGATGTATCAAACGGTAAAGTGTATGTCGCCGAGTATTATTCGGGTACGGTCAAGGTTGTTGATGAATCCGAGTTCGGCGTGGTCGCGACTCTCAAAGCAGAAGAACAGCCCGAAAGCGACGAGGTAAGAGCGGGTGAGATATATTGGAATGATGCATCAATCTGCTACCAGAACTGGCAGTCATGCGCATCATGTCATCCGGATGCAAGATCGGGCGGATTCAACTGGGATGAGCTCGGCGACGGCATCGGAACATCAAAACAGACCAAGAGCATGCTTTATGTAATGCGTACGCCGCCCTGCCTTGCAACCGGACTCGAAGAAAACGGCGAGCACGGCGTGTCGGGAAGCGTGTCGGGAACTCCCCTCTGGAACGATAATATCGACAGCGAGGCTATTTCAAATGCCATGATTGCCTATCTGCGCACGCTTGAGCCCGTAGCATCGCCTTATCTGAACGATGACGGCAGCTTGACCGACTCGGCAAAGCACGGAAAAGAACTGTTCGAAAGCTACGGATGCGCCGTCTGCCATCCCGCACCTCTTTATACCGACTTAAAACTCCATGAAACACCGACACTCGAATTTGACGACTCGTGGGAAAATCGAGAGATGGATACACCGACACTTGTTGAGGTATGGCGCACCTCTCCGTGGACATATATCGGAAAATTTACCGATATGGAAGAAACGGTAAAATATTTCGTCACAAAATCGGGCAAAACAATATCGGATACGGATGCCGCCGATCTTGCCGAGTTCATTCTGTCAATCGGCTCGGAAGGTGAAATATACGGTGTCGAACAGGTGACGAACAGCGACGATACTTATAATAAACTCGTTGCGGGAAAACAGCTTAAATCGGTCTCGGTTATCGGTCAGTCGGATGACTGCGGCAAGGTAACGGTTAAAGTCGAGCTGTTTGACAACGGCGGAAATCTCATCGGCGAGTCGTCGGCAACCGTTGAAAAAGCCGCGAGAGCCGAAAGAGTTACCGCGATTTTGACGACTCCGATCGATGTCGGCGAAAATGCGGCATATTGTATCGTAAGCATAACCGACGGCAGCGGAAACGCCGCGGCGACTCCGCTGAAAATAACGAAATGATAAGAAAGGCAGGAAAATATCATGAAAAATGATTTCAAAAAGGGCGTATTTTTCAGAATAGCGATTATAGCCGCCGTTCTCGGGACACTTGTAGCCGCGCTCTGTATCGGCCTGCCGATTTCGGCGAGTGATACGTTTGAAAACTCCGAGCTTCTCGAACACATGATGGACTGCGCCACGAGCTATATAGTCGTCTACCATAAACAGCTCGGCGGTTCTCATTACGCGTATACCGAAGGACTTGCCGAAGAGTATAACAGCGGAAACCAGAGTGCGGACGGAAACGAATCGACATTCAGACCGGGATCGAAAATGACGCTCCTGACTCTTACGAACGCGGACGGAAAAGTCGTTAAGGAAGAAAAAACACTCGTAAACTGCAAAAAAGGTGTAATCCGCGATCCCGATGTGTCAAAAGACGGCACAAAGGTCGTTTATTCGATGAAGTCAAACGAAAATGACGACTATCATCTTTATGTGTACGATCTCACGACAGATGAAAATAAACAGCTTACATTCGGTAACGGTCAGGCCGACATAGAGCCCGTTTTCACCTCGGACGGAAGCATAATTTTCAATTCCACGCGTGATACACAGACGGTCGACTGCTGGATTACTCCCGTCTCGAATATGTATAAATGCGATGCCGACGGAAACAATATTATAAGACTCGGCTATGATCAGGTGCATACCACATATCCGACAACTGCGGAAGACGGCAGAGTAATCTATACGCGCTGGGACTATAACGACAGAAACCAGATGTATGTTCAGTCTGTTTTCCAGATGTTCGAAGACGGAACGGGTCAGACCGAACTTTTCGGAAACGACTCGAATAACCCGACAACACTTCTGCATACAAGAGAGATTCCCGGTGCAACCGGCAAATATGTTGCGATAGTCTGCGGACACCATATCTATCAGTGCGGAAAGCTTGCCATAATCGACACGAATGAGGGCCGAAACGGCAAAGAATGCATCAGCTACGTCAGATCGGATAAGTATACCAAATCCATTCAGGCGTCCGAAAGCAACGATACCGCCTACTATCAGGAGGGCAGAGTATATAAATATCCGTACCCCATAAGCGAAACCGAATTTCTCGTATCAACCTGCAAACAGTACAGCGGATCGGATACGGAATTTGACATCGTGCTTATGAATACAAGCGGCGAATCTGTAACCATCGCCGAGGGATCAAGTTCGATGCCCGCAAGCCAGATAGTCCCGATAAAGACGACATCACGCTTCAACCGCGCATCGTCGGTCGATTATTCGGAAAGCACCGGAACATACTATGTCGCAAACGTATACGAGGGACAGAGCAAAATCGAAAAGGGAAGCGTAAAATATCTGCGCGTGGTCGGCCTTGAATTCCGCTCGTCGGCAATCGGCGCGACAGTCGGCAGAGGAACTGGATCCTCCGACCCCTACTCACCGATTTCAACCGGAAACGGAGCATGGGATGTCAAGCGGGTTCTCGGTATCGTTCCCGTCTGTGAAGACGGCTCGGTACTGTTTACCGTACCGTCGGAAACGCCCGTATATTTCCAGCTTCTCGATGAAAACGGCGATGTTGTCCAGACCATGCGAAGCTGGTCAACACTTCAGCCGGGAGAATATTTCTCGTGCATAGGCTGTCATCTTGATAAAAACTATGCGCCGACCGCAGCTTCCACACCGACACAGGCAATGCTTGAGGGCGTGAAAACGCTCGAACCCGATTTGTGGATGGCGGACTGTGAGGAATACGAAGACTATGATCCGTATTCGAAAAATTATATCGGTTTCGACTACCTTTCGGTAGTACAGCCGATACTCGACAAAAACTGCATATCCTGCCACGGCGATACCGAGACGGCTTATGATGAAATTAACGCCGGAATACTCGGCAGCGATGACAATACCGCCGCCATGTATCTTGTGACCGACCGCGATAAATGGTATTATACCTCATCGAAGGTTGAGGGCGGCTGGAAAACAGACAAAATCAATGAAAACTGGACTCTCGCGTCTGCACCGTTCGGTAAATCGGGTACTGCTCCCGACTCAATAAATACACGTGTGTCGTCGGACAGCTTCAGCCTGCGTAAGACGGTAACCTGTACGCAATATGACATAAACAGCTGTAATATCGCTCTGAAACTTGCCTATACCGGTAAGATAGAGATATTTGTAAACGGCAAATCGGTATATTCGGGAACACGTTCGATGTCGTCTTATGAAGAAATCTCTTTGAGCAATGCTGCGGGAGCATTCAGAGTCGGCGAAAACGAAATTGCGGTCAGCGTAACAGGCAATGATGACGGAATGTTCTTCGATTGCGCGGTTCTGACCAAACCCGCAGGCGGCAACGGCGGAGACGCCAAGACGACAAACCTCTTCTCTACGAGGTCGGAATGGAAATACTACACTGCGGCAAGCGAAAAATACTCAACTTCAAGCGCAGACAGCTGGACAAAGACGGGATTTGACGATTCATCGTGGAAATCGGGTAAAACGCCCTTCGGTAACCGACTTCAGGGGCAGACGACCGACTGGACATACGACGGCAAAAACTATCTTTGGGCAAGAAAGACCTTCACCGTAAATAAGCTGAGCGATCTCGGCGAGAACTTCGCGATTTATCTTGACACCTACTATGACGACACCTGCTATATATATATTAACGGCGTACAGGTGCTTGCCGATACGCAGTGGACCGATGACTATGTAAAAATCAAAGTATCGGTTCCGAGCGGAACAATCAGGGAAGGCGAAAATGTTATCGCGGTAAGCCTGCATCAGCATGTCGGCGGATATGAGTTCGATCTCGGACTTTACGCGGTCGAAACAAGCGCCGAATCGGCAATATCGCTCGAATCGGTAAATGTTCTCGCTGACAGAATGAAAAAATACTTCCCGATGTCCTATCTTGTTCTCACTCAGTCTAAGGCGGAGAAAAACGGAAGCGTTTATCAGTGGGTGGCAAATGCGACAAATAAGTATACGAACTGGGTATCTTCGATGAGCCAGTGCGAAATGCTCAGTCCCTATCAGTACGGCGCTCATAAATCGGCGCTGATAAGCCGACTGCGCAGCGGACACGGCGGACTTACCGACAGCGAAATACGCGCGATTGCCTGCTGGATTGACCTCGGCGTTCCGTGCTACGGAAGTTATGATTCGAATACCTATTGGAGCTCGAACGACCGCCGCGAATATGACGAGGAACTCAATAAGCGCAATTATTACGATATGCTCGATAAAGCCGCAAAGCAGAGCATTTCGGGCGAACTCTCGGATAAAGAACTTACCGTTACGTATAAACCGTCAACAGGTAAATCGGTATCGGCTACCGGCAAGGGCATTGTCACACTTTCAACCTCAAAGGTATATAAGCAGGGAGATAAGATAACGGTTAAACTGCCCGAGGGCGAGCATTATGTCGCAATATGTCTCAGCTCGCGTGTCGGCGAAACGATAATCTATTGCCCCGATTCCGAGCTTACGATAACCCTGCCGTCGCTCGACAACTGTTATCCGAATACATTCAAGCCTTCACTCGGTGTTACATATTCGTCAAATAATATAACCGCGAGAATAGTCGGAGAGGATGAACTCTCAAACGTGCATAATCTCGCGAAGAATCAGTATGATACTGCCGCGGCGACAAATGTATACCCGCACGCAACCTCCTCCGAGGTAAAGGACGGCAAAGATTATTATTCCGCACGCAATGTTATTGACGGATTCTGCTCGAACGAGGGATCGGGAAAATATCCGAATCAATCATGGCAGCCTAAAACGGTTGATGAAAATACCGAACTCACAATAGATTTCGGACGGACCGTAACAGTCTGCGAACTGCAGATTATACTGCGCGATGCCGATGCCGATACGCATTTCTCCGATTGCCTCGTCACATTCTCGGACGGCAGCTCGAAGAGAATTCTGCTCGGCGACAGTGACTCCGTAATTACGGTCGAAATCGGAAACGTTGAGACCACCTCGCTGAAATTCTCGGATTTCCATTCGGGAAACAGCGAAAAATCGGCGGCAATTACCGAAATCAAGGTTATGGGTACCGAAACAAAAGCAAAATAATTTAACACATCGGCGGGTCGGACATCAAAAGCTCCGACCCGCATTCTTTATATAAATGCTTGACAACATCGAAAAATAATAGTAAAATAAAGAAAAGTTTTGAAGGAGGCGTAATCTATGAGCAGAAAGATGATTGCGATGCTGGTTGCGGTAGCTGTTTTTCTGTCGGCGCTTGCGGCGTGGATAATAGCCGATGACGAAATCGGCGCCGATTCACTGCCGACGGTCAGCGAAGAAGAGTCGGGAATTACGGTTAAAAATTCGTACGCTTCCGATATAACAAGAAGTCAGGCAACGATAAATCTTAAAATATCGAAAACATTCGTGACAAAATATATCCTGTATCTCGGAACATCCGAAGACAATCTCAAAGAATACAAAAGCGTACAGGTCGGTAAAAACATCTCGTCGGTCGAAATCACGGTTGACGGGCTGTCGGAGTATACAAGATATTATTACCGCTTCCATCTGATTCTTACCGATAAAGAGGTTGTTCTGAACAGTTGGTCGTTTATCACCCCGAACAGCTACTTTAACGGCGCTTCGGGCGGAAAAAACGATGAGAATGTAACTTACGGCGTCGATGTCTCGTTCTGGTGTAAATCGTCGGATTTTGAAAAGGCGAAAGCGGACGGTATAGATTTCGTAATTATCCGCGCGGGATCGACCGGCAATAAAGATCCGTATTTCGAAGAAAACTACGAAAGGGCCAAAGCCGCAGGGCTCAAGGTCGGCGCATATTACTATACATACGCGATGTCGGTTGAAGAAGCCGAAGCCGATGCCGAGGAATATCTCAGCTTTATCTGCGGAAAACAGTTTGATATGCCCGTCTACTGCGACATTGAAAATATCAAACAGCAGGCACTGCCACGGCAGGAGCTTACCGAAATGATGCTCTCGTTCTGCGAAAAGATAGCGGCATCCGGCTATTACGCAGGTGTTTACGCGAACAGAAACTGGTTCAATACACTTCTCAACTATGATACGCTCGCACCCGTTTATGAACTGTGGATTGCGCAGTGGACATCCGACGGACAGCCGAGCGGCGATTACAGTGAAAAATACGGCGTATGGCAGTATTACGATAAGGGCAGTGTTGACGGTGTGCAGGGAAACGCCGATCTGAATGTCTGCTATAAAGATTACAGCTCGATAATCAACAATGAAGGAACGGTCCCGTATGATTTTATCGATTGGGACGGAACGGTAATCTGCACATATTATATGTACCCGGGAAGCAGGATATATACGCCCGCAAAACAGCCCGAAAAAGCGTCGGATGACGCTTTTTCTTACGAATTTGCCGGCTGGGACCGACTTGATGAAAATACGGTTGCATCCGAAAGCGGCGGCAGCTTTTCCGCAGTCTATACAAGTATCGCACATAACTATTCCGATTGGGAAGAAGTATGGCTGATGGAAAGAAAGAGAATCTGCGCCGACTGCGGATACGTTCAGAGTGAGATACTCGGCGATCTCAGCTGCGGCGAAAATACGACATGGTATTATTCGGACGGTACACTCAAAATCAGCGGAAGCGGCAGCATAAAAAACGGCAGTTCGGCATCCGATTTCGGATGGAATATAATTGCCGATGAAATCACATCGGTGGAAATCGAAGAGGGAATTACCGAAATCGGCGATTATGCATTTTCGGAGCTCGGATCGCTGACAAGCGTAAAATTGCCGATGACACTTTCATCAATCGGAAATTACGCATTTGAGAATGATTCGGCACTCACCACATTGACGATTCCCGCAGCTGCGGAAACCGCCGCCGAAAACGCTTTTGACGGATGCACCTCGCTTCGAACGATAAAGGGATACGAAACCGGATTCGGCACAGCCGAGATGATTGCCGAAAAAAGCGGTGCATCATATATCACCGCAAAAAAACTGCTCGCCTATTATAAACGCTATAACGGTATAAACTGGTATATATATACCGACGGAACGCTTGTTATTTCGGGAATAGGAAAAGTCGGCGACTCGCTTGCCGATGACCTCGACTCGTACAGCTCGATTATAATATGCGCTGAAATCGGCGCGGGCATAACCGAACTGCCCGACGAATTTCTCGCCGGCGCAAAAATTCTATGCAGTGTGAAATTTCTCGGAGAAACGCCTGTCAGCATAGGCAAATATGCATTTTCCGACTGCACAATGCTCACCGAACTTGATGTACCGCGCGGCTCGAAATACGGACAGGGCGCATTTACCGGTACACCGATTGTTGAATAAAACATAAAAAATCAAGAGCGTAAGACCGAATTTTCGGTTTTACGCTCTTGATTTTTACTTTTATGTGTTTCTTGAAACCCAAAGATATGCAAGATACGGTATGTCTTTCGTGCGTGCCCATATATTGTCAAAATCTCGGAGCATCAGCGGAGTAGATGCCGTTCCGAACTCGACCGTGACCGACGGTATGCCGATTTTTATGCACCAGTCTTTAAGGCCGGCAGTGCTTGTACTCGACTGTGGTGCGATTACATATCCCGATCTGCCTGCGATATATCTCGCAATTTTATTGCTCTTGTCGTTGGTTTCCGTATATTTCTTATATGACGCGTAGATGTATGAGCCGGTGGTGTGATAGGAGAGCACGGTATCGAAATTCTCCGAGCGGATGTAGTCGGCAACAGCTCTGGATTCGGATGCGGATTCGGGCGCTGTTCCCTTATAGCTCATATATGACGGCTCCTTTTTTGAGCCGTATGCTCCGCCGTAGCTTTCCCAATCGGCATCGAAATTCGCGTTCAGATCAACGCCTTTGGCATTTGCCTTCCATTTAGCGGCGTACGATGAGCCGTATCTTTTCTTGAACTCGTCGGGGATTTTACCCGATGTGACGATATACGCGCCGTCGGGATTTGTAAACGGAAGAAAACAGATGCAGACATCATCAAGCATCTGCGAAATGGTAACCTCACCGATTGATGATATCGTATCGCCGTGCGAAAGCAGGTATTCTATCTGCGCCATAGCAAGGGCTGCCGTCATATATTCTCTGGCATGGATTGCCGCCGAGATGAAAATACGGTTTTCCGAGTTTGGATTGCCGACTACCGCAACGGTCATGTCTCTGCCTTCCTCGCTTTTACCGATTGATTTAAGACTGATTTTATCGGGGTAAAGACTCACAAGTTCGGCAAGATCTTCCTGCATCTCATAATAATCGTAATCTTCGGATACATTGACAACCGAAAGATCGCTTTTGTACCCGTTTTCGTCCGACTGTACGACATAAGCCGCAAGCGCATAACCGTAAACGCCTTTGTATTCACAGTAAGCGAATTTTTCGGTGAAAAACATTACTTTTACCTTTTCGCCTTTTGCAACCCCGATAACCGAATCAGAATCGGTTGACGGCTCTTTTCGAAGCGATATGGATTTGTTGCAGTCGACAATCCAGCTTTCGCATTCGCGTACACCGTTTTCGTCAACCGTGGTTGTCGCGGCGAGCGGATACTCATCACTGTCGGCATAATTGTACCATTCGTCATCGAGATATCTTACCATACCCGCCTGCAGCATCGCATCATCGATAATCTGCGCATTCTTTTTTGCCTCGGCGGTCGCATTGCCCGAATTTCTTTCTCTGTTCTCGCCGAAGAAATCGGATGGAAGTTCAATTTGGCTGCCGTCCGATTTTACTGCCGAAACCGATACCGCATCGGCATTGTTGAATCGAAGATATTTTCCGGCCGTCGGCGTTGTCATGCATTCCGGCTGCGTGCGGTAAAGCGATAACTGCGCTTCAAGCGGACGGAATGCGTCCCAAATAACGAGTTTCAACCCCTTCTCGGCGAGAAGCTCTGCGGCATATTCGAGTTTTTTTACGGTGCCGTATCTCAGATACGCATCCTTGAATTTGTATATCTGCGTTCCCGTGCTGTTGTTTGTGCTGCCGTAACGTATGTCTATTACGACGTCTTTGATATAATCGGCAACGCGGACAATTACATTGTCGGATTCGGGCGGAACTGCGGGCTCCCAATTATCTGCGGTTGTTATGGTTGTTATCGGTTTCGGACGGTCGCCCGTATCTGTCGTTGAACTGTCGACATTTGATGAACTGCCGTCGGCTGTTACGATATTTTTTCGTGTTTCGACTTTCGAACTGCTTTCATATCCGTTCAGTTGACAGCCGGAAAGAAGGGAAGTCGCAAGAATTGCCGATGCCAAAAGAAACGCGGTTGTATGTTTAATATTGTGCATTTAATCGTTGATCCTCCGCTGTCGGCTTAGTCAATAAGCCGTAAATATCAATAAGCCGTAAATAGTTATAATGTTCCGGCTGACATATAAAAAATGTCTGTTATCAAAAAATCAAAAGAGAAATCCGCCTCCGAAGTCAAATAAATCTTCCGAATTTTCAAAACCGGTAAGACCGTGCGGAATGTATCCGTGCTTTTTCGCAAAATCAATCATTTTACTGCCGTCGGGATGTCCGAGCGGATTTCCGAAGAAAAACAGATGTTTTCCGCATACAAGCGTTGCTCCGCCGATAAATCCGTATCCGTATCCATCGAGAACTATGCTCCCGGATGATATTTTCAGCACATCCGCTCCGAGCATTGAGAGAATGTCCGCAAGACAGGCATCGGCGGTAATCGCTCCGTCGCCCAAAAGACAGACCGAACAGCGCGCATATCCCTGCTTTGCGTAAATTTCCGAAAAACCGGGATTTTTCAGTTCGCTTTGCATCATATCGGTTCTGCCGATGATGTGATTTTTGTAAATCAGAAAATTCAAGAGAATATCATTCGGATATTTCGGATTCGGTTCTCTGCCGACTGTCTGCGGATATATTCGGCGAGAGTCGAATATGTCGCGGTTGCTTTTGTAATAACTCTCATAAACATACAGCTGCCGCCTCCCGCCCGAAAAAATCGGCAGTGCGAGCATATCCGGATGCGACGCAACAGGCGCGTCAATCGAGTCGTGGGGCGGAAGCCCGATTATATCCTCAAAATATCCCGTATCTTCCGCACATATTTTGCGTATTTCTTCTATGGCAGTATGCGGAACATTTTCGGATAAAAACAAATAAGGACGGACTTTATGTCCGTCCTCGAATGTCGGAAAAACGATCATTAAGCGTTCTCAGCCGGAGCTTCGGACACTGTCTCAACAACAGGCTCTATAACAACAGCTTCTTCGACTGCCTCGACAGCTGCGGGAGCGGTTGAAACTTCTTTAACCTTAATCTCGGTCTGAACGCGGTTAAGCTTGCCGGAGCGCAGGCAACGGGAGCATACATAGACGGTCTTGTGAGTTCCGTTTATATCAGCTTTCACTTTCCTGATGTTCGGCTTCCATGCTCTGTTAGTCTTGCGGTTGGAGTGAGAAACACTTGCACCGAATACAACGCTTTTTCCGCAGAGTTCACATTTAGCCATACTCTATACCTCCATAAATCATTAATTATCAAATCAGCGTCTTACATTATAGCATACTAATTTTGAAAATGCAATAGTAATTTCAAAAAAACTTAAACTTTTACAACTTTTCTTATATAACTTATCCCGACTTATCTCGCCGATTATTTGCCGCTGTTTTCGCTTTTCTTTTCACTGCCGCTGTCGTTTTCATCCGATTCGTCATCATCGTCGATATGATGAAGCGAACGCGGAGACGATTTTTCACTCTCCGTTTTCTTCTTTCCGAAACTGATTTTGTTTTCGGTTCCCGAAAGCAGTCGTCCGATGTTCGAGCGGTGCGCGAAAAGCACGGTTGCCGTCATCAGAAGTGCCGAAATAATCATCAGAAAGGGAGGATGAAAACCGCCCGTCAAAAGTGCGAAAACTCTGTCAAGCAGCAGCGGGAACATCAGCGCGGCGATAATCGAGCCGAGCGAAACATATTTTGTTCCGAGAATGATAAGACAGAAAATCAAAATAACGAGTATACCGACAATCGGATCGGCCGCAAGCATTACGCCCGCAGACGGCGCGGCCCCTTTGCCTCCCTTGAATTTGAAAAAGACAGGGAAACAGTGACCGAGTATACAGAAAAAACCGACAATGTATGCCGCGGTATGCCCGATAAGCAGCAGTCCGAGAAGAGATGCCATCACTCCTTTGAGCGTGTCACCGACAAGCGTTAAAACACCTGCCAAAACGCCGTATGTGCGGTTCATATTTGTGGTTCCCGCATTATGACTTCCGTGATTTCTTATATCATCATGGAAGATAAAACGCGATATCAGCAATGAAAAATTCAGACTTCCGAGAAGATAGCCGACAGCCGCAAGCGAAAGAAGTATCAGAACGAGCAGCCATATCGGAAGAGCAGAGGAAACTCCGGACTCCGACACGGAAATGTGAAAGGCTTTAGTGATAATTCCGATATCGGGATCACCGTTGAAAAACAGTTTGTACAGAAAAAACTCCACTTTGTCAATCACCGCCTTCCTCACCCTTCATACGTATGTTCAGCTTTATCGGGGTACCGCTGAATCCGAATACCTCTCTGAGCTGATTTTCGATGTATCTCTGATATGAAAAGTGGAACAGACGTGCGTCGTTGCAGAAAATGACAAATGACGGCGGCTTTACACCGACCTGCGTCATATAGTATATCTTAAGGCGGCGTCCCTTGTCGGACGGCGGCTGAACACGTGCCTGCGCATCGGCAAGCATATCATTCAGCATACCTGTCGTAACACGCATGCATGATTGATTGTTTATGTAAACAATGTGTTCGAAAAGCCTCTCAACACGCTGACCGGTTTTCGCGGAAACGAAAACTATCGGCGCGTATGTCATATACGACAGAGCACATCTTATCTTATCGGTAAATTCTTTTACGGTCGAATTGTCCTTGTCAATCAGATCCCATTTGTTTACCGCGATTATCGAGGCCTTTCCCGCTTCATGCGCAAGCCCCGCTATTTTTTCATCCTGTTCGGTTATTCCCTGAACGGCGTCAATCATGATAATGCAGACATCGGCACGGTCGATTGCCATTTTGGCTCTCAGCACCGAGTATTTCTCGATTTTGTCCTCGATTTTAGCCTGACGTCTGATTCCCGCCGTGTCAATGAAGGTGAATTTTCCGTATTCGTTTTCAAGATGCGTGTCAATCGCATCACGCGTTGTTCCCGCAATATCCGAAACTATAAGACGGTTTTCACCGAGAATGCTGTTGATTATAGAAGATTTTCCCGCATTCGGCTTGCCGATTACCGCAACCTTGATTGTGTCGCCGTCATCGTCGGACTCCTCCTCATCGGGGAAATAGCCGTAAACCGCGTCGAGAAGATCTCCCGTTCCGCTCCCGTGAACCGATGATATCGCAATCGGATCGTTTTGAAATCCGAGTTCGTAAAACTCATAATATTCGGCAGGAGGCAGACCGACCGAGTCGCATTTGTTGACGGCAACAACTACCGGTTTGCCCGAACGCAGAAGCATTCTCGCAATGTCGCGGTCGTCTGCCGTAAGACCTGCGCGGACATCGCAGAGAAAAATAATAACATCCGCACTTTCTATCGCAATTTGCGCCTGCATTCGCATATATTTAAGAATAATGTCATCACCGGCAGGCTCAATACCGCCGGTGTCGATAAGCATGCATTGTCTGCCGCGCCACTCTATTTCATAGTAAATACGGTCGCGCGTAACGCCGGGAGTGTCCTCGACAATCGAAACGCGCTCCCCCGCAAGCTTGTTGAATAATGTGGACTTTCCGACATTCGGCCGTCCGACAATAGCAACAATCGGCTTACTCATTTTTAGATATTCCTTTCATTGGAATTATGTATTGCGGCTTTTTGCCTCATCGATTATCTTATCGATAAAGTCGAAACCGTCCGAATCTATTTCGGTGATTTTTACGTTCAGCGCTTTTTCGACATCTTCTTTGGATGTGTCGTCAAGGAAAAGATTTCCTTCGTCGCGCAGCATGGTTGACGAAACAAAAAGATTTCCGCCGAGATTTTTGCCTTTGAGTTGGTTTATAAGATCGCATCCGCAGATAAGTCCCGATACCGTTATCGTGTGTCCGAAGAAATCGTTTTCAATCGGATATACCGTTCCGTGAAGATTCGGAATTTTTTCACATAACCGCCTTGTTATCGAGCTTATGAATTCGTATGCGGCCATACCCGTTGCAATTGCAAATTCAAACGGTTTTTCGATTTTCTCATCGCACCCGTCAAGCGCAATGCCGAATTCGGTATTCATCGATGTTATCATCCCGACGCCGTTTTCAATCTGCGGATAGCCGTCGTAATAATTTTCATCGGGCAGCGGACGACCCGCGGTAATGTAAAATTCATCCGACGGATAGAAAAGCCGAACCCCGTATTTGTCGAAATAGCGATTTCCGAATGAATCGATGATGTCTATTGCGGCGGCGGCATCGTCTTTTCCGAACGGTTCGAGTTCAAACAGCCCTTCACGGTGTGCCGTGATGCCTGCGGGAACGATCGCAACACTGCCGATTCCCGGATAAAGCGCGCCGAGATCGCCGAGCGTACGGATAAGTTCATCGCCGTCGTTGATGCCCTTGCAGAGCACAATCTGCGCGTTTACGGTTATCCCTCCGTCGACCAGCCGCTTTATATAGGGAAGAGTAGATCCCGCAAACCTGTTGCATAGCATTTTACATCGAAGTTCGGGATTTGTCGTGTGAACCGATATGTTTATCGGCGACATTCTCATTTTGATGATGCGGTCTATGTCCTCGTCTGTCATATTCGTCAGGGTAACGTAGTTGCCCATAAGAAAAGACAGCCTTGAGTCGTCATCTTTGAAATATATTGTGTCGCGCATGCCCTTCGGATTCTGGTCGATAAAGCAGAATATGCATTTGTTTCGGCAGGTCTGCTTTTTGTCCATCAGGAATGTTTCGAAATCGAGCCCCGGATCATCGTATTCGCCCTTTGTGATTTCAACGGTGATAAGATCCGGTCCTCTGTGAAGCAGAACGGATAATTTTTTTTCGGTTGTGTAAAATCTGTAATCGAGGACATCGCGGATTTTGTTTCCGTTGACCGAAAGCAGTATGTCGCCGGGCAGAATGCCCGCCTTTTCGGCAAACGAGCCGTGATTAACCGATTTAACAGTAACCATTGCCGAAATCCTCAAATCCTTTCCTGCGGCTATCAAAGCGGGGCGTGTTTACAAAACGAAACACGCCCCCAAAACGCATCATTAAACTGTAAAAAGCCGACAATTACGCTTCGACTTTCAGAATTTCCTTGCCGTTGTAAGTTCCGCAGTTCTTGCAAACTCTGTGAGCCAGAACGAACTCACCGCACTTCGGGCATTTCTGCATCTGGGGCGCTTCGAGCTTCCAGACACTTGAACGTCTCTTGTCGCGTCTTGCTTTTGATACCTTTCTCTTCGGTACTGCCATGAATGAACACCTCCTAATAGACCTGTTGCATACCTAAACGGGATTATACAACATAATTTCTCATTTGTCAAGTAGTTTTCCCAAAATTGCGAGCCTCGGGTCGATTTCTTTTTTGGGACAGCCGCACTCACCTTCATTGAGGTCGGCTCCGCATTTCGGACACAATCCCTTGCAGTTTTCGTCGCACAGAAAAATCATCGGAAAATCGAGCAGTACGGCCTCGCATATTGCGGAGTCGGGGTCGAGCATACCTTTCTCGACTGTAATGTAGTCCTCTTCGCTCTCCTCATCCGAAAGACTGCCTTTTACCGCAATCGGCTTTTCAAAATCAAATTTATATGTCCGTTTGATTTCCTTGAAACAGCGCGCACAGTGAGTCGTAAACGGAATCTCGGCGGATGCGCCGATCGTCATATAACCCGCCATGTTGCGAACTTTTCCGCATAAATGCATTTTGCCGTCAAAACTCACATCGGGCAGTTCTTCGGGGGCATCGGTTTCGTATTCGAAATCAACAGTCTCACTGTCGCCTTTTATAAGTTTGCGTATGTCAATCTGCATGATATCACCTCCCGGTAAAATGCGAAATTAAGTGCGGATGTTATTATAAACAAAAGCCGCGCATTTGTCAATAGAAAAAAGAATATGTCGTCAAAATACCCTATGTTTTCGGCAGATGACTGCCGAAAACACAGGATAATTTATGTTACTTCGGAAGTTTGGCAAGCGCCGCTTTGACTTTTTCGGCCGTTTCGGTATACTTGACGAGTTTCGCCTTTTCACCTGCGATAACGGCTTCGGGTGCCTTCGCGATAAATCCGGGATTTGAAAGTTTCCTGTTCAGACGGTCAATCTCATCGTAATTCTTTTTAAGCTCGGCTTCAAGTCGCGCATGCTCTTTTGCGAGATCCACGATTTCGGCAAGCGGGATAAAGATTGTGGCAACACTTGTGACAATCTGCACCGCTGTTTCGTCATTGTATGCTTTTACAACCTTCAGCGATGACGCGGAGGCGAGCTTGATAAAGAATTTTTCGCTCTTTTCGCTGAAGATGTCGGTGCGGTCGGTCGCGATTATAACCGCCGCTTTTTTGGACGGAGGAACATTCATTTCCTGACGGCGGTTGCGTATTGCACGTACCGCGTCGATAACCGCTTCCATCGATTTTTCATCTTCTTCGAATATGTATGCTTCGTCTTTTTTCGGCCAGTCGGAAATCATGATAGATTCGCCGTCGTGAGGCAGAGACTGCCAGATTTCCTCGGTTATGAACGGAATGAACGGGTGCAGCATTTTCAGAATGCCGGTCATAACATGTATGAGCACCTGCTGAGCCGGCTCGTCACCCGAAGAAAGTCTCGGCTTGACAAGTTCGATATACCAGTCGCAGAAGACATCCCATGTGAAATCATAGAGCTTCGCGAGAGCCACACCGAGTTCGTAATTTTCGAGATTCAGCGTTACTTCTCCGATAAGTTCGTTGTATTTTGTGAGAATCCACTTGTCCTCTGTTTCGAGTTTGTCGGCATCGGGCAGTTTCGCCTTTTCGACTGTCAGGTTCATGAGTATAAAGCGTGCAGCGTTCCACAGCTTGTTGTTGAAGTTTCTTGCGGCCTCGATTTTTTCGTCCGAGAATCTCATGTCATTGCCGGGTGCGTTGCCGGTCGCAAGCGCGAAACGAAGCGCATCCGCACCGTACTTGTCGATTATTTCGAGCGGATCGATACCGTTTCCGAGCGATTTCGACATTTTTCTTCCCTGAGCATCGCGTACAAGCCCGTGAATGAATACGGTAGAGAACGGTTTTTGACCTGTGTGTTCTATTCCCGAGAAAATCATTCTCGCCACCCAGAAGAATATGATGTCGTATCCCGTTACAAGCACAGAGGTCGGATAATATTTTTTGAGCGTTTCGGTCTGTTCGGGCCATCCCATCGTAGAGAACGGCCAGAGTGCCGATGAAAACCAGGTGTCAAGCACGTCCTCTTCCTGACGCATTTCTCCGCCGCAGTCGGGGCAGACGGTGACATCTTCTTTGGAAACCACCATTTTTCCGCACTTTTTGCAGTAGAAAGCGGGAATGCGGTGACCCCACCAGAGCTGACGTGAAATGCACCAGTCGTGAACGTTTTCCATCCATCTGTAATAGTTTGTTGCAAAACGTTCGGGCTCGAATTTGATTTCTCCGCTCTTTACGGCCTCTATTGCGGGCTCTGCGAGCGGTTCCATCTTTACGAACCACTGATCTGATGTAATCGGCTCGACGGTGTTGTGACAGCGGTAGCAGGTACCGACATTGTGAACATGAGGCACCACTTTTACAAGAAGACCTTCCGATTCGAGATCGGCGACCATCATGCGGCGCGCCTCATAGCGGTCGAGACCGTGATATTTGCTGCCCGGGCAGTTGATTTTCGCGTCATCGTCGAGAATTTTGATTTGCGGAAGATTGTGACGCTGACCGACGAGAAAGTCGTTCGGATCGTGCGCAGGCGTGATTTTTACACAGCCCGTTCCGAAATCCTGCTCGACATAGTCGTCGGCGATGACCGGAATTTCTCTTCCGACAAGCGGAAGAATGAGAGTTTTGCCCACAAGATTTTTGTAGCGTTCGTCATTCGGATTGACCGCAACGGCAGTGTCGCCGAGAAGCGTTTCGGGACGGGTGGTTGCGACCTCGACATAACCGCTTCCGTCACTTATCGGATAACGGATGTGCCAGAAGTTGCCGGGTTGTTCGGCGTATTCGACTTCTGCGTCGGAAAGGGCGGTGCGGCAGTGAGGGCACCAGTTGATGATCCTGTTTCCGCGGTATATAAGCCCCTTGTTGTATAGGTTGACAAAGACCTCGCGTACTGCCTTGCAGCAGCCGTCATCCATTGTGAAGCGCAGACGCGACCAGTCGCATGATGAGCCGAGCTTTTTCAGCTGTCTTATAATGTTGTCGCCGTATTGCTCTTTCCATGCCCAAACTCTCTTCAGAAATTCGTCTCGGCCCAGATCGTATCTTGTAAGCCCTTCGTTTACGCGGAGCGATTCCTCCACTTTGATTTGGGTTGCGATTCCGGCATGGTCGGTTCCGGGAATCCATAGAGCCGAATATCCCTGCATACGCTTGAAGCGTACGAGAATATCCTGAAGTGTTTCATCGAGAGCATGTCCCATGTGCAGTTTGCCCGTGACATTCGGGGGCGGAATTACGATTGAAAAAGAGGGCTTGCCGTCATGGATGTCCGGGGTAAAATAACCGTTTTCATTCCAGAATGAGTAAAGACGGTCCTCGATTTCTTTCGGTGAATACTGTTTTTCGAGTTCTTTCATGTTTTTCGACTTCCTTTCTCGCTGATTTTGATACACGTAAAAATAAAAGCCCTGTAATCGTCGATAAGATTACAGGACGCATAATGGCGCGGTACCACCTGAATTTCCGCCGCAGCGGACACTTTTCCCGCGCTTTTGATTTCCGAAAATATCGAAAACGCAGATCCGCTGTAACGGACGGAAACCGTCGGAAACTATGCGTTCGCATTCATAACCGCTGTTCGGGGGCGACTTCGGGAACCGCTTTCGGTACCGCTCTCACCTTTCGGTACTCTCTGTGCAACGCGCCGATCCTTACTGCTCCCCGTCATTACATTTGTGATTCTTTATCGGGTATTCTATCACGGAAATAAACAAAAGTCAATGTTTTTGAAAAAAAAACCGAAAATAGGGCGTGATTTTATGATTTTCGGAAATTAAATACAAAAAAGTTGCAATTCATTCACCGAAAAAACGGCTTTGGGGTTGAAAAAAAAATAATGATAGTGTATAATACGACATTGTTCGGCGCAGGCTTTTTTGCCGATATACCGCCGAAATACCGCCGAAATACCGATTTACGAATTTCGACAGCGGGAATATGACCGTCCGCTGCCTCTTGCAGATATCTGAAAGGAATGTTACAATGCGGTTGATTTTACAGCAAAATAAACGCTTTTATCCGTGGATTGCCGCTGTCGTGATTGCATGCGCCGTGGCTGCGGGACTTCTCGGAGCCAATATTTTCCTTGTTATTGCGGCATCGCTTGTTCTTGCGGCAGCTCTTCTCGTAAAAATAGAATTTCCGAAAAAAATAAACAAACTTTTTATCCTGCCTTTTTTCCTTGTCTCTGCTCTTTTTGTTTTTCTGCTTATGCAGTTTACAATCGGAGCGGGAATCGGCAAACGCCTGAACATTATTAAATTTATTCTTAATGTTCTCGTAATAGCCGCGCTTCATTTTTTTGTTTTCTCGATATGCGGAAATATGCGCGCGTCGGTGCTTTCTGTTTTGATTTTTTCGGAAACGCTCGCCGTAATCGATCATCTTGTTGTGCAGACGAGATCGATGGAAATAGTGCTTACCGATATTTTCTCGATTATGACCGGTCTGAGCGTTGCCGCGGGCTATTCGTTTACCCTGTCCGAAATGACGGTAACCGCTCTGTTTTTCGCCGTCGGATTCGGAGTGATTGCGGCGAGAACTGTTTATCCTGATTTTGCGGACATCAAAAGCAGGCTCTTCTCGATTTTCGGCAGTGTGGCTATAATTACGCTTGCTTCGGTTTTAGTGTCGAATTCATGGGGAAATAATTTTATCAACTTCATCGATAAATACTGGATGTACCGCGCATCCGAAAATAACGGTTTTTATCTGAACATACTGCATACGGCATCGGCAACCAATGTCAAAACACCGCTCGGATATTCGATTGACGAGCTGAAAAAACTTCTGGAAGAACAAACAGAAAAAGGAAATACGACCGAAGAGAAAAAAGATACAACCTCCGAGATTCCGGAAGTCACAACCGAAAAGAAACCGGAAACAGAGACACCCGTTACCGACAACGCCACAACAGGCGAACCCGAAACAGATGCCGAGAAGAAAAAACCGAATATCATCGTCGTAATGGATGAGACCTTCTCGGATCTTCAGGCTGTCGCCGATTATCTTTACGAAAACGGCTATGCAAGCGAAAAACTTCAGACCGACGAGGAGATACTGCCATACTTTAACTCACTCGATTCTTCGGCATCCAATATCGAGAAGGGATGGGCTCTGTCATCGGTTTTCGGCGGCAATACCGCAAATTCCGAATTTGAATTTCTGACCGGCCATTCAATGGCATTTCTGCCGCAGAATACCGTCGCATATAATCTCTATCTTGAAAAAAACAACGCTTTTTCAATGGTGGATATTCTTAAAAAAGAAGGTTACCATACTGTCGGAATGCATCCGGAAGTCGCGACAAACTGGAGCAGAAACAGGATATATTCCTATTACGGATTCGATGAAACGCTTTTTATCGATGATTTTACCGATCTTGATGAAGATGACTATTACCGCGGTCATGTGAGCGACAGCGCCGTGTTCGACAAAATAATAAGTCTTTACGAAAATAACGAAAACAGCGAGGACGACAGCTCACTCTTCGTTTTCGCGGTGACAATGATGAATCACGGCGGATATTCGACCGAAAATTTCGATGCGTCGATACATATTACAAATTACACGAATTATAAGGGCGCACAGGAATATTTCTCCTCGATAAATAAAAGCGACGAAGCTCTGAAAAAGCTCATAGAGTATTTTTCGAGTGTCGATGAGGAAACCGTTATCGTATTCTTCGGAGATCATCAGCCGTCTCTTTCTTCCGGATTTTATTCCAAGTTCTTCGGTATTGCGGATGACAGCGATCAGAAACTCAATCAGGCAAAATACGTCGTTCCTTATCTGATCTGGGCAAATTTCGATTTTGAGGATAGCACAACCGAAATAACATCGCTGAATTATCTCGGCGTGAAAACCCTCGATATTGCCGGAATCGAAAAAACCGAGTATATGAATTTTCTCACGAAAGTAAGAGCCGATTATCCTGCGATAACCGCCGCGGGATATTGGGATACCGACGGCGAATTTTACAGCTTTATCGACAGCACTGTTGAGGAGACGACACTTCTTAAACTGTATAAGTATCTGCAGTATAACGCACTGTTCGATGCCGATGAAAACAAGCTGAAAGCATGGTTTATCAGGGATTACGTAGGTGATGTGCCGCATACCTCAGCTGTAACATCGGATATCGTATCAACCGAAAAAATACCGGTTACCGAGCCGCCGACATCCGATAAAAAGACCGATGATGAAAAGACGGTCCCGAATCCCGAATAAAAAAACAAATTCCCTTTTGCGCCGGTCAAACCGCCGCAAAAGGGAATTTTTCGGTTAATATGTTAATCTGTCAGAATGAGAAATATTTCTTTTCAAGACGCTCCATCTCGAGTTTGCATTCGGCGATTCTCCTTGCATAGAATGCTTTTTCATCGACATCGTCTGTCTGCGTATACTCCGCCATCGCTCTGCCGTCTTCATGGGCGATTTCATCGTGGAGAGGGAAGTAGTTTTCCAGCAGGAACCATGCGTATTTTATCAGGCGGAAATCGCCGACAAGACGCGGTTCGGAGAGTATTCCGTCGATTGCTATCGAGTATTTTGCCTTAATCGCATCAATGAGACATTCGCGGCTGTTTTCCGGAGAGAATACCATCGTTCTCGCAAGATGAGCATTCGGCGCTTCGATGTTTGACCAGTGACTGTCGGTACTGCCGACTATCGGAAAATCGATGCCCTCGCTGCGCATATTCTGATATTTTGCCGTCTGATAGCCGTTCTGTTCGTAATAGCGCTCTCCTCCGAGCAGTTCAAACGCATCAAACGGATGCTGCCTCAGCATATAATCGGTAAAGCTCTCGGAGAGCTGGAACAGGTCGGAAATCCAATATGGATGAGCGAATATTCCGAGTCCGCCCGCCTGTCTTATCTTGTCGAATTCCCAAAGACACGCGGCGTACATGTATCTTTCTTTTTCGTTGTCGATGTACTCGGGTACCGAAAGACCTTTCGCGATTTCTTCGATTTCGCGGCGGAATTCTTCTTCGCTTATCTGTTCGGGACAGTCGTCCTCATCGACCGCACGCAGCGCAAATTTCGACACGTCTTCTTCGGTGACACCCGGGCGCGGGATTCTGTCGATGTCCTCTTTTGTCGGATAACTGTCTTTTATCAGCGAGTTTATGCTGAATTTGCCGCCGAAATTGATTAGGTGTACGGGATTTCCGGGCATGTGCACTTCTTCGCCCGTAACAAATGTAATCGCGTGATCTACATTTCTGTATGAATACATCACCTCAAGTGACGGGAAGAATCTGTGATGGTCGGTTATCGACAGAAAATCGTATCCGAATTCACGGTAGTTTGCCGCAACCTTTTCGGGAAGTTCGCGACCGTCCGATCTGCAGGTGTGAAGGTGCAGATCACCGATGCGCGGTATTCTCCCCGCAAGATCCTCACCGACGGCATAAAGGCTGTTTTGCGGCAGGCGCACGTTCCCGTTGAATATTCTTACAAAATACTGCCCCTCAAGCGGAAAATCATAGGTGAATGAGAGCGCGCCGTGTTCGTCGGGGGCCGATTTGAACTCTGCATTGCCGAGAACTCTGTCGGGATAATTATTGCTGCCGCCCTCCGAAAGTGCCGCAACGACAATACGATGCTCGACATTGTCGAACTGCCGCATACCGCGCGGACGTATGCTTATTTTCGTCGATTTTCCGACTTTTGTCACCATCGGGTAAATGTCGTAGTATCTGACTGTACTGTTCATCTTCAAAAGCTCCTTTTATTGATTTTGATTTTCGAAAAATGTCGGATATACGGGGTTTTGATGTTTTGCGAGTTCAGCACATAAGATTTTTCGTCTTTTTAATCGATATAATCGAAAGGATAAATCCGGCGGCCGCCACGGCAGTCCATACGCCGATTGTCGCGAGCCATCCGCTTTTTTCGGTTATAACCGCAATGACATAGGTTGAAATCGAACTGCCGATATAGGTACATGCGTTGAGCAGACCCGAAAACAGCGATATTCTGCCGTATTTGTCAAAGCGCGACGGGAAGATGCTTATAAGCATAAGATTTATACCGTGCATACACCCGATGACTGTCACCATAAAGACAGCGGCGATAAACATACGCATGCCGAAAAAGACAAGCAGCCCCGCACAGCTGATGAGTGCGATTCCCCACAGACGCGCCGATGTGTGAAGCTCGTTTTTGAAGTGTTTTGAAAAGCGTCTTGTAAAAGCAATACTTAAAATCGCGAGAACGGGAACGCAGGATGCAACGAGTATCGAATATTTTGTCGGAATATTGAAATTGCTTTTTATGTAGGAAGGGAACCATGTTGTAATTCCGTCCCTGAGCATGCCGTGCATTGAAATCACAATCATAACCGGAATGATTCCCGTGTCGATAATGATCTTGAAAATCGATTCGCGCCTCGCCTCGCCTGTTTCAGAACAGTTGTTGCCGTCGTCGGCGGCGGGCAGAGCCTTTTCAACGGTGCATGACTGCATTTTTCTTGTGAATATTCGCCAGAGCAGTGCAATCGCAGCTCCGAAAAATCCGCAGATAAAGAAAACCGTCTGCCATCCCGATACGATTATGCATGCCGAAACCGCAAAATAGATAATTATCGAAGCCGCAAAAGCGGCATCATATACAAGTGCGCAAGCCGATTCGAGCTTATCGGGCGGCAGTTCTTTCGTTATGCATCTCAGCATCGGAGGCCAGATAAGCGACTGAGCAAATCCGTTTATGCACCAAATCACAATAATGAGACAGAGATTGATTTTTTCACCGCACCCGCAAAGACCGACTGCGATATTGCAGAGTGAGGTTGTCATCATGCCCGCCGTTATTATAAGGCTCGGCGATATTCTGTCGCCGAGATAGCCGCTTATAAGCTGACCGAATCCGTATGTTATAAAGCTGCCTGTAAGGGCAATCGCGGCGGTTGCCGAGGAAACTCCGGTTGACGAAATGATTTCGGTCAGGGCGGCATTGTAGCTGTTCCTGGTCATATAGCTTGTAAAATACAGAATACAGCATAAAAGCATAAATCTTCGCTGTGATTTGTTCATTGATGATGTCAGACTCCTTAATCGAAAACATTTTGAAATTATGCCGTAGCCGTGAGTAAGTATAAACTTTTTGGTTTGTTTTGTCAATAGAACAGGGAATATTTTGCCGATATTTGTGAAAATTTCCATTTTTGACTATGACTGTCTGTCCGAATGTTGTTCTTTGTTTGACTTTTCTTTTGATATATGATATACTCTCGGTAAACGGGCCGAAACGCGTATGACGGAAATGGCGTATCCGAAATTACGCATAAAAGACCGAAAAACACGAAAGGAATCCGCCGAAAAGCGGGGTGACGAAAATGGCTGAAAAAGACACTGCATTCGGACATTATCATCCGGCGGCGACATTCGCATATTTTCTTTCGGTAATGTTTGTAACCGTTTTTACGATGAATCCGATAGTAATCGCGCTTTCATTTTTCGGCGCGCTCCTCTTCTCGGCAACGCTGGAAAGCGGCAAAGAGTTCGGCTCATCACTCGTTTTCTGTTTGACGCTGATTGCCGTCCTGTCACTGGCAAATCCGCTTTTTTCGCATAGCGGCAGTACACTCCTGTTTTTCGTAAACGGACTGCCGATAACGCTTGAATCTTTTCTTTACGGAATTGACGCCGCGGTTATGATTGCGGCGGTGCTCACATGGAGCAGATGTCTGTCGATTGTGATGACATCGGATAAGGTAATCTGCCTGTTCGGCAGATTTATGCCCAAAACGGCGCTGACCGTTTCAATGTCGTTAAGACTCATCCCGCTGCTTAAAAGAAAATGGCAGGAAATCAAAGACAGCGGGACGGCAAACGGAATGTTCTCGGAAAATCGGATTTCGGCGAGGATTTGCGATTATGCCTCTCTTTTTTCGGCGCTTGTGACATGGGCGCTCGAAAATGCCGTGGATACGGGTGCGTCCATGCGCGCAAGAGGATTCGGACTGCGAGGCAGAAGCAGCTTCAATATATATAAATTTGCCGCACCCGATTTTCTGCTTCTCGCTTATACGGCGCTGTTTTCGGCAGCGGCATTTGTGCTTTTCGGAGTCGGATATCTCGATTTCGAATTTTACCCGAGACTGACGCAGATTAACCTTTCGACCGGTGCCGTAATATTTTATACCGCATTTGCGCTTTTCTGCATACTACCGTCTTTTACCGAAATAACGGAGGATATAAAATGGAAATACTTTCGATCGAAAATCTGAGTTTTTCGTATCCCGACCGAAAAAACAAAGCCGTCGATCGGGTTTCCCTGAAAATAAACGAGGGTGAGTTTGTCGTGCTGTGCGGATATACCGGAAGCGGCAAAACAACCCTTTTAAGACTGATAAAGAGAGAACTTTCTCCGTACGGCAATATCGAAGGAAGAATTTTGCTTTTCGGGAAAGACATCGCCGGTATGACGGCGCGCGAGAGCGCCGTAAACATCGGATATGTCATGCAGAATCCCGAAATGCAGATAGTTACCGATAAAGTCTGGCATGAAATGGCGTTCGGACTCGAAAATCTCGGGTGGCCGTCGGATAAAATAAAACTGCGTGTCGCCGAAACCGCGGCATATCTCGGGATAGACCGATGGTTCGGAAATTCAACCGATACTCTTTCGGGAGGACAGAAACAGCTGCTTTGTCTTGCGTCCGTTTTGGCAATGTCGCCGAAACTGCTTCTGCTCGATGAGCCGACTGCTTATCTCGATCCCGTGGCGGCATCCGAATTTATTTCCGTGCTCAAAAGGATAAACCGCGAGCTCGGCATAACCGTAATAATCGCCGAACATCGGCTCGAGGAAATATTTCGTATAGCCGACCGTGTCGCGGTAATGGAAAACGGTACTGTTGCCGCATTCGGGGAGCCCGGAGAAATATGCTTTGCCATGAGAAATACCGACATTTTCAACGGATTTCCGTCGGCTGCACGAATTGCCGCGAAACTCTGCGACATTATTAAATTATCTTCCGAATCGGTCGGCGAAAAAAAGGCGGCTTTGCCGGTAACAGTTGCGGAATGCCGCAGTTTAATCTCATCTTTTCCGCATGCCGCTCTGCCGATTAAAGAGCCGGATGATAACCGGGATACCGCGGTTTGCGTAAATGAAGCATGGTTCCGCTATGAAAAAAGCGCATCGGATATTCTTCGTGGGACAACGATAAAAATACCGTGCGGCGAAATCTTTTCGATACTCGGCGGAAACGGATGCGGAAAATCGACACTGCTTAAAAACATCGCGGGCATACTGCACCCGTATCGCGGTGAAATCCGAATTTTCGATAAAAAAATCGGCGAATACCGAAATGATTTGTATAGACACTGTGTCTCGCTTGTGATTCAAAATGCCGAAACCGCTTTCGTCAGGGAAAAACTGATTGACGAATTTCGGAATGTCTGCAAAGCCATGAATTATTCAAAATCCGAAACGGATGACGAAATTTCGAAAGCCGCCGATTTTTTCGGTCTGAACTCACTGCTTGATGTTCACCCGTACGATTTGTCGGGCGGCGAGATGCGCAAGGCGGCGATTGCGAAGGCCACGCTCTCAAAACCGCGGATTCTTCTTCTCGACGAACCAACGGCGGGGCTTGATGCGTCGACCGAAAAAGAACTCATAAAACTGCTCGTAAAAATGAAAACCGACGGCAGAACCGTTGTCATCGTCACCCATGATGTCGAATTTGCGGCAGAAGTTTCCGACAGATGCGCGCTTATGTTTGACGGTAATCTTACGGCTCCCGACTGTCCGCAGAGATTTTTCTCCGACAATAATTTCTATACAACCGCTGCAAGACGGATTGCACGCGGTGTATTCGATAATGCCGTAACCGTCGATGAGGTTGCGGATGCGGGAAGGAGAGCCGGAAATGTCTGAAAAAACCGATAAAATCAAAAAGATAATATCGATTACCGTCATCGTTCTGCTGATTCCGTCTGCGATTGCGGCAGGCGTTTTCGTGTTCGGCGACCGTGCTTATATTTGGATATCTCTTTGCGTGGCTCTTCTTTCCTGCCTGCCGTTTTTTCTGCGTTTTGAACATAAAGCCGAGGACGGACGGCGCACGGCCGTGCTTGCGGTAATGACCGCACTCTCGGTCATAGGCAGATTCGCTTTTTCGGCAATTCCGCATTTCAAACCGGTAAGCGCGGTTGTTATCATAACCGGCGTTTATCTCGGCCCCGAGGCCGGATTTCTTTGCGGCGCTCTTTCGGCGATTGTGTCGAATATCATATTCGGTCAGGGACCGTGGACGCCGTTTCAGATGATGACATGGGGACTTATCGGATTTGTCGCGGGAATTATTGCACCGATTCTGAAAAAAAGCAAGATTCCGATGCTTTTGTACGGCGCACTCGCAGGCCTGCTATTTTCGCTTATTATGGATATATGGACTGTACTGTGGGACGGAACATTCACAATATCCCGCTATCTTGCGGCTGTTCTCGCTGCAGCTCCCGTAACTGCCGTCTATATGGTGTCGAATGTTATTTTTTTGTTTTTGCTTGCCGATCCCATCGGAAGAAAACTCGATCGGGTTATCAAAAAATATCGTCTCTGAAAAAACAGATGCCGCCCGTGCGGAGCGGCATCGATTTTCATAAATTATTTTATCTCGAAAGTTCCTTTTTTATAACGGCGGCATTGTTGTAGAAGGCAAATGCTTTTATAAGCCCGTTTGATGCTTCGAACGCCGTTGTGACTTTTCTGCCGCCTTCATCGGTACCGTCGGCAATGTATATATCGGGAGAATCGGTGTCGGGACGTGCATCGATGAAAACATCCGATTTTTCGGTAAAATTCCGAATCGCGCTCTCATTTTCGGCAGGCTCGACTTTCTCGATTTCCTTTATTTTGTAGCTCACAAGCTTTTTTTCGGTTTTCCCTCCGTATACCGCATAAACGGTAAATACCGAATGATCTATGATGTATTTGTATTCCACGCTTACATATCTCCATGTAAAATATACAAGCATCCAGCCGATTATCGGCATTATGGCAACTGCGGGAACAAATTTAATCGCAAGAAAGACGGTCAGAGCCCCTATAATAAGTATGTAGGCGGCTATCATGCCAAGCCGTGCCAGCCTGTATTTTCCACGGGCTTTTTTCGCCGCCGAAAATTCGGCATATCCGCGATTTCCGAACGCTTCGTCGGCGCGCGCGACTATGTCGTCTCTTATCTGTTTTTTCATCTGTCATATTCTCCTGTGTAAAAATCGTAAAAATAAATTCCGTGTTCTATTATATCATCTTTTCCCGTCAAATCAAGACATTATAATGCACAAATCGGTGATGCCGTTTTCGGCATTTTACCGAGAATCCAGGAAAGGAGCGAAGCCGTGATTATAAAACGCCGATTGGCTGTCTTCTGCGCGATTTTTCTGTCATTGTCGCTCGTGTCTTCCTTCTTTTACGGTAAAATAAAACTTTATTTTGCGGCGGCATTTTTGATTTTTACGGCTCTCGCATTTGCGATAACCTGCGCGAGAGGCCGAAAATGCGGTGAACACGAAAAAATGCGGCGATATGTCATCGAAATATCGATGTTTTTGTCTGCGGCAGCGCTTGCTCTCCTTTTTTCTTACCTTAATTTTGACATCCGCTATAAGAAAACGGCCGACAGATATTCGTCCGATGAACCTGTAACCTGCGTTTTTGCCGTTACAAAGGTTAATTATAAAAGCAGCGGATACACCGGTCATGAGGTAACAATAAGAAGTATTGACGGTGAAGATGTCGATTTGAGGGCCGTTTATCTTACCGAATATCAGTCGTTTCTCGATGTCGGCGATGTCCTGTCGGCAGAGGTAACAATCGCTCCGTCGCGTACCGACAGCACCCTTTCGGGAAGCTATTATCTTTCAAAAGGTTTCTGCCTGACCTTGAACTCGCAGACAGATGATAACTGTAAACTGATTTCAACAAGGGATTATCGAGATATCCGCAGTCAGGTAGCGCTTGTCGGCGAAAAAATATATGTGCGGCTTCTTTCGGTTGTCAAAAAAAGTTCTGCCGATCTTCTCCGCGCACTTATATGTGCGGATAAATCGACACTTGACGGCAATCTTTCGGAAAATTTCAAAATTCTCGGTCTTTCTCACATGCTGGCGGTAAGCGGGATGCATCTCGGAATTATCGCGGGATTTCTCGCATTTGTTTTCGGCATGCTGAAAGTCGGCCGCCGCTTCAGAACATCCGCCATTCTGATATTTTCGCTTGTGTATGTTGTAATCTGCTCTTTTACACCGTCTGTGTGCAGATCTTTCGGAATGCTTGCGCTTTTTTATCTCGAGCCTTATTCGAGACGGCCGCGAGATCCGCTGACATCTCTTTTGGCTGCGGTTTTTTCGATAACGGTAATTTCTCCCTATTCGGTTATCGACATCGGACTTATCGCATCTTTTGCGGCGACACTCGGAATATTGACAGTGGGCGCTCCCATAATAAGTTCACTCCGAAACAAAAAGAGAATAGTCCGTCTTATATGCGATCCGTTGGTACTCACATATTCGGCATCCCTTTTCGTAATGCCGGTATCGGTAATCTGTTTCGGCAGCTTCTCGCTTATATCTCCGCTTTCGAATATCATATTTCTGCCGCTTATTACTCTTATCATGTACCTCGCGCCGATTCTTCTTGCCGCTTCTTTTTCGCATATTGCGGTGATTATCCCTGCCGCCGCCGCAGATTTTCTCTGCACGGTTGTCATAAAACTCTCGTCGCTTTTCGCCCTGGACGATTTTTTGATATCGATGGATTATACGGCTCTCAAACTGCTCGTAATTCCGTTCGTGCTTCTTTTGATATTTTTTTGCACGAGAAAGAACGCAGGCGCAAAATTTCTCCCGATTGTTCTTTCGGCATATCTGCTCACGGCAGTCGGATTCAATATTTTTCGTTATGCCGAGGTCGGAGAGCCTGTTTTTTATACCGACGGCACAAATGATGCGATAGTTCTGTTTGAAGGCAAAAAGGCGATGATAATCGATAATTCAAACGGCGGAGCGGGATTTCTTTCCGACTGCGCCGAGATGATTGAAGAAAAAGGCGGAACACTCGATGCGCTTGTCCTTACCCATTACCACAGCCATCAAACCGCAGGCCTTTCGGAACTCATAAATGAATATAATCTGAGGCAGGTCGTCATTCTTTCGGGCGGCGGAGATTCTTTTAATACGATTGCTTCATATTGCCGTGAAAAAGACACGGCGGTCTATGATTTCGCGGATAGCGGAAAAATCTCATACGGCGATTATACGGTAACGATTATGACCGATTTTATCGGTAGATCCTCTCACAAGACGTCCGCCGTCGCGGTAGATTTTGCAAAAGGACGTATTCTCTATCTCGGTGCATCATCGTGGGAAAGCGAAAGCATTTACGGCGCACTTTTCGATGATGTAATGCCGTACAGACTTATCCTCGGATGCCACGGCCCGAAAATCAAATCGGATGTGGTTCTTCCCGCCGTTTATGACGGCATAACCGTCGAAAAAGCCGATTCGGATATCAATGTGAAAATATCGAACGAATGATAAATCCCGATAAAATGCCGGTGTAAAGAAATATGAAAAACCCGCCGATACAGGTTGAAAAAAACAAAAAAATGTTGTAGAATATACGGGTATGTTTATGCCGCACGGATATGCCGTATAAAAAAGTTCCGCAATTCAGAGCGGTTTTTAGGGGGTAGAGCAAGATAGAAGACATTGAAATTGCCGAAGGGATAAAACTTCATTTTGAATCGGACAGGCATTTCAGAACGGGTATGATGAATATCCGATTTTTGGCCCCTCTTGATATGGATAGCGCGACTGAAATAACACTTCTTTTCAGAGTGCTTGCGAGAGGCTCGCAAAACTATCCGACATCCGCCGATGTCAGAAAAAAATGCGATATGCTCTGGGGCGCGACCGTTTATCCGATTTCTTCGCCGCTCGGTGAAATGCAGAATATCGGTTTTACGGCAACATTTATAAACGACCGATTTGCCCCCGACGGAGAGTCGACGTTTGACGGTATATGCGATATACTGAAAGATCTGATTTTCAATCCGAGACTTTCGGATGGACTTCTTGACTCGGAATATGTGAATTCGGAACGGGAAAATCTGATTTGCGAACTGAAAAACGAAGAGGATAAAGCCGAACTTTGCAGATTCAAAATGGAAAGTAAGATGTTCGACGGAGAAAAATTCAATGTATGCAGCGACGGAGATGCGGAAGCCGCGAAGAAAATCGACGCAAAATCGCTGACCGAATTTTATAAAAAATTCATTTTTTCTTCTCCGATTGAAATCTGCCTTGTTGCCGACATCGACGGCGAACACGCAAAAAATGCGGTCAAATCGATTTTTGATGTCGAAAATCGCGGCATCGAAAGAAAAAAGCGTGATTTCGCGGTTGCCGACGTTATAAGAAAATCTCCGCACCCTTTTAAGAAAACAGGCGAAAAATGCGATATTGTTCAGTCGAGGGTGTGCATCGGCTTCAGATCGGGTTGTGTTCTCGGCGATTCGAATTACGAGGCGTTCAATCTTATGTGCGAACTGCTCGGCAGATCTCCCACAAACAGACTGTATACGAATTTAAGAGAAATTCGCGGACTCTGCTATTCGTGCGCACTGTCAACCGAAGTTTATAAAGGACTTGTACGCATTGAATGCGGATGCGACCGCTCTAATGTAAAAGCGGCGTCCGACGGAATTTTCGAACAGATTTCGGCGGTTGCCGGCGGAAGATTCGGGGATGATGAGCTCGAAGACGCAAGAGCGTCGCTCGTTTCGGTATATAAAAGCATCGGAGACGATCCCTCATCGGTCATTTCGTGGTATTACCGTAATATGCTTGCGGGAAGCAAACATTCGCCGGATGAAGCGATTGCCGAAATTAACGCGGTAAGCCGTGAGGATATAATGCTTGCCGCCGCAAGACTCGATCCCGATACACTTTTCGTTCTCGGCACGGAGGATATGTCTTTATGAGTACGGTTGAATGTTGCCGCAGTGAGCGTCTGCACGCCGCTTATTACAGAATTGTCCATGACAGCGGGCTGAAAATAATATATTATCCGATTGACCGCAGTCAGACATTCGTTAATCTGAAAGTCGGATTCGGAAGTTCGGATAACAGATTCGTAAAAGACGGTAAAACCGTTTTGCTTCCCGACGGATGCGCGCATTTTCTCGAACATAAGATGTTCGACTGTCCGGGCGGCGAAGACGGCTCGGCGCTGCTTGCCGCACTCGGTGCCGACAGCAACGCGTATACCGCCGAAAAAGAAACGGTTTATATGTTTTCATGCTCGGATAATTTCGATAAATCGCTGAAAATACTTTTGGAGTTCGTAAGTACTCCGTTTTTTACCGAGAAATCGCTGAAAAAGGAACTTCCGATTATATCGGAGGAAATCGCGATGTACCGCGATTCGCCCGATAATAAACTGCTCTATGCTTTGCTGCGCGCAATGTACAGAAAAAGTCCGGTACGCCGTGATGTTGCGGGAAGCAAAAGCTCGATACGAAAGATAACTCCCGAAATTCTGTATACCTGTACCGACGCGTTCTATGTTCCGTCGAATATGGCACTCTGCGTTGCGGGTAAAGGCAGCCCCGAGGAGATAATCGAAGTATGCGACGGCGTACTCGGTAGGAACGCATCCGAAACCGCCGAATCGATTCCCGAAGACGAGCCCGACGGCGTGTTCAAAAAGTCGGTTACCGTATATGATAATGTAAACCTCCCGAAATGCGCGGTCGGAATAAAAATCAATAATGTGCCTGACGATCCGAAGAGCAGGGCAAACAACCGCGCGCTTTTGCGTATTCTTTGCAGCATAATGTTCGGCAGATCATCCGATTTTGCCGAATCGCTTTATTCCGACGGCGTGATAGCCTCTCCGCTTTCTGCGGATACAATGTATGAAAAGGGGTTTGCCTATCTTCAGATTGCCGCCGACTGCAGAAATCCGAGTGAATTTTCCGAAAAGATTTTGGAATATGTCGATAAAATCAGTCGTTACGGTATTGACGGCGGAGACTTCGAACGCTGCAAACGCGCTCTGTACGGCACATGGATAGCCGACAGCGACAGCAGCGAGGCAATGGCGGATATACTTCTTCCATACGCATTTGATGGAATCGACCCGTTTGAAAATATCGAGTTTATGCTTGGGGCCGACCGCGATGATATAAATCGTTTTGCCTGTGAAATTCTTTCGAAAAAGAGAATATCGGTTGCCGCTCTGCTTCCGAATTCCGACGAAAACAATGAGTGATAAAATATTGATAAAATATATAATTAAGAAAGGACTGCCGAATAATGAATTTAACATCGTTTATTGCCGCAGGATCTGCGAGTACGACAAACTGGATATCCTTCCCGGGACTCGGTATCGGAGAAATCAAAGTCAACGAAACGGCATTCACCATTCCGGGCACGAATATAACTGTTGCGTGGTACGGAATAATCATCATGGTGGGCATAATTGTCGCCTTCACCTATCTCTATTTTATGGGGAAGCGTACGGGACTTATTCTTGACGACCTTCTCGATATTGCGATTTTCACCGTAATTCCGGGTATAGTCGGCGCAAGAGCATATTATGTGTTTTTTGATTGGCTCAGAAATCCCGACAACTATAAGAGCTTTTATGACGTAATTTCTATTTGGAACGGCGGAATCGCGATTTACGGAGCTGTGATTTTCGGCGCGCTCGGATGTTTTCTCACTCTGCGGCATAAGAAAATCCGCGTTCCGCTCTTTTTCGACTGCCTTTGCCCTGCGGTGATGATAGCTCAGGCAATAGGGCGCTGGGGAAACTTTGTCAACGGGGAGGCCTACGGCGCGGTTACATCATCGCCGCTTGCGATGACAATCCGCTCAACGGTGACTTATCTGTCCGAATCGGGACAGGCTTTCGAATATTCCTCGGTTGTCGAAAATGTTCACCCGACATTCCTTTACGAATCGGTCTGGAATCTTGTTGGATTTATTCTTCTTACAATTCTGCTGTTCCATAAGAAATATGACGGGCAGGTAACACTCGGATATTTTACATGGTACGGCGCGGGCAGAATGTTTATCGAAGGTCTCAGACAGGACAGCCTTTATATCGGAAAAACAAACATCCGCGTTTCACAGCTGCTTGCATTCACATTCTTCATCGTTGCGGGATTTCTGCTTGTCTTTTTCATGATAAAGATAAAAGGCAAGAAACTTGCTTTCGGTATGTATCTGCCCGGCGCGAAGTCGGCGGCACCGTCCGATAACGGCGCATCCGATAAAGTCGACGAGTCCGAACAATCGGATAATGCCGAGACCGAAAAAGAGAGCGAAGATGCGGCGGAAAATGCCGAAGCCGAAAGCTCAACGAATGAATCCGAGAAAAGCGGGGACACCGAAAAAAATGGCAGTGACGATAATTGACGGTAAGGCGGTTTCGGCATCCGTAAAAAAGAAAATCGCCGGGGAAGCGGCGGCACTGAAATCGGAATATAACATAGTGCCGGGGCTTGCCGTTATAATAGTCGGGAACGATCCCGCATCGAAAGTCTATGTCAGAAATAAGAGAAAAGCGTGCGAAGAAGCCGGTTTCAATTCGTGGGTTTATGAACTGCCCGAAGATGTAACTCAGGATTCGCTTAATTCTTTGATAGAACGGCTCAACCGTGATGAAAATGTGCACGGAATCCTCTGTCAGCTTCCTCTTCCCAAAACACTTTCCGAAGACGAGGTCATCGCAAGGATATCTCCCGATAAGGATGTCGATGCTTTCGGTATGTCGAATGTCGGAAAGATAATGCTCGGGAAATACAGATTTCTTCCGTGTACCCCTGCGGGAGTAATGAATCTTCTTGACGCATACGGTATAAACCCGAAGGGTAAACACGCCGTTATTATCGGCAGATCGAATATCGTCGGCAAACCTATGGCAATGCTGCTGCTTCATGCCGATGCCACGGTAACAATATGTCACAGCAAAACCGAAAACATAAAGGATATCACACGCGAGGCCGATATTCTTGTGGCGGCGGTCGGCAGACCGAAGTTTGTTACGGAGGATATGATTAAACCGGGCGCTGTGGTAATTGATGTCGGAATAAATCGCGGTGCGGACGGAAAACTATGCGGAGATGTCGATTTTGAGGCTGCCTGCCGTGTCGCGTCTGCCGTGACTCCCGTTCCGGGAGGAGTCGGACCGATGACAATCGCCATGCTTCTCGAAAATACGCTGACAGCCGCAAAGGCGACGATTAAAAAATGAAAAGTAAAAAAGCTCTTTGCCGATATGACAAAGAGCTTTTTCTTTACCGATATAATATTTATACACCGAGACTTCCCGCAGGCATCTGAGAAAGTCCGAGAATCGAATAGAGACTCTGTTTTTTCTCCGAATATTCGTATGCACCCTTGAAATCGCCGATTGTCCTGTATGCAAGTTCAAGATCCCTGTAAATAATGTATCTGAACACCGTATCGGCATTTTCCGCGTCAAAACGCGATTCTATTTCGCGGTAGAGTGAGATTCCGCGCTCATAATTTCCCGCGGATACCGAAAGCCTCGCACTTATGTGAGTGCGGTAAAGCGGATTGTCGAGCTTTACAGAATCGTAAATTCGGGTTGCGTCTTCATATTTCATGCTGTCGGTAATCCGCAGAAGATTTGTGTATGCGGCAAGCTCAAAAGGGTTCTCGAATTCGGAAACGGTTGATGCGGAAATATCGGCATGACGCGATTGCAGAAGCGAATCAATCAGCTCAATGTAGATTTTCGCCATGCCGACCGTGTCGGCACAGCGGTAGACTGTTTTTTTTGCGTGTTCCTCCACAAGGGAAAATGACTTGTAGGCGGCTTCGAGCCTGCCCGAACTGTACTGAATAATGCCGATTTCGAGTCGGCAGTCGGCGAGAATCATATTCGTCTCGTCATCGGTGTGGGGAAGACTTCTGCATAAATCGACACATTCACGCCACTGATGTTCACTGTATAACCGTCTGATTTCGGGCATAAGTTTTAATTTCAAAAAATCGAAAAGTTCTCCGCCGTCACTCAGCAGATAGCCGGACGGAACGCCGAGTTTTTCGGCAATATATTCGAGTGTCGATACGGAAGGATTTGCATGTCCCGATTCGATAAGCGACAGCATATTGCGTGTTATATGATTTCCGCAAAGCTCTTTCTGCGTAATTCCTTTTTCGGCTCGCAGAGCTTTTATCTTTTCTCCGGTTGTCATTGCCGACATAAAAACCTCCGTATATACAGTGCGCAGTGAATAGACAGTAAATATCTTTTACCATTTTAGCATCTGCCGTCGGATTTTTCAACAGAATTATTAAAAAATAACAAATAAATTCAAAAAAATAATTAGTTCGTGCAGAATTTGACAAAAAATGCTGTTTATGCTATAATAAAAAGTAATATTTCGAGAGGAGAAATCGGATGAGCGGATATTCCGAAAACGAAATAAAAGAAAAACTCGAAAAAATCGGATTCGCCCTTGATGACTGCGGCGCGTGGTTGAGTGCCGACAGGGATAAGGACGGAAACAGAAAGACGCAGATTGCCATGATAATATCCGGACAGACGGCAGTGGTTGATCTCGAAAGCGGGGCCGTCGTTTTCCGCCTTGATTTGAGCAAAATCGAAAAGATGACGCTCGAGGAAGAAATTTCGGGCTGTCGGATCGTCTGCCGCACCGCCGGCGCAGATCTGATTGCGGCATCGATGTCCTATGCATGCAAGGATGACGCATATAAATTCGTCGATGTGTTCGAAAAGATAAAATGCGGACAGAGCTTTGAAAAGGCAAAGCCGGATGACTGTATCTGCCCGAAATGCGGTATGCGCTATCCGGATAAAGGCAGAAAGTTCTGCCCCAACTGTTCGGATAACGGCAAGGTCATCGGCAGAATGTCGGTTTTCTTCAAAAAATATATTCCGCAAATGGTAATAACTTTTCTCCTTCTCGCCCTGCAGAGTGTGATTTCGGTTGTCGCGCCTTATATCAGTTCGGGATTTTATTACGATGAGGTTCTTTCGGCCGACGGCAGCTTCTACGGACAGCTTCTTTTCGTGCTGACTCTTGTCATTGCTCTGAGACTGTTGAGAATCGGCGTTGAAACATTCTCGTCGATAGTAAGCAGTAAAATATCCGCAAAGCTCGCCTTTGATATGAAAAAGACGGTTTTCGATTCGATTGAACGGCTGTCGGTTTCATATTTTTCCACACGTTCGACGGGCGGTCTTATGAATCAGGTAAATAACGACTCGGAACGTATATACTGGTTTTTTACCGACGGAGTCCCGAATCTTGTTATAAATGCCGTTCAGTTTGTATGCGTGTTTATTATAATGCTGACGATTAACCCGCTTCTGACCTTTCTTTCTCTGATACTTTTGCCGCTTTCGGTTTATCTTATCGGAAAAGCCTATAATCATAACCGTATGCTTCACGCGAAGCAGTATTCCAAAGAACGTTCAATGAACGGAATGCTCTCCGATTTGCTTACCGGCATACGCGTTGTAAAAACATTCGCAACCGAAAAAAGAGAAGCGGCAAGATTCGATTCCGCAAATTCCGGACTTGCCCGTGCGAGCCGCAGGACGTCGCTGTTCTCGTCAACGGCATATCCGCTGCTTAATGTTCTGGTTTATATCGGCGTCGTGGTAGTCTGGGCGGTAGGCGGCCGGATGGTTATAACCGAAAGTTTCGGAATGACATACGGACTTTTGCTGACATTCATAGCATATATTTCAATGATTTATTCACCGATGTATATGCTGGTCGATATGGCTCAGAACGCGTCCGAAAGTATGAACGCGATGAGCAGACTGCTTGAAATCATGGATGCAAAGCCCGAGGTCGGCGAAAGCGAAAATCCGGTAAAGCTTACCGATTTCAAGGGGAAAGTCGAATTTCGCAATGTCAAATTCTCGTATGTGAAAAACCGCACCGTACTTGATAATATCACATTTGATATCGAAGCGGGAGGAAATGTCGGAATAGTCGGACATACCGGCGCGGGCAAATCCACAATCGCCAATCTTTTGATACGTCTTTATGATGTGGATGACGGAGAAATTCTGATTGACGGGGTAAACATCAAAAATATATCGTTTGAAGACCTGCATAAAAATATAGCCATAGTATCTCAGGAAACATATCTCTTTTCGGGAACGATTTACGATAATATCAGATATTCGTGCAGTTCGGCAAGTAAACAGGAAGTGATAGCAGCTGCGAAAGCTGCCGGAGCACACGATTTTATATCGAAACTGCCGGACGGATACGAAACCAAAGTCGGACAGGGATATAAAGAGCTGTCCGGCGGAGAACGACAGCGTATATCGATTGCGAGAGCGATTCTCAGAAATCCGAAAATCCTGATTCTCGATGAGGCAACCGCTGCAATGGATACCAAAACCGAACAGATGATTCAGAAAACACTGGATAAACTGTCCGAAGGACGCACCACAATCACAATCGCACACAGGCTTTCGACTCTGAAAAAAGCGGATAAGCTGTTTGTCATAAAAGATAAAACGGTTTGCGAAAGCGGCAGACCTGCGGAGCTTATCGCCAAAAAAGGAGTTTATTGGAGGCTCTATACCCTTCAGCTCGAGGCGCTTCGCGATGCCGGCATCGCAGAATAAAGCCGGGTAAATCAGAATATATACGAAAGGGAGCTATATGACAGACAGAAACGGGAGTATGCAGATTTCGTATCTGACATGTAAAAATACCGCGTTTTTCAAAAGCGGTGATTTTATAGGACTGAAAACCAATATTTCGGACAATTCGGAAGAACGAACGGTTCAGAGAGTTCATCTGCGCCGTATGTTTCCGTTTTCCGAACTTTTTACCGACATTTCGGTTCAGGATGACGACGGCGAGGAAATAGGACTTATATCGAACATTGCCGATTTTATGCCCGATACCGCGAAAATGCTTCGCGATGAACTTGAAAAAACCTATTTCGTGCCGAAGATAAAAAGTATCCGTTCGCTGAAAGAACGATTCGGCTTTTCGACATGGAAGGTGCAGACAGATGTCGGCGATGCCGAGTTTACCCTTCGCGATACATACAGATCGATGGTGTTCGCGGGCGGCGGCAGAATATTCCTTGTCGATTCGGACGGAAACAGATATGAGATTCCGGATGTGAATAAGCTCGACCGCAAATCATACAAGAAGATAGAACTTTATATTTAACCGATTCTACATCCGAAAGGAGGTGCCGCATTGACCGATAATGAAAGGGAGCTGTACGAACGGCTCGGCAAAGAAGTGCTTCTTGAATATTCGGAGGAGCCGCTTGCCCTTCTTGCATACGATATTTCCGAAGCGGGGGGAATGCTGACCGACGGATGCCTGATTTTTTACAGAGACTGCTATGTTGTGGTGGAAGACGGAACGGCAATATCGAGAGTACGTCTCGAGGGCGGAGAAAGGTATACCGCAAGGCTGCTTTCGGGAGCGGTTCGCCTTGAACTTGAAACCGATAAAAACACATCTTATTCGGTGTGCAGAGCAACCGTATCGCATAAATCCGACTTTTTTGAGGTTGCGGAACGTTTATCACCCGAGTTTGACCGGAGAATGCCGCCGAGACGCCGGGAGCACAGGGCGACGAGATGCAGAAAATGCGGCAGACCGCTTCCGCCCGATCAGACCGACGATCTCTGTCTGCGCTGCCGCGATAAGAAGCGCAGCCTGAAACAGTTCTGGGAAATAGTAAAAGCCGATAAACGGTATATTTTCGCATCTGTTGCGCTTTTCGCGGTCGTTACATTTGTAAATCTTATTTCTCCCAAGCTCAATCAGCTGCTTGTTGACGGATATATCACACCGAAAAATAAAGATCTTATCGGATTTCTTTCGGTAATCGCCGCAATGTTCGCGTCAACCCTTGTCGCAAAAGGCGTTTCAATAGTCCGCAGTATTTTGCTTATAAAGGCAAGCAGCAATATTATCACAAGACTGCGCAACAGCGTTTTCGCGAAAATACAGTCGCTTTCGGTTGCGAACATCAACCGCCGCACAGCCGGCAATATAATGCAGAGAGTGACACGCGATACATCTGTTGTTCAGCGCTTTCTTACAGACGAACTTCCCGGAATCGCCGAACAGTCTTTTCTCTTTATTGCGGTTGCGGTGATAATCATCAAATATGATTTCCGACTCGCGCTGATTGTGTTCGCTCCTCTGCCGATTTATGTGCTCGCTCACCGCCTGTTCAGAAATAAGACTCATAGAATGTACGAGGGACAGTGGCAGTGCGGAGATAAAATCCAGACACTTCTGCACGATGTTTTTTCGGGTATCCGTATAGTGAAGGCATACGGCAGGGAAAAGGATGAAGTCGAAAGATTCGGGAAACTGGCGTCTGAAGAACGCACGGTCAAAGTCAGAAATGAGTGCTTCTGGGCGATTTTCAACCCGCTTGTCAACTTTCTCGCAAGCGCCGGAGAATTTGTTATTCTGTATTTCGTCGGCAACAAGGTGCTTTCGGGAGAAATGACACTCGGAACGATGCAGATGTTTTCATCTTACGTCAGCCTTATATACGGCCCAGCGAGGGCGTTCGGCCGTATGCCGAGACAGATTGTGCGTCTGCTCGGATCGGTATCGAAGATTTTCGAGATTTACGATGAAAAATCGGATGTTCCCGAAACCGATAATCCGATTGATAACGATGTAGTCGGAAAAATCGAATTCAAAAATGTCAGCTTCGGATACGATGAAGAAAAAGAGGTGCTTCACGATATAAATCTGACGGTCAATCCGGGAGAAATGATCGGAATTGTCGGCAGGTCGGGTGTCGGAAAATCAACTCTTATAAATCTTGTAATGCGTATGTATGATGTGGATAAGGGACAGATACTTATAGACGGACAGGACATACGCGATTATTCGCAGGAAAATCTCCGTAAAAATATGGGTGCGGTGCTTCAGGAAACATTCCTGTTCAGCGGATCAATTTACGATAATATCGCATACGCGAAGCCGAACGCAACCAAAGATGAAATAATGAACGTCGCAAAACTTGCGGGCGCCCACGGCTTTATATCCCGTCTGCCGGATGCATATCAGACATATATCGGAGAGAGAGGATACACTCTGTCGGGAGGAGAACGCCAGCGGCTTGCAATCGCGAGAGCACTTCTCAGAAATCCGAGAATTCTCATACTCGATGAGGCAACGGCGTCCCTCGATACCGAAACCGAAAAACAGATACAGGATGCACTTGCGGGACTTATCGCCGACCGTACCACCATAGCGATTGCACACAGACTCTCGACGCTCAGACTTGCGACAAAACTCGTAGTGCTTGACAGAGGAAGAATCGCCGAAGTCGGTACACATGATGAACTGATGCGCAGGAAAGGCATATATTACGAGCTTGTAATCGCTCAAAAGAGCATTTACGATATGCCGCACGGCGAAGACGAAAACGGTCGGATGCCGCAAAATGATGAAATGCACGCCGATGCGCCGCCGGCATGATAAGCGGTGACGGCAGGAAAACAACAAGATGAAAACAGATAATAATACGGAAATGCCGTTTGCGGTTGACGACGAGCAAGAAACGCGCTTTCGGGTAGCGGTTCAAAATGTAATCGGCGGCACCGATAATCGCGACGGAATAGGAACACTCGGTGAAAAAACGCTTCACGCCGCGCTGAAACTGTATTTTGAACCCGATACGGCATATCACGAGATTAAGACGGGAAGATTTTATGCCGATATCGCACGTGAAGGTCAAATTATCGAAATCCAAACCCGTTCATTCGACAGACTGCGCGAAAAAATACCCTATTTTCTTGACGAAGGCTATCTTGTAACCGTTGTCTATCCCGTTCCCGCGATAAAATGGCTCAGCTGGATTGATTCCGAATGCGGAAGCGTCAGCGAAAAAAGGAAAAGTCCGAAAAAGGGAAGCGTCTATTCGATTATTCCCGAACTGTATAAGATTAAACCCTGGCTCGCTCATCGAAACCTCGAATTTGAAATTCTGCTTCTCGAAGTTCGCGATTACAGAAATCTTGACGGCTTCGGCAAAGACAGAAAAATCAGATCGACAAGATATGAGCGCATACCGATTTCGCTGCTCGGCGAAACCCGCACAGGCGCCGCAGACGGCTTTTCGGTATTTATTCCCGATAATCTGCCCGATGAATTTACCTCTTCCGACTTCGCATCTGCGGCGAAAATCACTAAATCGCTTGCATCGGCCACCTTGTCGATATTGTACGGAGTCTCCTCCGTTGAACGTATCGGTAAAAGGGGCAGGGGATATCTTTATAAACTTTCAATCTGAATTTTGCCATATATAAAAAGCAGTCCGTATTTCAAAAATACGGACTGTTTTTCTATGTTTTGTTTTTTTATCAGCCTTTTGCGAGAGCCGCTTCGGTCTGCGCCATAACGAGCTTGTAATAGATGCCCTTCTGTTGCAGAAGTTCGGCGTGCGTTCCGAATTCGGCAACATGACCGTGATCAAGCACCAGTATCTTGTCGGCACCGCGAAGAGTTGAAAGTCTGTGAGCGATGGCAAGAGTTGTTCTGTTTTCGGTAAGGTTGTTTATTGCATCCTGAATCAGCTTTTCGGTTTCGGTATCGAGTGCCGCGGTTGCCTCATCGAGAATAAGAATTGACGGATTGTGAATGAGCGCACGGGCGATGGCGATTCTCTGACGTTCTCCGCCCGACAGCGAATAGCCTTTCTCGCCGACCATAGTGTTGTATCCTTCGGGAAGATTCAGAATGAAATCGTGAGCGTTTGCCATGCGTGCGGCGTTGATTACCTCTTCATTTGTGGCATCCGGCTTGCTGTATTTGATGTTGTCTCTTACCGTTCCGGAAAACAGATGTGTTTCCTGAAGAACGACACCAATCTGCGAACGCAGCGAGTTCTGCGACAAATCGCGGATGTCTACACCGTCAAGAACGATTCTTCCGCTGTTGGGATCGTACAGACGCATAATGAGGTTGATGAGAGTCGTTTTTCCGCATCCCGAATGACCGACAATGCCGATCATTTCGCCCTGCTTAACTTCAAGATTTACATGTTCGAGAACGGGGTTGTAGCTGTCGTATCCGAATGTTACGTTTCTGACCGAAAGATTTCCGCGAACCTGAATATCGCGCGGACATTTCTGGTCTTCAACCTCGGGCTCTTCTTCAAGTACCTCGAGTATCTTGCTGAGCGATGTGAAAAACTGTGTTATGTTACGCGGAATCTGATTTATCTGCATCAGCGGCTCGTAAAGTATGCCTGCATAGCTGTTGAACTGGTTGAGTTCACCGACCGACATTGTCCCGTTGAAAAGGAGAATGTTGCCGTAAAGCAGAATAAGATAGTTTCCGAAACGAAGTATGAATCCGACAATCGGGAAGAAAAAGTCAAACAGCTTGTCGGTTGCCTCGTTCTGTTTTGCGTATTTGTCAACGCTTGTTGAAAAATTCTCAACCGCGCGCTTCTCGCTTCCGTAGTTCTTTACGACTCTTATTCCGTTCAGGGTGTCCTGAAGATAGATGTTCACTCTGTAACTGAGCAGCCACGATTTGTGCCATTTTCTGCCCATCGTATCCCAAAATTTTATAATTGCGATTATCGCAATCGGAAGCGGAATAAAGACAAACAGACACATCAGCGGGTTTATCGTAATAAGAATGAACAGTGCAACGACAAACGAGAAGATCTGTGAGAAATAGGTAGGCAGCAGATTCGTGATGAAGTTCTGAACGACGTTTACGTCGCCGTTGATACGTCCCATCATGTCGCCCGTCGATTTTCTGCCGAGAGATGACATTGACAGCGAATTCAGCTTTTCAAAGAGCTGCTGACGCATGCGCAGCGTAAACCTGTTGCCCGAAATCGCCGAGATGCGTCCGTGAATAACGCTGATGGCACGCTGTACGATGTCGAGTGTTATCATCGCGATAACAACCGCGATGAATCCGCTTGTCGCTCCCGCAATTCCGTCTTCGGGAACGATGTATTTGTTTATGGCGTTTTTCTGAACCGCGGGAATGACAAATCGCAGCACAATCGAAACCGCCGATGCGAAAAGCGGGAAGAACAGCATCAGTCTCATGCCGGATGTCATATCCCAAAGTTTTTTGTATACATCCGATTTTTTTCTGCAGAAGGGACAGAACTTTGTTCCCTTGAGAAAACGCCTGCCGCAGGTCGGACAGAACAGTTCGGGTTCATTGCTTGTTATCGGTTCGGATGCGGCATCTTCTTTAAGGATTTCGCAGGCGCGTGCAAGCACCGAAAAACGCGCGAGATGCTTTCCCGAAACAAAACGGCAGATAAGAGTAGTGCATCCGTCCTTTTTAACATAGAAACCGCCGCTTCCGTAAAGCTTTTCGGTATGAAAGTCGGATAAATCGGAAATCAAAAGATTCTCGACAACCGCCATTCGGCGTGTTTTCAGCAGATGATGCGCCGTGACCGCGACAAAACCGTCATCGATGAAATCATCGTTTTCTATGTCGTACGGGATGCAGTAGAGGATTTTTTCGCCATCTGCCGCCTTTTTTATATTTTCCCTAAGTGTTGTGGGCAGTGAGTATAACAGCTTCATTACCGTCACCTCCCGAAATCAGAGATAAATCTCTATGATCTTGTAACTTGACTTGTCGAGCTTTTTCGGATTCGGTATGCAGAAGCAGTTGCCGTCGGTGTCGGTTATAAGTACACGGTTATCCTCAAGAGTACGAATATTGTTTGTCGGGTTGTTAAGCACAAAGGTTATTCTTCCCGCGCTTGTGAGAGCCTCGGTATAGTAATAACCGTATTTTTCCTTCATACTGTAAATGTGCTTGATTTCGGGAACGAAATAGCGTCTGTCAAGCTCTTCACAGAGAAGAGCAACCGTATCCTTGTCAAAACTGTTGATGTTTTCAATCAGCCCGATTTCATCGCCTCTGCCTCTCGTACGGGTGTCGGGTTCGCGAATCGAAATATATTCATCGGGATCGGTAATCGGAAAAGATCTGACTATAACGACACGCTCGAAAAATTCTTCACCTTTTTCGGGAGTATTGAGCGTAAGCGAAATAAGTCCGCCCTCGGATCTTGAAAAATGAGCGTTCTCCGGTGTAAGCGGTACCGATTTTCTGTGCTCGAACAGCGCCGCCGCATCTTTGTCATCGCCATCGGCGACGTCGGTTTTTTTAACATTTGCCTCAGCCATTCTTTAATTCCTTCCTTTCAGAGAAGATCGGATCAGACGCCCGATTTAACCTTCCGGAGCTGTTCGCTCTGAAGTGTGTAAAGCCGATAGAAGACGCCTTTTTTCTCAAGAAGCTCGGCATGAGTTCCCATCTCGGCGAGTTCACCGTTTTCAATTGCCATAATGTAGTCGCAGTTTTTAAGTGTTGACAGCCTGTGCGCGATTGTAATCGATGTTCTGCCGACAATCAGTTTGTCAATGGCTTCCGAAATAAGTCGTTCGGTTTCGGTGTCCATTGCCGCGGTTGCCTCATCGAGTATAAGAAGCGACGGAGAGAGCAGAAGCGCGCGCGCAATGGAAATTCTCTGGCGTTCACCGCCCGACAGCGAACGGCTGCCGCTTCCGACCATCGTCTGATAGCCTTCGGGAAGACTGAGAATGAAATCGTGAGCGTTTGCCGCGCGTGCCGCGGCTATAACTTCGGCCATTGAAGCATCCGGCTTCGCATATCTGATGTTGTCGGCGATTGTTCCTCTGAAAAGGAAAATTTCCTGAGAAACTATCGCAATGTTGCGGCGTAAATCTTCGATTTTTATTTTCTTGATGTCGGTGCCGTCGATGCTTACCGAGCCCGAAACGACATCGTACATTCTCATAATCAGGTTTGCGATTGTTGATTTGCCGCTTCCGGTGTGACCTACAATTCCGACATGGTCGCCTGCGTGAATCGTAAACGACAAATCTTTGAGAATCATTCTGTTCGGAGTGTAGTGAAAATGAACACGGTCGAATTTTATCTCTTTTGAGATTGTTTCAAGCGGAACCGCGTCGGGAGCGTCGACAATGTCGGGAATTGTGTCAAGCGTTTCGAACATACGTGTCGCCGAGTTTGCGGCATCGGTGAAAATGTTCGTGAAGGTCGAGAAGAAATAGAGCGGGTTGAATATCATTCCGATATATCCGAGATAGGTCGTAAACTCGCCGTATGTCATGTTTCCGCCCATGACCTGAAGTCCGCCGAATCCCCATATTGCCTGGCTCGACATACCGATGAGAAGATTCGCTACCGGGAATATCGTCAGCGTAATGAGGTTGGTATAAAGATTGACTTCGTACAGCTTCTTCGCGTATTTCGCAAATCTTTCGTTTTCGGCTTCCTCTTTGGCGAATGCTTTTACCACGCGCACACCGTTCAGCGAATCGGCCATAACCGTGTTCATCGAGGAGCTCCTTCTCCATCCTATCGAATAGGAATGCCAGAGCTTCGGGAGCATGTGCCTGAAAATCAGAATAATAATCGGAACGGGAACAAAGACTATCAAAGTCAGCTTCCAGTTTATCATGAAAAGGAAGATTGCGAGTCCGATAAAGTTCAGTACATTTATAATCAGGTACGGAACACCGTCAATGAAAAAGCTTCTGATTCTCACAACATCGTTGTCAACCCGGCTGATAAGTCTTCCCGTCGGGTTCTGGTTGTAGTAAGAAAGCGATAACTTCTGAAGAGCGGTGAAAATATCCTTTTTCATCGTTGCCGTAACTCTGTTTGACATTTCGGCATTTGCTCTGCTTTGCACGATGCCGATAATCAGAGAAACCACGGCAAGCCCGAAAATCAGAAATACAACTGCGTAAACATAGCGAATGTCATGCAGACTTCCGTCTTTGCTGATAACCTGATCATAGAGCAGTTTGCCGCTTATCATAGGTGAAAGAAGGGATATTCCGGATGTCGCAAGCAGACAGAACAGGACTTTGGTGAGCTGCCACTTGAACTTTCCGAAATATTTCAGAATACGCAGAATCGTGTGCTTCCCGTCAGTGCAGTATTCGCAGATTTTGCGCCTTTGATCTTTGAAAGGCCTGCCGCATTTCGGACAGCGGGCGTTGAACTGCTCAAAAAGCGGATCGTCATCGTGAAGTTCTTCGCCCTTGAAGGTGCGTTCCCAGATCTGCAGGAAAGCGACCATATATTTTTTGCAGGCATTCGTACAGCCGCAGATACAAATGGTCGGGGCTTTCGCGGCAACCGCTTCCGATTCTTCTTTTGTAAGATCATGCGCGAACGGCTCGGCGGTAAGATGAACGAGAAGTCTGCAAGATGTCGAATAGTTGTCCATATAAGGCTCGGAAAGCCTGTCAAGATCCCATTTCTCAAAGGAATCGTCATATTCGCAGTATCTGTAAAGGCTATTATTTCCGGTACTCAGAAAAAGCCAGCATTTGCCGAAACTGCCGTCAAGCCGCAGGTCGACATAAAGCGCGGCGGTAATCGAATCCACGGGAATGTTTTCTTTTGCAAGACGCGCAAGCGCCTGCTCGTCGGGTGTGCATAAAGGCAGCATATAAGTTCACCTCTGTCATTTTGAAGAAGAAGTTATCCCAAAAAGTTATTGACATTTTAACCGCATTATGATAGAATGTCAATGCAAATAACTTACCTAACACTGAAAAAAAATGTTCTGTTTTTTTTCAACAAACGAGGCGTAATTTTTAATTAACTTGTCAAATCGGATTTCGGCGTTTCGAACGTGAAAACGCGATGACGGTTTACTTGACAAGAAAAAAACGGGTTTTGAATCCGTCGGAAGGGCAAGGGCATAAATATGGAGCTTCAGAACGATTTTCCGACAAATCCGGAAGAACAGTTTACGGTACGGACACTGGTAAATCCGAGCGCGGATATTCATTTTCATCCCGAAATAGAACTGCTGCTTGTGAAAAGCGGAACAATCGAGGTTACGGTCGGCGATATGAGTGCCTCTCTCTCGACAGGCGATATTGCCGCAGTCGGCAGATTTGAGCCGCATATGGTCGGTACGCCGAGACAGGCTGTTGTAAAAGATGTTTCGATTCCCGTAAGAAAAATACCCGATTTTGTTTCGGCATTCAGAAATAAAACGTTCAGTCGTCCTTTTTTAATAAAAGGAAAAACGAATATAGGACGGCTCATCGACAGACTCGAAAATGTATCCGAATCCGGCAATCAGCTTCTGATAAAAGGCTATGCGTATCTTATTCTCGGCAGGGCGATAGAATTTCTCGGTCTTACCGAAAGGGAATTCAGAAGAGGGGGATCGTCGGCCGTAGTGCGTGAAATGCTTGCCTGTATGGACGAGCATTTCACCGAAGATTTGTCGGTAGAGCAGATAGCCGCCGATCTCGGCTACAATAAAGACTATCTGTCGAGAGTTTTCAATGAAGCGATAGGAATGGGATTTTGCCGATATCTGAACAATATGAGAGTCCGTTATGCGATACATCTGATTTCGACAACCGATATTTCGGCGGAGCGCATTGCCGAAATGTCCGGATTCGGAAGCACCCATACTTTTTACGACTGTTTCGGAGATGCCTGCGGATGTACCCCCGGCGAATACAGAAAAAAGCTGAAAAAGAGTACAAATAAATCGGAAAATGTCAATAAATTTCAAATAAATGCCGACTCGGCCCGACAAATACAAAAAAAGTCTTGACTGACGGTTTTTTTTGTGATATACTCAGCTGTAATATTACCGAAAAATGACTGTCGGTGAGTTTTGCGGCACGGATTTTTAATGTCGGCCTTGCGCAATCTTTCCGAAAAACAACGAAAGGAATCTTTCGCAATCGTAAAAGCGAAAGCGCAGATTTACAATGATTTTCAAAATCAGGGCAGCGTATGCCGTTCTTCTTTGCGGTGCGGTTACCTTCTGTACCGTGGGAAATCTGGTTTATGAGGCCAAGGACGGCTCAAAGCCCGTTCCGTATCCCGCTAAAACTTCGAATATTGCCGATTTTGTTTCGGATACGCAGGCAGATACCGATCTGCCGTCTGCGAACGATCATCCGGTAACGATTTCAGCTCTCTTTACATCCGAACAGGATGAAGTCGGAGAATGGACGGGAAACAGATATCAGAGTGACAGAATAATAATCTACGATTCTCCGTCGACTTTTGAAGCGCAGAATACCTCCGATGCGGTTACAGTCGATACCGCGGTCACCGGGAATGTACTGCCTGTTACAGACGCGATTACGGCAGTCGTTACATCGGCTCAAACGGCTTCTCCGGTTACCGAAACGAAAAAGCCGGCGACAACCACGACCGCGCAGACTAAAAAGGTGACAACAACAACACAGAAAACCACAACCGCAAAAAAACAGACCGAGCCCGTAACAACGACAAAAGCGGCAACCACGACGGTAAAGACGACGGCAGCTGCTCCCGTAACCGAACCGGTCACAACCACTGAGACGGCAGTTGTAACCACATTGCCGCAGACGTCCGAATCACAGACTCCGGTAACCGAGGCCGTGACAACGGCCGAAGTTTTCCCGTATGATCCCGATATCGTGTCTCCCTCCGAAATACAGAGTCAGGGCGGACTTCTCGATATAGACGATCCATACGAAACATATAACGGCGGGAAGGTGACCGTAACCGGCGAAGACCGTGAACTTCTCGAATGTCTTGTTTACGGAGAGGCAGGCAATCAGGGATTTGTCGGAATCTGCCTTGTCGCTCAGTGCATGAGAGACGCGATGCTATATGAAGGATTCGATTCGATAGCCGAACTCCGTGCCGGATTCAAGTATGCGGGAAGCATTACAAGAGGAACATCCGAAGAGGTAAAGCGCGCTGTTAAATTTATTTTCGATGAAGGCGGCTATGCCGTAAAACATCCGATACTTTATTTCTATGCACCCGCGAACGGAATACCGAACACCAAGGGCTTCCATGAATCGCAGGAATTCGTCGTGCAGTATAAAAAATCAAGATTTTTCTGGAAAAAAGGCGGAACGATTTAGATTCCGATAAAACAGTCAAAAGCAGCGGTGCTGCCGATGAGGCGGCACCGCAGCATTTTATATATTTTATTATTTTATTTTTTAATGAAGAAAGAAAGGAAGGGCAGAAAAATGAAAAAGCTCTACATCCCCGAAAACTACGAAAGCAAGATTTCACCGCGCGATACCCAAAAAGCCATTAAACTCATTAAAGACACCTTTCAGCTTGAACTCGGCAAAGCGCTGAATCTTGACCGCGTAACCGCTCCGATAATCGTTACGAAGGAAAGCGGTATAAACGATGACCTTAACGGCGTTGAGCGCAAAGTGCATTTCACCATGAAGGAAATCGACGGCGTCGGCGAAGTGGTTCAGTCACTCGCAAAATGGAAGAGGATGACGCTTAATAATTTCGGATACCGACCCGGAGAAGGCATCTATACCGATATGAACGCGATCAGACGTGATGACGATGTCGACAATACCCACTCGATTTTTGTTGACCAGTGGGACTGGGAAAAAGTCATCACACGTGAGCAGAGAAGCCTTGACTATCTCGCATCCGTCGCACATGAAGTTGTAAAGACTCTCGCCTATACGAAAAGACTTATAAACGCGCGCTATCCCTGCCTGACCGATACGATATGCGAGGACGTTTTCTGCATTACAACTCAGGAGCTTGAGGATATGTACCCGAATAAGACTCCGAAGGAACGCGAGAATGCAATCTGTAAAAAATATAAGACCGTACTGCTGACACAGATAGGCGGTGTTCTTAACAGCGGAAAGAAGCACGACGGACGCGCACCCGATTATGACGACTGGTCGCTCAACGGCGATATTCTCGTGTGGAACAGCACACTTGCTTCCGCATTTGAAATTTCGTCGATGGGAATCAGAGTTGACGCAAAATCGCTCAAAGCACAGCTTGAGATTGCCGATGCCGGCGACCGTGAACGATTCCCGTATCATAAAGCCATACTTGAGGACAGATATCCTCTTACCGTGGGCGGCGGAATCGGACAGTCGAGAATCTGTATGCTCATTCTCGAAAAGGCTCATATCGGTGAGGTTCAGTTCTCTATATGGCCCGAAAGCATGAGAAAAGAAGCCGCCGATGCCGGGATACCGATACTTTAATCGAATATAAAACGGATATAAAATCACAACCACCCGCATGGCGGGTGGTTGTTCGTTTTACGGCATAGTGATAATCTCATATTTTCAGTTGTCGGCAGATTTCAGGGCATCGGCAACTGCATAGACGCTTTTTGAAAGCGACAGATTTGATATGTCTACCGTGATGTCGGCATATTTCTCGTAAATCGGAGTTCTGTATGCGTAGATGTCATCGAGCGTCTGCCCCGGTTTCATGGCGATTCCTCTGGATGAAAGGCTTTTAAGATGTGTTTTAAGACATTCGAGCGAAATCTTCAGATACACGATTTTTCCGAGTTTTTTCAGATGTTCGGCACCTCTCGGGCAGAGAACGGCAGATCCGCCCGGCGCAATCACATTGTTTTTCATGTTAAGCGAGCAGACAATATCGGCCTCAAGTTCGATAAATGCGTCTGCACCGAGTCTGTCGACCGTCTTTTGCAATAGTTCTCCCTCGTGTTCCTGTATCACAAGATCAACATCGGTAAAGTTCATGCCGAGTTTTTTTGCGAGTATTACGCCGATTGAACTTTTTCCGCTTCCCGGCATTCCGATGAGTATTATGTTGTCATTTTTGTTCATAAAATTTAGATTCCTCTGCCTGTGAATTTTCTTGATTTTATCATTTTGTTCGACTTTTGTCAAGTAAAAACATTTGCCGAATAAAATACTTGCCGCCATAAGAATACTTGACAGTATAAAAATACTTGACAGTATAAAAATACTTGACAGTATTTTCAAAATATGGTATACTTTTCACCATCAATGAGGCCGCGCGTGTCTGCGGCCGATTGTGAGATTTGCGGCGGCGCCTGCCGCCGAAGAAAGGTAAAAGGACCATTGCAGTGAGCGAAAAAGTCAGCGAAAAAGAAAAATATATTTCTCCGTTTTCCACAAGATACGCATCTCCCGAGATGCAGTATGTTTTTTCGGAGGAGTTCAAATTCAGAACATGGAGAAAATTGTGGATATCGCTTGCAAAGGCCGAACAAAAACTCGGACTCGATATTACCGATGAACAGATAGAGGAACTTTGCGCGCATGCCGACGATATAAACTTCGAGGATGCGGAGGCAAGAGAAAGAGTTGTAAGACACGATGTAATGTCTCATGTTTATGCCTACGGACTTCAATGTCCGAAGGCCGCGGGAATTATTCATCTCGGAGCGACATCCTGCTATGTGGGCGATAATACCGATTTGATAATAATCCGCGAGGCGTCAAAACTTATTTTGGCAAAAGCCGCACAGGTGCTTAAAAATCTTTCTGAATTCGCGGCAAAGTATAAAGATATGCCTTGCCTTGCTTATACCCATCTTCAGCCCGCACAGCTCACAACGGTCGGAAAAAGAGCGACTCTTTGGATGAACGAGCTGATAATGGATGTCGAAAATCTCGAATTTCAGCTTTCGAATCTGAAAATGCTCGGCTCAAAGGGAACAACGGGAACGCAGGCATCGTTTTGCGAACTTTTTGACGGGGACAGCGAAAAAATAAAGAAACTCGAGCAGATGATAGCCGACGATATGGGGTTTGACGGCTGTGTACCGGTCTCCGGACAGACCTATTCGAGAAAGGTCGATGCCTATTTTCTTTCGGTTATGTCGGGATTTGCTCAGTCCGCACATAAATTTGCGACCGATCTCAGAATCCTTCAGTCATTTGAGGAGATGGAAGAACCGCTCGAAAAAGAGCAGATAGGCTCATCCGCAATGCCGTATAAACGCAATCCGATGCGCGCCGAACGCATTTGTTCACTTGCAAGATACGTTATTGCCGACAGCCAGAATCCGGCGTATACCGCCTCGGTACAGTGGTTTGAGAGAACACTCGATGATTCGGCAAATAAACGGATTTCGGTTGCCGAAGCCTTTTTGGCGGTCGATGCGATTCTGAATATTTACATAAATGTAACCGGCGGAATTGTCGTTTATGATAAAATCGTTGAAAAACGGGTTATGGAAAAACTTCCGTATATGGCAACCGAAAATATCATGATGCTTTCGGTGAAAAAAGGCGGAAACAGACAGGTTTTGCACGAAAGATTGCGTGAGCATTCTTTTGCCGCCGCACGCAGGGTCAAACTCGAGGGCGGCGAAAACGATTTGATAGAACGAATTTCATCCGATCCCGAATTTCCGCTGACACGCGAAGAAATATTGGCCGAACTCGATCCGAAAAAATTTATCGGAAGAGCGGCGGAGCAGACCGAAGAATTTTTGAGCGGGGTGGCAGTGCCGGTTATCGAACGAAACTATAAAGGCGATGTCTCGTTTAAGCTCAAAGTGTGATATGGGATATAGATTCAACAGAAACGATATAACGATAAAATGATGCACTCTGTGAGTGCATCGGCGAATTAAGGGGAAATGTAAAATGTCAATGGAATTTTTGAGAAAACTTCCGATTCCTATGGAAATGAAGGAAAAATATCCGCTGACACCGCAGGCGGTGGAAGCAAAATCAAAACGCGATGAAGAGGTAAGAGCGATTTTCGAGGGAAAATCGGATAAAATGCTGCTTGTCATAGGCCCGTGTTCCGCCGACCGCGAAGACAGTGTTATGGAATACGTTTACAGGCTTAAGAGAATGCAGGAGCTTGTCAAAGATAAACTCATACTCATTCCGCGCGTGTATACCAATAAACCGAGAACAACGGGCGACGGCTATAAAGGAATGATGCATCAGCCCGTTCCGGAGGAAAAACCGGATATATATAAGGGCATAATCGCAATAAGACAGCTTCATTCGAGGGTACTTGACGAAACCGGACTTTCGTCGGCCGACGAAATGCTTTATCCCGCAAATCACCGCTACCTGTCCGATTTGCTTTCATATATCGCGGTCGGCGCGAGATCGACCGAAAATCAGGAGCACAGACTGCTTGCATCCGGACTCGATATTCCTGTGGGAATGAAAAATCCGACCGGCGGCGACCTCACGGTAATGATGAATTCGATTACGGCGGGACAGCACGCACATTCGTTTATCTATCGCGGATGGGAGGTAAATACAACAGGCAATCCGTATGCGCACGCGATACTTCGCGGATATGTCGATGCTCACGGCACATCGATGCCCAACTATCACTATGAGGATCTTGTTCGGCTGTATACCCTTTATTCTTCAAAAAATCTTTGTAATATGGGTGTGATAATCGACACAAACCACGCGAATTCGGGCAAAAACCCGTTCGAACAGCCGCGTATTGCCAAAGAGGTTCTTCATTCCTGCCGCCATAATGCCGATGTGAAGCGTATGGTAAAAGGATTTATGATTGAAAGCTATATCGAGGATGGGGCGCAAAAAATCGGGGAGGGCGTTTTCGGCAAATCGATAACCGACCCTTGTCTCGGATGGGAGAAAAGCGAAAAGCTCATACTCGATATCGCCGATTTGATTTGATGCGGCTTGCGGCATTTTTCCCCCGTAAAATCGGCAAAAAAACAGTATTTAATATATTTTTACTTGACTTTTTGAAATTAGTATGATAAAATCACCTGTTGTATAAACAGCAAAAGCTAAAATTAGATGTATTTGAGAGGAAACCGTGCCAATGAGTCAGTCGGTAATAAATGAAAACGGAAAAATATCAAGACTGGACGGCGCCCTGTATGTACGCATGGTCAGGTCGGCGGCAAACGCCGTAAATAATAAGAAGGCAAGGATAAACGAGCTTAATGTATTCCCGGTTCCCGACGGAGATACCGGATCGAATATGAGTATGACTATAAGCCCGGCAAGAGGTGATTTGTCTGCACTCGGCAACTCGCTTTCCGAGTGTGCGGATAAAATCGCAAGCCTCTGCCTGCGTTCGGCAAGAGGAAATTCGGGAGTTATTCTTTCGCTTTTCTTCAGAGGACTTGCCAAAGGATTCAAGGGAAAGACAAGCGTCGATGTTGAGGAAACGCTCAACGCTTTCCGCCACGGTGTAAACGAGGCATATAAGGCCGTTCAGAAGCCTACGGAAGGTACGATTCTCACGGTTATGCGTTCGTGCGCGGATGCCGGAGATGCTTTTTACTCGGAAGCGGACGATTCCATTCTCGGCCTTTTCAACTGTTTCTGTGAGGCGGCGGAGGATACACTTCGTAAAACTCCCGAAATGCTTCCCGTACTTAAACAGGCGAATGTCGTAGATGCCGGCGGCGCGGGATTTGTCGCAATACTTGACGGTATGAGACTTGCGCTTGCGGGAACACCTGTCGAAAGTGAGGAGTCTGTTGCCGAAATTTCGACAAAAGCCGATTTTTCCAAGTTCGAAACCGAAAATATAGAAAATCCCTACTGCACCGAATGTATTGTCACCAAATCTTCCGAATATAACGGAGAAGGGAAAGTCGACAGCTTCCGTGATTTTGTGTTCGCCGCGGGCGACAGCGTTGTATTTGTCGATGATGCCGAAATAATCAAAGTTCACGTTCATACAAAAGATCCCGGTAAAGTTCTTTCCGAAGCGCTGAAATACGGTACTCTCTTTACGGTTAAAGTCGAAAATATGCGTAATCAGCACACCGAACTCGTTATATCCGGCGCAAACGAAAAGAAAGAAGAGCATGATACGGTTGCCGCTCCCGAAAAGAAGTTCGGATTTGTGGCGGTAACACCCGGAGACGGAATAAAGGAAGTTTTCGACGATCTCGGTGTTGACCGCTTTGTATTCGGCGGTCAGACCATGAATCCGTCGACCGAACAGCTGCTCGCAGCCGTGAACGATACTCCCGCCGAAACCGTGTATCTGCTCCCCAACAACAGCAATATTTGCCTTGTTGCCAATCAGTGCGCAGACCTCTGCAAAGAGAAGAAAGTGGTTGTTATTCCGACGGTCAGCGTTCCTCAGGGAGTTGCCGCGATGATTGCTTTTGATGAGGAAAATGATATCGAAGAAAATACCGCCGCAATGGAAGAGGCTGCGTCGGCAGTTACCACTCTTGATGTTACATTTGCGGCTCGCGACAGCGAATTTGACGGAAACAGCATAAAGGCAGGACAGATTCTCGGCCTTGTAAATCATAAGGTAAGATATGTCAGCGACAGCAAGGAAGAATGCTTTGAAAAACTGCTCGGACACATGACCGCCGCATCATTTGTTACGCTTTTCTACGGAGAGGACGTTACCGAAAAAGAGGCGGAGGATACCGTGGCTTATCTTTCCGAAAAGCTCGGCGGCGATGTTGAAATTTCCGCAATAAGAGGCGGACAGCCGCTTTACTACTATACGATTTCGGTTGAATGACCGACGAATGAAGATTATCGGGACCCGAACGGCATTGTGTCGTTCGGGGCTCTTTTTTGCAAATAAAATGTTAATATCCCGAAAAATACTTGATTTTGGGGATGTCCTGTGGTAGAATACCATAATGACAAACTGCCGTAGTGCGCATTTGTGTCAAGTAAAAATCAACGAAATTTACGGAGTTGTAATGTGAGCCGTAACACGGTAAAATACATTATAACCGACTGTTTCGTGTAAAACACGGAATATATACGCGTATTGCCGGATACGGCTTTTCAAGATATAGAAAGGTATGATCATAATTATATGGCCGAATATACAGAAAAAGCAAAAACACAGAGTCTGCCCGCGATAATTCTTCGCGAAAGCGTGGCATTCCCGTCAATTCCGCTGAAAGTGGGACTGAAGGACGAAAAATCGATTAACGCGCTTAATGCGAATGTTGACGACTGCGTTTTTCTCGCGATTGTCAAAAACCGCATCACCGACTCGGACAATGATAAAATAACAAGCAAAAAAGACCTCTGCTCTGTGGGCGTTGTTGCGAAAATCAAAGATGTCCTGAATGAAGGAAAAGACGGATTTGTAAATGTCGGCTTCGATTGCCTCTGCCGCGCCGAACTTGTAAGCTTCAGATACGGCGAGGAATTCGACAGTGTTACGGTTATGTGCAAAACGATTGCGGTAAATCCCGATTTGCCGGAGGCCGTTGCACTGCGTGAACGTGCAGCGGAACTTTTTGCCGAGCTTTCGAAAACCGCACCGAATTTCACAAAAGAAATCGCCGATATCGCGAAGAAAACCGAAAATCCCGGCCAGCTTGCCGATTTCATTGCGGGAACGGTTTTTGTTAAAAACGAGCATAAGCAGGAAATTCTCGAAATCTTCGATCCGATTCACAGACTTGCCCGCAGCGTCGAACTGCTCGAAGATGAAATGTCGATAATCAAAAATGAGCTCGACCTTCATAAGCGTACACGCGCGAGAATAGAGGAAAATCAGCGAGATTATTATCTTCGCGAGCAGATGCGCGTAATAAAAGAAGAACTCGGCGAAGACGGCGATGATGACGATGATATCTATGAGCTTGTCGGAAAAATCACCAAGAGCGCAATGCCGGATGATATTAAGGAAAAGATGCTCAAGGAAACCAAAAAGCTGTCGAAACTGCCTTTTGCATCGCCCGAATCAAACGTAATTCGTACCTATGTCGAGACCTGCCTTGACCTGCCTTTCGGCAAAACATCGGTCGACCGAACAGATATCGAAGCGGCAAGACGCATACTTGAAAAAGATCATGACGGAATGCAGGAAATCAAGGACAGAATACTTGAATTTATCGCCGTAAGAAAACTTTCAAACGGAAATAAAAATCAGATTCTATGCCTTGTCGGAGCACCCGGCGTCGGAAAAACCTCTGTCGCCTCCTCCATTGCAAAGGCACTCAAACGCAAATACGTCAGAGTATCGCTCGGCGGCATACGCGATGAGGCAGATATTCGCGGACACCGCAAAACCTATGTCGGAGCGATGCCGGGCAGAATAATCAATGCAATGATTGAGGCCAAAACATCAAACCCGCTTATTTTGCTCGATGAAATCGATAAAATCACAAGAGATACACACGGAGATCCCGCGTCGGCTCTTCTTGAAGTGCTTGATCCCGATCAGAATAAGACCTTCCGCGATCATTTTATCGAAATTCCGTTTGATTTGTCCGACTGCCTTTTCATAGCGACAGCCAATACTCTCGATACCGTTCCGCGTCCCCTGCTTGACCGTATGGAAGTAATCGAGATGAAATCTTATTCGAGAACCGAAAAACTGTCAATCGCAAAAAATCACCTTATCGGAAAACAGCTCGAAAAGCACGGAATGAACCGCAGAATGATGAAAATCGACGATGACGCCATTCTCGAAATCATCGACCATTATACAAGAGAGGCGGGCGTGCGCGGACTTGAAAGAAATATTGCCGCGCTCTGCCGTAAGGTTGCCAGGCAGCTGGTTGAAGAACCGGGCAAAAAATCGGTTCACGTAAAAAAATCGGACATATTCGGTTATCTCGGCCCCGAAAAGGTACAGGATGAGGAGCTTTCGCCGAATGATGAGGTAGGCGTTGTCAACGGACTCGCATATACCGATGCCGGAGGAGACCTGCTTAAAGTTGAAGCGGTATCGATGGACGGAAACGGAAAACTCGAACTGACCGGCTCGCTCGGCGATGTCATGGTTGAGTCGGCGAAAATCGCGCTGTCGGTCGTGCGTACCGGAGCAAAATCTCTCGGCATCGCTCCCGATTTTCATAAGACAAAAGATATACATATACATTTTCCCGAAGGAGCCGTACCTAAGGACGGCCCGAGTGCGGGTGTAACCATTGTGACCGCACTCGCGTCCGAACTGTCGGGAATACCCGTAAAACGGGATGTCGCAATGACGGGTGAGGTTACACTGCACGGCAGAGTCCTTGCAATAGGCGGACTGCGTGAAAAGACGATGGCGGCATATAAAGCCGGAATCAAGACCGTTCTTCTGCCTGCCGATAATAAACAGGATTACGAACGGCTCGACGACTATATCAAAAACGGTATGAAATTCAAGTTCTGTTCGACGGTTGACGATGTGCTCGAAAACGCGCTTGCACAGCGGACCGAAATCGATATAACCGGGAAGAAAATGATAGATCTCGGAGTCGTTGCCGCGGCTGAGCTGAATAAGAAAAACGGAGCGGTTCATGAAAGCGAATTTTGTAAAAACAACCCTTAAAATAACGGCAGGGCTCAAAAATCAACTTCCCAATGACAGAATACCGCAAATCGCCTTGTCCGGCAGATCCAATGTCGGCAAAAGCTCGATGATAAACTGTCTTATCGAACGTAAATCGCTTGCCCGTGTAAGCTCGACTCCGGGCAAAACGATAACCGTAAATTTTTACGATGTCGACAGTGTGTTTTGTCTTGTCGACCTTCCGGGATACGGCTTCGCAAGAAGAAGTTCCGCAGAACGCGAAAAATGGTCGGAACTTGTCGACGGATATTTTGAAAATGCATCGAAAAACGGCAATCTCCGCGCCGTCGTACAGCTGATTGATCTTAAAGTCGGACCGACGGCAGACGATGAAACAATGCTCGATTATCTCAGAAAAACCGGCACACCCTTTTTTGCGGTTGCCACCAAAGCGGATAAACTGAATAAAACCGAGTACACAAAAGCACTTGAAAAGCTCAGATCCCATCCGATGCTCGACGGTGTGAAAATAATCCCGTTTTCCGCGCAGAACGGAATGGGAAGAGACGAAATCAGGCGAGAGCTTATCTCGGCGCTGGAATCTGACTAGATAAACGGAAAAAACAATGCTTCATGAATGTTATACTGTAAATGAAAAAGGTCATCTCGCTCTCGGAGGTGCCGATACCGTTGAACTTGCGAAAAAATACGGAACACCACTTTATCTGATGGATGAAAATACCGTCAGAAGCCGTATCCGTATGTATAAATCGGCAACGGCGGAATATTTCGGCATCGGAAGCGGAATACATTACGCGAGCAAGGCACTCTCATGTAAAGAAATGTACAGGATTGCCGCGAGTGAACGGATAAATGTCGATGTAGTATCAATCGGCGAACTGTATACGGCAATGGCGGCAGGCTATCCGCCCGATCACGCCTGCTTTCACGGAAATAACAAAACCGACAGAGAGATAGCCGAGGCTTGTGCCGCCGGAGTCGGCGAGTTTATGGTAGATTCGTTTGAGGAACTCGAAGCCCTTGACCGAATCGCGGGCGAGATGGGCAGGGTGCAGAAAATAATGCTCCGCCTGACTCCCAATATCGATCCGCATACAGGCAAGGCAATATCTACAGGCGAACTCGATTCGAAATTCGGCACACCTATCGAAACCGGACAGGCAGAGAAGCTGACAAAACTCGCACTCGGTCTTAACCATGTCGTGCTCGAAGGTTTTCACAGTCATATCGGATCGCAGACCTTCGATAGCCGCCCTTTTATCGATCAGGCGGCCGTAATGCTTGAATTTGCAGCCGATATGAAGAAGAAATACGGTTTTGAAGCCGCAAAAATAAATCTCGGCGGCGGCTTCGGCGTAGCATATACCGAGGACGATCCGCATATCGACTATGTCGCGAATATCCGCGCCGTCGGTAAGCAGATTGACCGAATTTGCGAAAAATATGCGATGAAGAAGCCCGCAATCTTTTTGGAACCGGGCAGGTCGATTGTGGCAGATGCCGGAATTACTCTCTATACGGTCGGAAGCGTAAAGGAAATCAAGGGAATACGCACCTACGTATCTGTCGACGGCGGCATGACCGATAATCCGAGGTATGCTCTGTACGGCGCAAAATACACCGCGCTTATCGCCAATAAAGCCGACAGGGAAAAGACGCTCGAATGTACGATTGCCGGCAGATGCTGCGAATCGGGTGATATGATAGGCGAAAATATGCTTATACAGCCGACCGAGCGCGGCGATATACTCGCGGTGCTCGTTACCGGCGCCTATAACTATTCTATGGCGTCGAATTACAACCGCGTTCCGCGTCCCGCTATGGTTTTTGTCGGAAACGGTGCCGACAGACTTGTAATCGCAAGAGAAAAATACGAAGATCTTTACAAAAACGATGTATGACGACATCTTATAGGTCATACCGATGAACCGATGAAAGGAAATTTTCATGCTTAATTATCTCGGAAGCGGACTTTCGGTAAGAGAAATGTTGCTTTCTCTGCTGCTGTCTTTGCCTGTAATTGTTTTCGCTCTCTGCTTTCATGAATGTGCTCACGCCTTTGTTGCATGGAAAATGGGAGATCCGACGGCTCGAAATATTGGAAGGCTGACGCTCGATCCCCTGAAACATCTCGATCCGATCGGAACGATTACCATGATTCTGTTCGGAATAGGCTGGGCAAAACCGGTACCGGTGAATTCAAGATATTTCAAAAAGCCGAAACTCGGTATGGCGCTTACCGCACTTGCGGGGCCGTTTTCAAATCTTGTTCTTTCATTCCTTTTCACGGTCATATATATGGCGGCTTTTTATCTCGGCGCCTTTTCACCTCTTTATGCGGCATCGAGTCCGACCGAATCATTCGGAATCGCGATGCTCTATATTGTCAAGGTAATGCTCGCAAGCTCGATAACACTCAACTGTTATCTCGCCGTTTTCAATATGCTTCCGATTCCGCCGTTTGACGGATCGCGAATCGCGTTTGTGCTGCTTCCCGATAAATTTTATTTCGGCGTAATGAAACACGAACGCGTAATTATGGCGGTTGTGCTTGTACTCTTGTGGACCGGTATTCTCACCACACCGCTCGACTGGCTGTCGGACCTGCTCCTGGACGGAATATGGTGGCTTGCCGATAAAATCGTGACGCTGCCGTCGCTTATTTTCAAATGAATTTTTAATTTGCAAATCGGAGGTGATACCTTGAACGAAGAATACGAAGAACTCTCATTCAGACTCGAGGTATTTGAAGGCCCTCTCGATTTACTGCTGTCGCTTATTTCAAAGAATAAAGTCAGTATTTACGATATACCGATTTCGCTTATTTTCGATCAGTATATGGAATATATTGAGCGGATGCGCGAAATGAATATGGATATTGCGGGCGAATTTCTCGATATGGCATCAAGGCTTATGCTTATCAAAAGCAAAATGCTGCTTCCGAAGAGCGAAGCCGAAAAGGCCGAGGATCCGAGACGCGATCTCGTGGATGCCCTTCTCGAATATCGCAAGGCCAAACTCGAAGCGGTGAAGCTGAGGGAAATGTTTGATATTCATCAGGGGCGGTTTATCAAAGAAACCGATGAGGTCGGAATCGACCGTACATACGTTTGCGATCACACAGTCGATATGCTTACCCGTGCATTTGAAAAAATGGAGCTGCGCATTAAACTCGAATCGGATAACCGCTCGGATATACCGATAAAAACGCTTAATACCATACTTACAAGAAAGGTAACACCGGTTCCCGAAAAGAGCTTTTTTATACTCAGATATCTTTTCAGGCGAAAAGAGGGGTGCAGCTTTTCCGAGCTTTTGCTCACAAACAGAACAAGAAGCGAACTTATCGCTTCATTTATGGCAATTCTTGCGCTTGTGAGATCGGGACGAATCGAATGTATCGGAGAGGAAGACGATCCGATAATCAAAATCAGGGAGAGAGAAAACAAATATGCCGCTGCCGACCGATCTTAATGAATTTTCAATATCCGAGGATGAAGCCGAGGAAATAATCGAGGCGATGCTTTTTGCCGCCGGATACCCGATAGAATATGCGAAAATCGGTGAGATAATCGCGAAACCCGTAAAATCGGTAAAAGAAATAATCGACAGAATGATTTCCCGATATGAGGGAGAACGGCGCGGAATACAGCTTGTAAAGCTTGATAACGCCGTTCAGCTCTGCACCAAAGAAAAGTATGAAGATTATATCAGAGCCGTTCTCGGTATACATCAAAGAGGAAAACTTTCGAATTCGTGTCTTGAGGTGCTTGCCATAATCGCATATAATCAACCGATAACCAAAGCGGTAATCGAACAGATACGCGGTGTCGATTCGGGCTATGCGATAGCGGCACTTTCCGAAAAATCGCTGATAGAGGTCAAAGGAAAACTCGAAGTTCCGGGAAGACCGAATCTCTACGGTACGACTTCCGATTTTCTGCGCGTTTTCGGAATCGAAAAACTCGAAGATCTTCCCGCCGCCGATGATAAAGACGGCGAGCAGGTGACAATAGAGGGAATATGATAAAAAAATATTGTCTGCCGATTTTTGTGCCGCTTTTCTGTCTGCTCCTTGTGTTTTCGGGATGCACAGAAGAAAAGGTCAGCGAAAACGAGCTGAACGATTATATTGAGGCAACAGCATACGAAGACAGCGGCGTCAGAACCGATTTCAGTGCAACGCTTGTCGAAAAAGGCAAATACAGTATAACCGTTGCTTCCGCGAATGACGGCAATATGAAAATCGTGGTGTCGGTATCGGGCTCGACCGAAATCACCGATGAAAACGGAAATACGATTTCTCTTGATGATTTGAATGATGGCGACAGCCTTAAAATCACATTTGACGGGAAAGCCACACAAAGTGAACCGGTACGGATTTCAAAATGCTATAAAATCGAAGTTGTCGGATAATCCGAGAAAAGGGGGGTGCTCTAAATGACGGGACTTGCGGTTTTTTGCGCGATTGTTCTTTTCTTCGTTCTAATCGGAATGATAAGCGCAACCGTCACACTGTCATATAACCGGCAGTTTACGGTGAGTCTCAGAGTACTCTTTTTCAGAATCCGGCTTGTCCCGAAAAAGTCCAAAACTCCGAACCCGAAGAAATATACCCGAAAAAAATATGAAAAGATGCTCGAAAAGCAGAGAATAAAAGAAGAAAAAGCCGAAGAAAAGAAAAAACTCAAAAAAGAGAAAAAAGAAGCCGAAAAGGCCGAAAAGAAAAAAACCGAAGCTGCGGGGAACGGCGGTAAAAATTCCGCTGAAGGAAAAAAGAAAAGCGTTGCCGATATAGTCGATCTTGTTGCCGCAATACTCGAAGCGGTGAAAAGTCTTTTCAAAAGCTTCGGTAAACACCTGAGAGTGTGTGCCGTGAAGATGAATATTACGGTAGCATCGGATAATGCCGCCGATACGGCCGTAATTTACGGCATTGTATGTCAGAGTGTCGCATACATTATGGAAATACTTTACAATATAACGAATTTCAAAGTCAAAGACGGCGATTCGGTCAGCGTTGTTCCCGATTTCACGGCATCGAAATCGACTGCCGATATCAAAATTTCGTTCAGACTTCGCGTGTGGCATATATTTGCAATGCTTTTTGCCGCCGCAGGCGGATTCATCAAAGGGAAAATCAAGGCAAGCAAAAATTAAAACAGTAAATATATAAATTTATAAATTCGGAGGTTACCACGAATATGGAAGAGAGCAAATTAAACGGTGTGATAAATACGTCACTCAGCAGTATCAAAGGACTTGTTGATGCAAATACGGTAGTAGGACAGCCGTTCGAGGCGGCAGGCGGAACCGTTATAATACCCGTATCCAAGATGTCTGTCGGATATGCGTCCGGCGGAGTGGATTTCTTCGGAAAAAATAATTCGCCCGTATCCAAAAATGCCAATTTCGGCGGCGGCGGCGGAACAGGCGTTACACTTACTCCCGTAGGATTTCTTGTTACAAAAAAAGACGGATCGGTACAGTTTCTTCCGGTAACCGCTCCGGATGCCGCAAACGGAGGCTCTTCGGCTCCCGCTCCCGACAAAATCGATAAACTTGTCGATGTGGTCGAGCGTTCGCCCGAAATCGTTGAGAAAATACTTTCAATGCTCAAAAAGAAAAAGAAGAAGAACAGTGACGAAAAAACACCCGAAGATACGGTAGAAGACACGGCAGTCGAAAACGCAGCCGAAGAAGAAAAAAACGCTGAAAATTCGGACGGCGAAACAGTCGACGCCCGGTAAAACTCACGGAAGGGATTGCCATGAATATGAAACCAGCCGAACCTGTCAGAATCCAGAAATTTCTTTCGGACTGCGGTGTATGTTCGCGCCGTACTGCCGAAAAAGAGATCGAAGCAGGCAATGTTAAGGTCAACGGCGAATACGCGCAAATCGGAATGAAGGTCAATCCGAATAAAGATACGGTTGAATATCACGGCAGGCGTGTCGCCCTTAAAAGGGGAGCGCATAACGTATATGTTATGCTCAATAAGCCTGCGGGATATGTCACCACTCTTTCGGATGACAAGGGAAGAAAAACGGTTGCCGAACTTGTGGCCGATACCGGGGTAAGAATCTGGCCTGTCGGAAGACTTGATATGGATTCCGAGGGTTTTCTCATAATGACAAATGACGGCGATTTGACAAATGCCCTTACACATCCGAGACACCATGTTCCGAAAATATATCATGTCAGATTGGCAGAGGAAATCACAAAAAAAGAGATAGACGCTCTTTCGGGTGATTTCGAGATAGACGGCTATAAAACAGAGCCGGTTGAGTGTGCGCTTGTTAGCCGCGATGAAAAAGGCTCAACTGTCGAAATGGTTCTCTATGAAGGAAGAAACAGACAGATTCGTAAGATGTGCGAACAGTGCGGACTGACGGTTAAACGGCTCCGCAGAATAGCGATCGGTAATATCGAGCTTGATGTTGGGCGCGGCAAATGGAGATATCTCAATAAAGAAGAGGTAGACTCGCTGAAATCGTCGTGCGGACTTCTTTGAAAAAACATCCGCAGTCGGATATTTTGCTCCGACTGCGGATGTTTTTTTTGCTTTGTGCCGATATCTTTGGCAAAAATATACATTTAATTTCACTAAATGATATTGACATCGGTCAAATTGAATGGTAATATACGTTTGAAAAGTTAAATTTTTCTTTCGGATTTTCCGAGAAAGGCAGGAAAATAAATATGAAAAAACTGATTTCCGTGATTTTGGCACTGACATGTGCGCTGTCGCTTGCAGCCGCATCGCTTGCGAATTTCGGTCTGTCGGCAGACGAGGATGATGAAACCGAAGGCACGGTGGCGCATTGGAAATTTCAAAACAGTAAGGGTTGTTACAGCGGAAACATCGAAAACGATGACCTGACAATTATCGATCTTACCGGCAACGGCAACGATCTTGAGACCGCGTTTGTCGGGAACGGTGATAAGCTGTCGATTTTTGAATGGGACGAAGGCAATACCGAGGGCGCATCGACAAGCGGATCGTCGCTCAAATTCAAAAATACAAAAGCGGCGGCGGCTTCGGTTGACGAGTATCCGTCGGATAAAACTTCATGGTCGGGCGGCTATACATCGGGCAAGTATTTCCAAACAGTTGAGAACGCACCGATAAACTCGATGGATTTCATAGACGGATTTACCTTCGAGGTTATTTTCAAAATTTCTCCCGAATTCAATAATGATTATAACCGTTATACCGGCATCTTTTCAAGACAGGGAGTTATTTCCGCGCAGAACGAGCCTCCGTTCTCGATTGCAGTGTCCGAAATTTCGGATGGAGCAACCCTTTCGGACGGCGGTACCGTCGGACTTCAGTATATACATATTGACGGCATGGGAACCAAAACAAACGTAGAATTTGCCGACGGCAGAACTGCTGACGAGTGGATTCACGTAATGGTAACAAGCGACGGCTACGGTATCACCGAGGTTTACATAGACGGTGAGGCGGTCGAATATCTTTCCGAGACTTCGGAAATATTCATATCCGATTTAGCGTACAGATGGGAAGTCGGTGTCGGAAGAAAAGACGGCAGCTCGCATGTCGGTGTCGATTCGGTCAATGAAAATTATGACGAAGGAATGATAAGACGACTCTTCTGCGGATCGATTTCCGAAATCCGAGTAATGAACAAATATATAACCATAGACGAATCGCTTTACAATGAGTCGATTACTTACGACAGCGAAAAAGACACGGTTATCGATGATAAACCCGTCGAAACCGACGGCAAATCTAACACCGAAGAACCGAATCGGACCGATAATCCCGCGGTAACAACCGCCGCCGAAGGCAATACCGATGCTTCGAAAAATAAGAATAATTATGTTCTGCCGATTTGCACAATTGTCGGAGCTCTGCTCTTTATTGCGGCCATAATTTATACGCGCTCGCGAAAAAACAAAAAATAATGCCGTAAATCAAAAATCCCGTCGGAATTTCCGACGGGATTTTGATGTTTATACTTTTTACGATGAAAAAAAAGAAATATATCGTCGGAGCTTTATCCGAGCCTGTATCCGACTCCGCGAATCGTGTTTATGTCAATCGATTTGCTGATTTTGCGCAGCTTTTTTCTCAAAAGGGAAATGTATACCTCTACATTGTTGTATTCGGCATCCGAATCATATCCCCAAACTTTAAGAATCATATCTTCCTTCGGAACAATGCTTTGACCTGCCCTGAACAGAAGCTCCGCAAATCCCATCTCTTTTGCTCCCAGCCTTTCGGAACAACCGTTGCCCGAAATTTCGTATGTCAGCATGTTAAGCGTTACGTCGCCGACCGTGATAAGATCGCGCCTGACTATCTCCGGACTTCTGCGCAGTACCGCGCGTATCCGTGCGATAAGCTCGTCACCGTCAATAGGTCTGACGATGAAATCGTCGGCTCCGCAATCGAGCGTTCGAGCCTTTTCGGACGGAGAACATTTGTCGGATATTACGATAATCGGTGTACTCAGCATCATGGAGCGTATCTGCCCGATAAAACTCATCGCACCCGCCTTCGGCGCCGCGGAATCGATTATTACGATGTCGTAAATGCCGGAAAGAGTGTGTTCGAGACCGATATCGGTTGCATCGACAAAATCGGACGCGATTCTCACTTTTTTCAGCATCCGTGAAACCGATTCGGCCGATTTTCTGCTGCCGTCAATTATAAGAGCATTCATGATTAACTCCTTTTGACGACCGTCATTCCTTGATTTCTCTCGAACTCATTGGGATGTACTGCTGTTCGGGCATTATACCCATATACGCCGGACGGATAATCTTTTTGCCGTTTATAAGTTCTTCCAGCCTGTGTGCCGACCATCCCGCAAGACGCGAGGTTGCGAAGAGGGGAGTGTACAGCTCTTCGGGAAGCCCGAGCATACGGTATGCGAATCCGCTGTAAAAGTCGACATTGGCGCTGATTACCTTGTACATTTTACGGTTTTCGGCAATTACCTTCGGCGCAAGTTCTTCGACTCTTGTCATGAGGTTGAATTCTTTTTCGAGTCCGTTTTCCAGCGAGAGCTGACGTACGAATTTTTTGAAAATTACGGCACGTGGGTCGGATTTCGTGTAAACCGCATGCCCGATTCCGTAGATGAGACCTTCCTTGTCAAAAGCCTCTCCGTTCAGCAAATCTTCGAGATAGGCACAGATTTGATCATCATCTTTCCAGTTTTTCACGTGCTTTTTCATATCGGCGAACATTTCGCAGACCTTGATGTTCGCACCGCCGTGCTTCGGACCTTTAAGCGAACAGAGCGATGCCGCAACCGCCGAATATGTGTCTGTTCCCGATGACGTAACCACGTGCATTGTAAAGGTGGAGTTGTTTCCTCCGCCGTGGTCGGCGTGCAGAATCAGCGCAAGATCAAGCACTCTCGCCTCAAGCGGAGTGTATCTGCCGTTCTGACGAAGCATATAGAGTATGTTTTCCGCAATCGATTTTTCGGGAATCGGGCGCGCAATGTAAAGACTGTCATTCTGCAGCAGATGACGGTATGACTGATAGGAATATACCATAAGCTGAGGTGCGATGGCAATGAGCTGTATGCACTGACGGAGAACATTTTCAACCGAAGTATCCGCGGGATTTTTGTCGTATGAGTAAAGCGTCATAATGCTTCTGACAAGCATATTCATAATGTCTTTTGACGGCGCCTTCATAATGACATCACGCAGGAAGTTTCTCGGAAGTTCTCTGTATGAATTAAGCAGTTTTTTGAAGTCGATAAGTTCTTTTACGTTCGGAAGTTTGCCGAACAGAAGCAGATATATCGTTTCCTCAAATGCGTATCTGTTGTCGGCAAGCGCACCGTTTATAAGATCGTTAACATTTATCCCCCGATAGAAGAGTCGGCCGTCTGCGGGAACGATTTTTCCGTCAATTTCTTCATTCTGAAGTACAGTGGAGATATTTGTGAGTCCGGTAAGAACGCCTTTACCGTCTTGGTCGCGAAGACCGCGTTTAACATTGTAAAAGCCGTAAAGGTCGGGGTCTATTTGGGAGCTTGTGTTCATTTTTTGTGTCAGGATTGAAAGCTGATCCTGTACGAATTCATTATGATGAGTTGATTTCATCGGCTGAACTCCTTTCGAGAGAATATAATAAATTTATTATATCACACATTTCTTCTTTTGTAAACCCCGAAAAGCAAAAAAATTTTCGGAAGTGTGAAAAAACACCGCGATTTTACGAATTATTTTCGATTTTCACCCTTATAATCGCCGTATAACAGCATTCGGCGTAAATGAAGGGTGAAAGTTAATAAAATATTCTTTAATTTTTACGGCGGATATGATATAATAAACGCCGAAGGGATGGCGATGACAAATGACCGATAACACAAAGATGACACTGCACAAACTGTTTCTGCTCTTTTCGCTGCTTCTTTTTGCCGCCGTGTTCTTTCTGATTGTTGTCGAGGGACGGGATAATATCGACTCGAAATTCAGCTATCATCTGAAAGACGGCAGCGCGGTGATTGACGGATATTCGGGATACCCTACGGGCGGCCTCACCGTTCCCGATTCGATTGACGGTTATGATGTCCGCGAAATCGCCGACTGCGCTTTTGCCGAAATGAATGAGATGAAAAGCATAGTTCTCCCGGATAAGCTGAAAATAATCGGAAGCTACGCTTTCAGCGGCTGCAGCTCGCTGAAGACCGTTGAAGTCGGAAACAGCCTTGAAAAGATAGGCGATCATGCTTTTTCCGGTTGTATACAGCTTGCGACTGTCGAAATTCCCGAAAGCCTTGACGAAATAGGAGCGTCGGCATTTGAGGGCTGCTCAAAGCTGTCTTCGCTGACAATTCCGGACGGATGCCGGAATATCGGGGATGATGCATTTCTGTTCTGCTCAAAACTCGTGTTGTATTGTGCGGATAACGATTACGTTCAAAATTATGCAAATGAAAACCTGATTGAAACCGATTACCGAAAATCGGATAATGCAATGCTTTGGAAAGTGACCGTGATATCGACAGCTTCGGCTGTGTGTACGGCGGCGGTGATATTCGCAGCGGTTAAAATCGGTAAAAAACGAAAAAAATTAAAAAAAACTATTGACAAACGGGAATGACTGTGGTATCATATTTAGGCACCAAAAAACAGGTGCCTAAGTACGCGCCCGTAGCTCAGTGGATAGAGTGCCCGGCTACGAACCGGTAGGTCGTGGGTTCGAATCCCCCCGGGCGCGCCAAAATCGGCAGGTTTCTTTCGAAGCCTGCCGATTTTATTTATATGTTTAAGTTT
>CAVGEY010000008.1:0-81626 GCA_963628435.1 bacterium
AACTCCTTGTTCTTCACCTCTGTCCAGCGGGCAAGCGTGCGGTCGATGACGGCTTTGAGCTGCGCGTCGATGGAATAGAAGTAAACCGGGCTTGCCAGCACGATGACATCGGCATCGATCATCTTCTGAAGCACCTCTGCCATGTCATCCTTGAGTACGCACGCACCGCCGTTATCGCGGCAATAGTAGCAGGCGCGGCAATAGCCGATTTTCTTGTCCGACACACGGATCTTTTCCACATGGTTGCCGCGTTCCGCCGCTCCGCGTGCAAATTCATCGCAAAGAATATCCGAGTTACCGCCTTTTCGCGGACTGCCCGAAAGAATCAATACATTTTTCATAACAAAACCTCCCGACTTTAGTAGCCAAGCCCCGAAAGCCAGCTGTCTACCTTGTTTTCAGCATCCGATACGCTGTTTCCCGCAACCGACAGCGCGTCGCCCGTTCTGACCGTTGCCGACGGTAGCAGTTTTTTCAGTGTGCCGAGACTTCCCGCGCCCGAGGACGATCCGTTGTGCGTAAAGAACGGGATCACGGTCTTTCCGCTGAAATCATACTCCTCCAGGAATGTCCACACAGGCATCGGCAGATCGTACCACCAGATCGGAAAGCCCAGAAATACCGTATCATAGCCCGCCATGACCTCAGCGTCGATATGCGTGGTGATCGCGGGGCGGGTGCCATTATCAAGCTCGTTTTTGGAACGGTCAAACACATCGCTTTGCGTATAGGCGACCTCGGGGACGATGCGGAACAGCTCGCCGCCCGTCTTTTCGGCGACCAGGTTTGCCATGGTCTGCGTGTTGCCCGACCAGGAGAAATAGGCAACTAAAATTTTGCCCTCTCCATTGACGGGGGCTTCCGGATCGTTTGCAATCGGGGTATGCCCGCCACCCGACGAACAGGCGGCAAACAAAAGGAGTGTTGTGAGCGCAAGCAGGATCGCAAGCATTTTATGCAGATGTTTCATTGGTCTTTTTTCCTTTCCTGTTGATTTTTTCGAGTAGCAGACTCAGCCCGCAGGAGAAAAACGCGAGACCGAGCGAAAGCATGAGGGTATTAAATGTATAGGCGAAAAAGCCGGTATGGTATGCACTTCCGTAGTCCTTGAATGCGACCGTGCAAAGCAGCTCCTCCCAGAATCGGCGTTCCGCAAAAACGGTAGCGCCGTATATGACAAAAGCCGTCATAATGGCACCGAGGAGCAGGCAGAATGTCCTGTTTGCCCGCCGTCCGCGCATAAGTTTTCGGAGCAACGCCGGAAGATGCAGTCCGAGATGCACCGAGGACAGAAGGAACGCCCACGCCGTGGAAACGAGGTGCAGCGTTCGCCCCATTTGTGCGCCACCCATCGGAAGCGCGGCAAACACGGTGCCGGAGATCGGCACGGCGCTGACCATACAGCCGAGCATGGCAATCAGCAGTGCGAGATTGACTACGGTCTGCACCACCCGTTTTGCCGGATAGCGCCCACGAAAGAGCGCGCGGTACCAGCGGATATTCAGCGCCGTATGAAAGAGGAACAGTACAAACAGCGCGATGCCGAGCCATTCATGCGCCGCGCCCGGCAGCTTTGCCTCTCCCATCACAAGCAGAAAGAGGACAAACATCGCGGCATCCGTCACCGGCTTTGCGATACGTTTCCATGATTTCATACTGTCGCCTCCTATCGCTCGTTTATTTGCGGATGAAATTCATAAAGGTGGGCTGTTCGCGCTCCGGGAGCCGGATGCCGAGCTTGTCCGCCGCCTCCCGACAGCGGAGAAAATATGCCATGTTCTCGCCAAGCACGCGCATGGTATACATCCCCTCGGCATCCTGTTCGGCTTCCTCGGCATTGGTGCCGTAAACCAGGTTCCAGTAGCGGGAGGAAATGATCGGCATCTCATGCAGACCGAAATACTTATTAAGCTGATCGTATGTGGAGGTCAGCCCTGCTCTGCGTGCCACCACGACTGCCGCCGCAGGCTTGAGATAGAATGCTTGATTCTGATTTCCGCAAAATTCGCTGTAAAACAGCCGATCCATAAAAGCGGTCATGGCGCCGCTTGCTGCCGCGTAGTGAACGGGCGTGCCGAAAATAAAGCCGTCTGCCTCCATCGCCTTTTCGCGGCATTCATTCACCGTGTCGTGAAAGACACATTTTCCGAGTTCCGCGCACTTTTTGCAGGCGATACAGCCCGAGAGCGGGCGGTTCCCGATCCAGAAAATCTCGGTTTCGATCCCGTTCTTCTCCAAAGTGTCCGCAACCTCTCTGAGCGCCCGGTGCGTGGTGCCGTCCTTGTGCGGGCTTCCGTTTACAAGCAAAACCTTCATGGTGCTTTCCTCCTTTGTTGTGCTGTAATTTTTGCTATGCGGCTCATTTCAAGCCGTTTACCCACTCCTCAACGGCGGATTTACTTGCGCCGGAAGAGAATCTATGTCCATCCTGCCAATTGCCCGTGCCTGCCATTCCGGCAAGGAGCGTTCCGCTCTGTCCCATACCGGAACTTGCGGAGGTGGCGAACGGAATGACCGTCTTGCCTGTGAAATCGTTGTTTTTCACGAAGTTGTTGACCGGCCATGCCGCGATGCCCCACCAGATGGGGTAGCCGATAAAGACCGTATCGTATTCGTCAAAGTTTTCGGGCGTTGTTGTGACCAGCGGAATGTCGCGCAGCGATTCGTTGTCGTGTTCGCGGTTGACGCGGCTGCCCGAAGTCGTCCAGCTGAGGTCGGCGCTTGTGTAGGGTGTTACCGGAACAAGCTCAAAAAGCGTTCCGCCCGTTGCCGCGGCAATGTCTTCCGCAATCCGTTTTGTGTTGCCGCTGCCGGAGAAGTAGACGACAAGCGTTTTGCCGCCCGCTGTCGGCGTGTCCGGCGTATCGGTAGAATCAGTTGTATCGCTTGTGCTGTTTTCACCGGATGTGGTGTTGTCGGGCTTTTTCGTGTCGTTAGTATTATTTGTCGTGTCCTGTGAACCGTTGTTTGCGGTCGTTCCCGACGGAGTATCGGAGGTTGTTCCCGTGCATGCCGCAAGCGAGAATATCATGATGATTCCGAGTAAAAATGCAATGAATTTTTTCATTTTGGGTTTCTCCTTACCAATTTTTCTTTTCCTTGCGGTGGTCATTGTTATGCTTGCGCTCCTCCACCATCTGCGCAAACCACTCCACCATTTTGGGGTCAGTGTGCGAGAAGAAAGAGCTTTGCATCTTATCCAGCGCCGCGATTGCTTTCATATCGTCATCCGAGAGCGTGAAGTCGAACACATCGAAATTCTGCTCCATCCGCTCCTTGTGAACCGATTTCGGGATGACTACGATCCCGCGCTGCAGTTCCCAACGGAGAATGACCTGTGCCGAGGTCTTGCCGTACTTTTTGCCGATCTCCACAAGCACCGGCTCCTCGAACATACCGCCTCTGCCTTCGCCGAACGGCGCCCACGCCTCATGCTGTACGCCGTACTTGACCATCCATTCGTGCGCTTCGATCTGCTGATTGTGCGGGTGCGTCTCCACCTGATTGACCATCGGCTTGATGCGGGCAAAGGAGCAGATGTCAACCAGCCTGTCGGGATAGAAGTTAGAAACACCGATCGCCTTAATGACGCCCTCGGCATACAGATCCTCCAGCGCTCTCCATGCGCCGTAAACATCCGCGAAAGGCTGATGCAGAAGCACCAGATCAACATAGTTGGTGTTCAGCTTGCGCATGGATTCCAGCACCGACTTTCTCGTCTCCTCGTACCCGTAATGCTCCACCCAGACCTTGGTGGTCAGGAAGATTTCACTTCTCGGCACACCGGATTTTGCAATCGCCTCGCCGACCTCTTCCTCATTGAAATAGCTCTGCGCCGTGTCAATGTGGCGGTAGCCGACCGAGAGTGCGTCCAGCACACACCGCTCGCATTCGTCCTTGGATACCTGATAAACACCGTAGCCGAGCTGCGGCATTTTTACTCCGTTTGATAAAGTTACATATTCCATCGTGGAACACCTCCGTTTTTCTTTTGTTCCTTTATTGTATCACACAAAACGGGAAAACGGAATCTCCGAAAAGTTTTCCGTATCAACTTATAGTTAAAACAAAAAGCACCCGCCCGCAGGCAGGTGCTTTGCTGATTTAACGGTTGACGATCTCGTTCACAGTCAGGATGAATTTTTTGACCTGTCCCGACGGCTCGGGCGAGTACATAATCCCATAAGGCACCGCGACAGGCACCTCCGACGGAACGATGCGCAGGAGCGGATGGACACTCTCCCAACCATCTACCGCAATGATCGGCAGATTTTCCTTTACCGCCGTATTGAACGCGGAAAGATTGAAAAACGGGAAATCCGTCACTTTCACACAGGCGTCTTCGCAGGCATCCCGCAGTTTGTCAATATAGCAGTTCCATCCGCGATGAATAAACATCACACCGGTTTCTTTCAGATCTCCCGGCGAAATTGCCTTTTTTGCGGCAAGCGGGCTTGTCAGCGGCACGGCGAATGCAATCGCTTTATTCTCCAGATGAATCACCTGAAAATTTCGCTCGGTCATCAGGTGGTCGTCGTAAATTCCGGCAACCACATCGATCTGCTTGCCGAGATTGCGCAGAATTTCACGCGCGTTTTCGGGCGTATTCTCAAACGGAATCAGCTCAATATTCAGATTCGGCGCAAGATACTGAATGTCTGCCCAGATGTCAAGAATGAATTTTGCCGGTGTCATGACCGAGGTACCGATGCGGATAGAGCGCTGATTTTCCCGGCGGTCGATCTCCCGCGCCTTTTCCACCGCGCGCTTTGTATAATCCACAAGGTATTTCGCATCATCCAGAACGCTTTTTCCTGCCTCGGTGAGCGCAAGACCATGGTTGGTACGGGAAAACAGCGTCACACCGAGCCGCCCCTCCAGCGCGTCGATCTGCTTCATCACCGCCGTAGGAGAGAGGAACATCGCCTCCGCCGTTTTGGAAAAACTCCCGTTCTCCGCCACCGAAAGAAAAGTCAGCAGCTGCGGATGAATCATATTGCCACCTCCTTGCTTGAACTTTTACTTGATATAGTATAACATATTTTTGTGAAAGTTCAAGTGGAATTTGCGAAAAGGAAGCGCCTATATATAGCGACATGATAATGTTCCCGTCAAACAACGATTCTTATATGATTGGTAATGGGTTTGGATATGAGCCTTAGCCATTGCCGAGACGAGTCGGAAAATGACACGCGCCATATCCGTCAAAACAATACAACGACGTTATTTTCTATATACTGATATTTTATTTAATCCGAACGGGAAATGCTTATACTCATTCGTAACATTTATTTTATCATTAAATATACCGGGATCAATCCACTGTTTTTTTTCATAATCCTTAATGTGATGCGGTCCGATCATGTTAAACAGTGTGTTGTAAATAATAATCGTCAAATCATTAGAATCGAAATCGGCGGAAAAGGCGGGAAACGCATTGGAAACAATAATTTCGTTTCCGTTCGCAAATATTATTTTTGCGGCCGCAAATGAGCCCGATAATACTATTTCATCGCCCCTGAAAATTTTTGCGGAAACGCTGTATTTTAGCCCACCCGAATAAAAAGGAAGCAAATTTTCCGCAGCATACTGACCCTTTTCAAATTCATCGACAATAGTCGGCATGTTATCCGATATTTGAACGCCGAAATCACCCGAGATATAAATCGTATCGACCTCGGTTGATGCGTAATTTTTACTATCTTCGACATGTCGATGGCAGCACACTTCATTTACGTTGTTATATTTTTTTCCATACAAAACAACCGAATTTTCGCCGATTTTCAAATTTTCGCTAATGTCCACTGTGGCAAGCGATATATCCTTTTTACAACCTTTATTAAGCACTTGCGGAGCATCGAATTTTCTATCAGCCTTAACCGAAACTTTATTAATCTCGATTTTTTCAAGGTTTTCGGCATTTTCAATAAGCAGATTGATGTTTCCGTTTGGTATTTTTTTACAATTAAAAGAATAATGCGCCTTAAATTGTGTTCCGTCTTCTAATTTGTAAAAAATATAATGCCAAATATTATTTACCTTTACTTTTTCTGTTTTTTGATTATTTGCCTCGAACACAACCTCATCAATCGGCATGACATTTTCCTCGGTTCTTCCCATCCATTTCGGAATATATGAAAGAAAGTCAGGATTATCCATAGCAAAGCCATCTGCGAAAATATGCTTTTTCGGCAATGAATCTGATTTTTTATTGACAATAAAACATACTGATCCGTGCGGCATAAGTGTCAAATTCGGATTATCGGGGCAAAAATATTCCGTTCCGTCCGAAAGACAGTATATTGCGGCATTTTTTATATTCAGAGTAATATTTTTTTCTTTTTCTCCACTATTGCATATAAAAATATATTCAACGTCTTTGTCATACATTCTTCTGGCAAGTATTGTTTCATCAAGGACAAGCATCGGTATGCAAGACTCTATATTTTGTTCTGCAAAATCGGCAAAATCATCTTCTGTCTCACAATAATTATCTGCGTGGTATCTGTTTTCAACCACAGCAACCAAAGCATGTTTTATATTTTTTATTATGCTCTCGGCCTTTTTGCCGATATATTTCACTCCCGGCAAAACAAGCATATCATACTCATAACCGCCGCCGACAATTTTTCCGTTACTAATTTGGCAGGATTCGAGCATTTCTTCACTTAAAATATGATAATTTATACTGCGATTCGAAAGTGTTTCGACAACAAAAGAGTATATACGATCGCAAGGAATCGGTTCATTCGGTCTAATCGGATTATATTCGGCAAATGCTGTTGAGAGAGGTTGCAAAACAGCAATTTTCACATTACATTTTGTTTCCGAAATCAATTTTGACAGTCTTGTCACATATCCGTTTTCGGCGGTCATACACGAGAAGTAAGGCTGTTGATAGCCTATGTTTGCGGGATAATCTCTTTTTCTCTCCCCTTGCATCGAATAAAGCGACAAATGTGGATTGACAAAATTTATACCGTGAACAGCCTGCCAATCGATTATCCGCTTTCTTTCAAAAAATGTTGCCTCCTGTCCCATGCCGGCAAAGCACTCGCAAAGTGCGCGCTTACCCTGCCATTCACAGGCGGAAGTGAGTTGTTTAATCGTTATCGGATTACTTATGCCTCTGAAAAGCTTATCGACACCGGGCTGCTGCATCGCAAAATAATGTGGAATTACGCCTCCGGTAAATTGAATCTGTTCCCTGAGTGAGTCTTCCGCCATCATATGCCCCGTCATAATAACATTATGCTCTTCACACCATTTTGCATACTGCTCTGTATAAGCCGAAACGAACTGTTTTGATGCTGCTTTATAGTAAGCTATCTTAAATGGGGCATCTTTATCATCGTCGGAAAACAGTTTATAAGCATTTTCATTAAAATCAAGGCCGAATTCATCTTTCAGCCGCCGCACTACGAACGGACTGAACGGCACATGCGGCTCGGGATGAAAGGACGAAAGATTATAACATGGTTCATCGGTAAAAATACCCTTGATTTTACTTCCGAAGCGATCGGACATTTTTTTGAAATAGACCTCGTGCACCGACGAAATAAAAGCTTTTACGGCAAATGGATTCATCTCATCAGTGAAGCATCCTCCGTTAAAGCGAATGTATCCGTTTTCGGTTGTCCTAATAACGATTTTCCTGCCGCTGAAGTCACAAACAACTTCATCTTCCGGAATGATTTCTTTTTCGTTGACAAGAAGCAAAGTCTTTTCTCTGAAGGAATCATCGATTCTCGAAATTTTTCCCTCTCCGTATCCGCTTGGCCACATATCCTCGTCATAAAGATACATATTAAGACCGAGATCATTGCCCCTATCAACACAAAATTCGATAAAATCAAGCCATTCTTCAGACATATAAGATGTAATAAGCCCTACTCTCGAATGGAGAAACACTCCGCCGAATCCTGCATTTGCAAATTCTTCAAGCTGATGTGCCGCTTCTTCTTTATTTAGTTTTGAATTTAGGCTCCAAAAAGTCACGGGTGCAAATTTACTATAATCTTTTAATTTCATATAATAATTACTCAAACAATTTAATCAGTTAATATAAATTTTCGTAAATTCCATTTGGCGCGCATCGTATTGTGCGGCCGAGAACCAATTTCCGTTAATCGAAAGCGGCAGATCGTTTGCACCATACATAACATAAAGCGTCGTCCCTGCCCATCCTTCTTCCGTTCCGATAAATCCCGAGTTATGATTTATTGGAATGTTCAGATCCTGCGCTATGAGCGAATTATCGCTTTGATCGAATTTCCAATTTATTCCGTCGTCCGAAACGGCAATTCTTATGCCTGCATGTGTATTGGGAGCAAATTGATTTTCTTCGCTGTAATATGTTCCCACCCACTTCATAAGTTCGGGAACATATCTTACATCCAGCGTACTCATGCTCTTATCTATACTTATTGCGCGATCAAAGTTAATGCCGTCTTTGCTTGTTTTCAGCAAAAGTCCGCCGTCTTCGCCGGGATAGCGCGAATCGTAAGACTGCGAATAATAATACAAATAGAATGTTCCGTCTTTATACACTGCGCAAGGCCCACCGGCGCCATAACCAAGCGTTCCGCCGTCGGCAGAATCAACGACAGCACCTTTTGCATACCAAGTCTTGCCATCGGTAGAAGTCGCAAGCCATATTTTATTCCAATGGGTGTACTTCCCATCATCCAGATTCCACTCAATCGCCGAAAAATACATATAATATGTACCGTTTACCTTAATTACAGACGGATCACCGCCATAACCTACCGGAGACGACGAACCGCGAAGTTTTCCCGAATCATCTATAAGTTTATATCCCGTTGTATCATCGGTAGTTATTCTGACCGGCTTCGACCAAACGCCCTCAGGATCGGTTGCTTCCGTATAATATATATTATCGCTCGATTGCTCTTCAGGAACGCAGGCTCCGAACCACACTTTATACTTTTTGTCTGTTTTATCGTAAAATCCGCTTCCGGAATACGCGCCGTACATATAGAACATATTTCCAAGGTACTCGCTTTTAACCGATAAACCTTTAACATTGGCTTCTTTTTTATTGAAACAGTCCTGTGCCAATGCTTCTATTTTATACCATTTACATAGTAAAGTACGCGAGCGAGGCATATTATCAATTACATTTACCACTTCTATTGATTCGAGTTTGTTTTTTTTCGAATCTTTAATTTTCGAAATGTCAATCGAAATAACCTGTTTCCCGCCTTTTCCCGAATATTCGTATACCGTATATTTTTTTCCGCCCTTATTTTTCAGGTTAACTTTATAATGAACATCCGATTCATCGGAAGAAGTGCAGGAAAAAGTGAATCTTAAAACATCATAATCGCTTAAATCGAGATAGTTTGTATAGTCTGCGGGATAATCTCCGCCGGCCGGTTTTACGCCTGCCCTCTGCAGCGGAGGAATATAAAATCTTAGCAGAGCCGAAACCTCACCGGTTGTATAATCGCTATCAGATGGATAAATCGTATAATAGTTGCAGTCATCATCGCTTTCCCGGGAGTACCACTCACAAGTTGTTTTATACTCTTTCTTCTCACCTGTTACACACGGGAAATAGCTGTACACCGGTGCTTTTCTTTCAAAAGTCTTAGGCTGCCAGCTCGTCCAACCCTCACTTGAAGATTTGGTATACTTATCGTAAGGTAGCGCCACACCGTATCTGAAATCAACCAGAGTTTTTTTTACTTTATAGGATTCGTTTTCCGCTTCGATTTCCGATTTTCCGTCATTCGGCTTAATGTCATCGGAATTATTAACGCATCCGCAAACCGTTAACAAAAACAGATTTGCAAAAATTGCCGCAGTGATTCTCATTATTTTTTTCATATTTAACCTCGCGCTTTGATTATAGTCAATTATGTGTTTTTCGGATGCTTTATGAATATGTGAAACGGATAATTCCATATTCACAAGCCAATATTTCCTAATCAATCGGCAGCACAAATTCAACGAATCACTTATAACTGCTATCAACCGAAAGCCGCTAACCAAAATAAAATCTGTCGAATTTGTGCTGCCTTGCTTAAATTAATTTTTTCTTAAATATCAGTTTAATTTGTCTTTGCTTTTTTCTTTTTATTAAGTATAATAACGCCTACAACTATCGCAATAACAAGGGCTGCGCCTACTGCTATCGATATACCGATAACAATCGAGGAATTTTTACCATTCGGATCTTCGACTTCGGAATTATCTCCTGTATCTGTATCCTTCTCAGCCGATGTAACTACTCTCTTGTTGATATTAGAACTCAAAAGTTCCGTATATGTTCCGTCATCGTTCTTCTGAACTGCATAAACAGTATAATAATACGCAGTATCCGGAAGAAGCTCGGTATCGGTAAATTCTAAGGTATCGATTCCGTCTATATAAATAATCTTATCTTCGCGAGGCTCTACGGCATCACCGTTCTTAACGCCGATACTTCTCACAATTTTATATCCATTGGGAGTAAAGTAATCGGAATCGAAATCGCCATCTTCGTATACACCTTTAGTCCAAGAAAGTGTAACCGAATCCGAAGTGATATTTTGACCTTCATTAAGCGTTATTGTGTTTTGGACATCGGGTTGTTTGTTGACAATTTTACAACCGCTGAATGAGACTATTGTTGCACCGATATCTGCCTGCTTATCGTCAGTCCATGCTCCCTGCGTTTTGCCCTCAAGAGAGTAATCAAATGTGCAGGCGAAATAAAGTTCATCAACAACATCATCAATATAGCTCGTTATCGCCTTTTCAAGTTCATCCGAGGAAACTTTCTGACCATTGGCGAAAATTTTATAGACCTGCTCACTTTCAACATATACGAAGCGGAATGTTATCTCGCTTTCCTTGCCTTCAGTGGTCTTGGGTGCGGCATAAATCGAACTGCTCGCAACTACAGGCGCTTCCAACTGATTATCCCACATAATTGCTTCGGTTTTGAATGCAGTCGATGCACTTTTTACTGTGACATCGGAGGACTCATAGGAAACACGCAGATAAATACTTCTCATTTCCGAGAAATTCTTATTTGTAGAATCACCGAGGAAGAAGCAATAATATCCGTGTCTTGTTCCATCTGAAGCATATACATCTTCGGGCATCTTAACCGTAAAGGTATATTCCATATCATGATCAAGCCAAACCGACTCGGTATATCCTATACCTGCGGCAAATCCCGAAGCATCGTTTCTGCCGAACACGGAGAGGCCGTCTGCCGTCAATGTATATTTAGCGGAAGCGGTATCCGGTGCTATATTAACGAACTGTGTGCGAACAAATTCGTTTTCTCCGACAATTTCATCGTCATAAACTCCGTCGTAGGGATCGGAAAAAGTTTTTCCGTTTACACCGGTAATCTTTACAACATCGGTAGGGGCACTTCCCACGGAAGCATAGTAATTAGCAGCATCATCTGATCCGAGATTAACGGTAACCTCAAGATCTTTGCTGTTTAATTTATCCATTAATTCATTGATATCGGATTCAAAACCTATGGATGCTCCGTTAACGAGAATTTTCCAGTCTCCCTGAATCCTGGCAACAGCGAAAGTCAGAACGCCGTCATCACGCGGAATAAATGATGAGAATTTATAATGCGGTTTGTTATCGAGCACATTTGCACCGCCTGCAATATTCATCAATCCTTGTGTTTCGGCTTCATTCGCCGTTTTCATTATTGCGGTTACAATTTCGTTCGGAGTAATGAACAATCTGTAAGTTGCGGCGTAAATTGTCGGTTGATCTCCGGCATCGCCAAAACTATCCCATGCATCCATTCTGTCCGAGTTATCAAGTATGTTCGTAAAACTTATTTCTATGAATTTTTTTACAGACAAATCAACTCCGGAAACATCCAAAGTGATTCCAAAAGAGGACAGGTCACCTGATTTGACCGTATGTTCCGAGCCCATTGAATATTTTGCGGCAACTCCACAGCCCTCGGCAAACTTACCGCTGATTACGATGCCTTCTTTAGTTATGGCTTCTTTAGTCTCTGCCGCATCGGAAACCTTTGTCGAAAGAAAAGAAGTGTCATTAACTGTCGATTTTCCGAACGAAACATTGTCTATTGAACGAATATCAAGATCATATCCGAGAGCAGATTCCCCGTTTTCGCCGAAATGTGCGGTGATTCGCAGATATGCCTTGCCGGAATCTTGCATCTTGAAAATCTTATTGATGTCTTCGCTGTTTTTGAACTGATATCTTGCTCCGTTAAAGATAGCAAAAGCATTTTCGCCTTCTGTAAAAATTCTCATTTCTACCGAATAATCGTCGGTAAAATATGACGGATATTCCCAGCCGACGGAATCTTCCTCCACACCCGTAACGATGAATTTTGTTTCATCATCGTCATATACCGAGTGAAGAAGCTGAATTCTGATACCTTCGGTAATTTCCGAGTCCTTTTCCGGAAGAATATAGATATTCATTCTGGAATGAGCGCCGCTTCCTCTTGTTGTGTCGGTTGTCAACTTATAAGAGACATTCATATCGGTTACACTTAACGGTGTATCATAGGTGTAATCGAACAGTATTCCGGCTGCTGCTTCTTTGCCGGAAATTCTTACGCCGTCATCTAATTGCGATATTTTGCCCGACGCATTATTCGAGGTAAAGCCATATCCTGAGGCATCTTCATTGGCATTTGATACGGTACATGCTCCGATAAACGGGCATATAAACATTGCAAATGCCAATAACACTGAAATTGTTTGCTTGATTCTTCGTTTCATATTTTTTCTCCTTATTCTTTATTATCACGAGTTGCTCAAAGCTCATAAGATACATAGACTCAATCGGCAATATCAGATTCGTCAAAAAGTATTATCGTGTTCTGTCGCGAACGCTATCTCTTTCACAAATCTCAACCGGTATCAATTCTTTAGAAATCGTGTCAGATTTCAAAGAACCGATAAGCTGACGTACAAGAGTTGACGAAAACTCCGCTCTGCTGAAAGATACGCTTGTAAGACGAGGTGATATTATTTCCGAAAAGGTTAGATTTTCAAACCCCACAACAGAAACGTCCTCGGGAATTCGCAGGCCGCCCTCCCGGAATGCTTTCATAACTCCGTATGCAAACATATCCGAAACACAAACGCAAGCATCGAACTTAACACCGCTTGACAAAATTTTTTTGCCAAGCTCATACCCCTCGGAAACATTCATGTTTCCGAGATTGTTTCCGTAAAAAATTCTGCCGTCTTGTTTTTTTCCTTCAAGTGCATAACGAATGAACGCGTCACGCCGCACATCCAACTCGTAATCTTCGTTGAAACCGTTTGCGTAGATGATTTTTTTGTGACCAAGACGAACAAGATATTCGACAATCTGTCGCATTCCGTCATCATAGTCCAGATCGATACGATTAACCCTGTTTTCGTTAGGCAGCAGATAATTACCGCAGCAAATTTTGATTTTATTTTCGATCAGATAATCTATGTCGCATTGTTTGACTTTGCCCGGCACAGATGCAAAATAAAGTCCCTCTACCCTTTTTGCGACAATAGACGGAACATATTTTCCAAGATCCAAATATCCACTGCATATCAATGTAGAATACCCGTATGAGAAAGCGGTTTTTTCAAATTCGAGAATAATTTCTCCATACATCGGGTTTGTTATGCTATTTGATACTACCATAAATGATTTTGAATGTTTGGTCACCATACTTTGAGCTGCCGCATCCGGAACATAATTCAGCTCCTCTATTGCCTGAAGAACCTTTTTTTTCGTTTTTTCGGAAACAGGATGAGAATTATTTATTACGTAAGATACCATAGGCAGCGAGACGCCGGCTCTTTCCGCCACCATTGCCCGTGTTATTTTAGCCATTTTGCTCCTTTTTTACACGTGTCAAATTTTACATTAGCATTGTAATATAATTGTGCGAATTTGTCAATAGATTTTCATTAAAATCTAAAAAATTATTGAAATGTTACTATGCAATATGTCTGTATGTGCAAAACCAATCAAAAATTTCCCTGCCGAACTTGCCTCAGAACAGCTTTTGCCGTACCGCCATCTTACTCAAATACTTCTTACCGCACATTTACCGACTTGTTTTTTATAAATGAAACTATGCGATAAATAAGCGTTTTTTCATTTTTTCCGTTTTTTTTCAATTTTTATTGAAATTCTAAATAACATGTGCTAAAATTGAGCTTATAAAATTATAATGTACATAAAAAGGAGGACTTATTGTGAAGCAGACAGAGCAAGGGGATCGCATTGACATAAAAAGCAAGCGCGGAACCTGGAAACGTTTTGCAAAACTTCTCTTAAAATGCCATCTTCCGTGGTTAAGTCTGATTGCTTATATTGCGGTTTCCGTTTTCTCAATCAACACGGGTGTTGATGAAACGGATTACACCGCGCAGCTGTTTGCCGGAGATACCAGTATTGCCCTTGTATCAACTCTTATAGGCGTAATGCTGCTGAATATGCTTTTGTCAAACCTGACCGTATTCTGCAGTAATCTGACAACATCGCAGATGAATCGTAATATGCGCAGCACACTTACCGAAAAAATTCTGCATCTTCCGATGTCGTTTTTCAAAGAAGGTAATCCCCGTGATGAAATCTACCGTATAGTTCACAACAGCATCGTTATCAGCAGCACGGTTATGCTTGTCATTTTGCCGATTGCGTTTTGCTTTTACAAAACCGCCGTCATATTCCTGCGTGTTTTCAAATATGATTGGCGTCTGAGTCTTATACTTATTGCATTTATACCGATTCAGATTCTTGTGGCTTTCATTTTCGGAAGAATCAATTTTTCTCTTTCGGAACGCGAATCCGGCATCAGTGCGGGACTTACGCACCGTCTTGCCGAAATGATTACAAATATTCCTCTTGCAAAAGCGTTCGCAAAAGAAGATCGCGAAGCTGCGGAAGGAAAAAATCTTGCCGACCGACTCTACAAAAACACTGTCAAAGGCGGATGGTTCGATCAGTTGAAAGATCTTTCGGAATCGGTAATTTCATTGATACAGGCCGCAGTTATGGTAATTGTCGGTGCCCTACTTTTAAGAGACGGCAACATAACTACGCGAAACTGGGTTTCATTCTTCATGTTTTCATCAACTTTTTCGGGTGCAGTATATGAAATACTTATATACTGGAACAACTTGAAGATTATTCAGGGAGGCGGAGACCGTGTTGCGGAAATCATGTATGCCGTCGAGGAATCAAAATCGGGTGAGACCGTCGAACATCTGTCGGGAGACATAAAAATTGAAAATGTCGAGTTCGGCTATGAGGAAAACACTTCGGTGCTGAAGAATGTCAATGCTGTTTTCCCGAAAGGAAGCAGAACGGCCCTTCTCGGAGAAAGCGGCTCGGGCAAAACAACTCTGCTGAATCTGATTCTGCGGATTTATGATCCGAAATCCGGTCGAATTACCGTTGACGGCAGAAACGTTTCCGATTATACCCTGTACGATTACCGCAGACAATTTGCCATGATTTCGCAAAATGAGATGCTGTTTTCGGGAACCGTCCGTGAAAATCTTATTTACGGACATGAAAATACTTCGGATGAAGTTTTGATAGCCGCCGCCGAAAAAAGCGGTGCGTGGGAATTTATCTCAAAGTTTCCGCAGGGTCTTGATACAAGAATCGACGAATACGGCGGAAATCTCTCGGGCGGACAGCGTCAACGGCTCAGCTTAACACGTGCTTTGCTATCGGACGCGCCATATCTGATTCTCGATGAACCCGCAGCCGCACTTGATGCAATAGCTACCGAAAATCTCATCAATGTGCTGAAAGAAATAAGCGAAGGACGCACGCTCATAGTCATCGGACATACGCCTTCCATTCTTCCCCTTGTCGAAAGGGCTGTGATTTTGGAAAACGGAGCCGTCGCCGCGGAAGGGCCCGTAAATGAGCTTGTACGCACAAACAGCTTTCTACGGGCATTTACAGAGGAAAAGGAGGCAGCCGAATGAAAAAAGAAAAAACTCAAGGCATGTGGAAAAACACATTCGGCCTTCTCGGACGCTTCCCGATTCCGTGGTATTTATATATTCTTCAGATTCTGCTCGGAATCGTAAGCACGAAAGTTGCCCTGCTCTACATTCCGTATTATTCAAGTATGCAGACCGGAAATCTCAGCTCGAATGTACTGTTAGGTTATATCGGATATACGGCATTAAATGTTGTCGCAACCATCGCATGTGCAATTCCGACATTTTTTGCGTCTGCGCTGATTACGCGTGAACTTCAGAAGAAGATGATTGAACATTCTCTGCGTCTTCCGATGAGTTATTACGATGAGCACCGTTCAAGCATAGTCAGCTGGATATGCAATGACTGCGGCAGTGTAAACGGTCTGATTTCATCAATCTGCAGCTTTTTTACCGGCATAGCTACAGCAGTAATGAGCAGCAGCAGCATAGGTGAATTGGACAAGTCGATGATTATGCTTGTTCCGTTCGTACTGATTCTTCTTATTCTGTTTACCCTTCTTGAAGGAAAATTGCTGTTTCTGCGTCAGCGCAGAGAAAAGCGCGCCAACAGTGAACTTACTGCTTATTTTTCCGAACATCTCAGTTATCTTCTCCAAATAAAACAGATGCACACAGAGAAAGAGGAATTGGCACGAAGCAAAAAAGCAATCGATGATTTTTATCATGCCGATTTGTATCAGCTTCTTTTGACAATGATCGACAACTTCACATCGGGCAGTCTTACAAACATTGTGACGATTCTGGTGTTTGTTTTGGGAGTTCCCCTGGTGCGATCGGGTAAATTCGATCTTGCCGGTCTTGCGTCTTTTCAGAGTTACGTACTGCTTGCCTACAATTCCCTTTCCACGATTCCGTCGACTTATACACAGCTGATGTATTATAACGGCGAACTTTATTATATCGGCGGTATGATGAGCGAAAAAGAGGAAAAAGTCAAGCGTGTTGCGGGAATAGAATGTGAAAGTGACGATATAAATTTCAGCCATGTCAATTTCGGATACAGCAAAGAGCAGCCGATTTTGAAAGATGCATCATTTACAATTCCAAAAGGAAAAGTCACACTTCTTGTCGGTCCGAACGGAAGCGGAAAATCGACTGTTTTCCGACTGATTGAAAGATTCTACAATCCAATATCGGGCAGAATCTCATACGGTAACCGGAATGTGGAAGAAATTCATCTGGATGAATGGCGTAAAAATATCGCATACGTACTGCAGGAGCCGAGTCTTTTTAACGGAAGTGTACGCGACAACATCACCTACGGAATGAGCCGTGATGTTACCGATGATGAGGTGGCGGCGGCGGCAAGACTTGCGTACGCCGATGAATTTATAAGTGATCTTCCCGACGGGTATGATTTTATAATCGGCGACAACGGTTCTAAGCTGAGCGGCGGTCAGCGTCAGCGTATTGCAATAGCAAGAGCGATTATGCTGGATCCGTCTTATCTGATGCTTGACGAGGCAACCTGCAACATGGATGTATACAGTGAAAAAGCGGTTACCGATGCACTTCTCAGACTCATGAGCGGCCGAACCACAATCATAATATCTCATGATATGCGAATGCTTAACCGTGCCGATCATGTCATCGTTTTGAAAGACGGTGTCGTAGAGGCGGACGGATCAAGAGATGAGGTCATTCAAACAAGCGATACGCTAAAGCAGTTAATGAGCAGTAGTTCCAACGACAACGATGTCACAGACGGAAATATTATGGTATAATATGCAAAAAAGGAGTTTTTATGAAATCTTCAATCAATACTCTCACCGATTACAAAAAAGTTCCGATAAATACGGAAATACTTATCACACCCTTAAGCGAAGGTGAAATTGAAAAGAAAATCCATGCGCTCAGTCGCAGTCGCAAAGAGGTTATTCATCCCGATGTAATTCAAAAAGGCGATGCTGTCGTATTGACACTTCAGAGTGAAAATTCCCGTTTTAACAAAAAAATGCTTCCGGTTACGGTCGGAAGCGGATTATACGACATAGAGTTTGAGCAGATGATCATCGGTCTCAAAAGCGGAAAAACCGAAAAGATTCACGCAGCCGACAGTGATATAACCGTTACCGTCCGCTCAATAACACGCACGATTTTCCCCGAGCCGACAAAAGAAGAAATTAAGACGCTTGCCGAATCGCTTGATCCTCCGCAGAACTTTTCAACGGTTTCGGAATACGCGGAATATCTGCGGCAAGAACACATACACGATCAGCGCGAATCGGCGGTATATGAAATTATGCAGGACATTCTCGACGGAGTGCTGACGACAAGTGACTGGGCATTTGACGAGGGAGAGGTTGACGAACAATACCGTCAGGGTGTTGCCGAGCTTAATGAGCAGGCAAAACAGGAGTTAGGCAAATCGTACGAAGAGCTGACAGATGATGATATAAAGGCAAATATAGGCCCCGAAAATCGTGCCGAGCTTGAAAAGCTGATGCACGATAATGCCGAAAGTCTGATTGCATCCGTTCTTTTCTTCGGACATCTGAAAGGTATATCACCCGAAAATCTGAGTCTTGACGATGAAGGCATCATGGACTATTCGATACTGGAAGCCTATGTTCGCGATATAATTACATACAAGGAGGTATAAACATGATTCAATATGCAACAGATGATAATTTTGACAGTCTGATTTCGGAAGGAATAGTACTCGTAGACTTTTTCGGCAAATTCTGCGGACCATGCAAGCTGGTTGCGCGTGAACTTGAGGAAATCGATGACGAACTTCCGTTTGTCAATATCGTTAAGGTAGACACCGATGACTGTCCGAAAATTTCGGAGAGATATCGCATCAGCGGTATTCCGGATCTTTATTTCTATAAAGACGGAAAGCTCGTTCATCATGAACTCGGCGCAATCAACGGAGATGCAATCCGTACAATCCTCGGCAAAATACTTTACGACTGATAAAAACAAACATATAAAACTGTAATTTAGGAGTTAACAACTCTGAAAATAAAAAAAGGAGAAACTATTATGAAAAAAGCACTTACTCTTATTCTTTGCATCGTCATGATTCTGTCAATGGCGGCATGCGGCACAACCGGAGAATCCGGTGAGAAAAAAGACACCGACAACTCCGAAATCCTTTCTCAGTTCCCGACAGATCTTCAGGAATGGACTGCGCAGAATTTTAATGACTACTTCAAAGCAATCGGTCTTTACACAAAAGAAGATTACATTTATGTTCAGGATCACGCGACCTATTATGTCGGAACATGCATTGACGAATGCGGCGGTTATATGGATGACGCGGGGCTTTACTTCACCGGAGTCTTTATCGTGGATGAAGACAGCACCGAAGGAAACGCAGCCGAACTTTTGAGTTATGTTAAAGAAAATCGCACATTAACCGAAGAATTCGGAAGCATGACAATTGATCACATGTGCGGACATCTGCTGATTATGGACAGCTTTACCCAAGATGAGGACTTCTACAATTCTTTTGAGTCGGCTATTAAGGATCTTGTTAAAGCCTTAGGCGCAGAACTCGATTATTGATGAAAAGTCGCTTATTAAAGTCGGCTCCTTTCGATCATGTAGAACTTCCCTCACTGGAAATCTGCCTTACCGATGAAGAGCTCGGGGATGAAATCAAACGTCATATCACCAACGAGCTGCTTTCGCATCGATTCTATCGGACAACCGACAGAATTGAACCGGGCGACATTGCAACAGTAGTGCTAAACGGAAAGAATTTGATTATCAATGTCGGAAGCGGACTGTTTGACATCGATACCGAAAAAGAATCAGTCGGAAAAAAATGCGGGGATACCATTAAGACCGACAGTATGTCTGCACGTGTTGAAAAAATAGAGCGTCTCATTATTCCCTCTCTTACCGATTCGTTTGTAAAAGATCTGAACATCGACGGAATATCCACAGTTCAAGGTTACAAGGACTACCTCGCAGAGTATTACCGTAATTTCTATTTTGAAAACTACCTGCTGTATTTTGCCATGGAGTTTTTTATGAACTGGATGCAGGCAAGCAAGTGGAGTTTCGACGAAGATGAGCTAAGCAATCTGCTCGAAGAGTACCGCGCTATGGAAAAGCGCTATCTCGATGCTCACGATACCTACATTGACGGATCGGAAGAAGAACTTAACGAATCTGCACGTGAAAATATGATGGAAACTGTCGGACAATATCTGTATCTTCAATATACAGACCCACAAAATGCTCCGACCGATCTGCATTTTGACGAAGAAGACACGATAGAAAAAATACGATCGCTTGCGCTGCGTCCGATGATGGACTTTCTTAAAGACAAAGTTACTTTTACCGATAAGGAGGAAACTTTCTGATGGCTGTTTCAGTTGCTACCGATCAAAATTTTGACTCCCTTATCGAAAACGGTGTTTGTCTTATAGACTTTTATACGACACACTGCGGTCCGTGTCGTGTTCTACTTACAAAACTACTTGAACTTGAGGGAAAATATCCGTTCTTTCGGCTTGTTAAAGTGAATCTCGACAACTGTCCCGAACTTTCAAGGCGTTTTCTGATTGAGTTTACTCCGACCGTATATCTTTCCAAAGACGGAAATTTAGAGGAATATCGGGGGCTTACCGACAAAAACAGTCTTGCTCACGCATTGGGGGAGCTCTATTACGAGGGAATAAACGGAAGAATACCGGCAGAGTTCGAGCCGGACGAAACGGATGATGAAGAACTGACGGATTCGACTGATTCGGAGTCCGAAAATTCACCTGTCGACAGCTCGGATAACGCAAAAATCAAACCGATTATTCGATTGAATGAAGACAAAGAAATTGTCGCAAATGTCAAGGCCGGTTTGAAAGCCAAGGGCGGCTACTGTCCTTGCCGTGTGGAACAATCCCCGGACACAAAATGCATGTGTAAGGAATTCAGAGATCAGATTGCAGACCCCTCTTTCGAGGGATACTGTCACTGCCTTTTGTATTACAAGGGCTATCCGAAAAATAAATAAAGATCCGAAAACAATCGGGACTATCGGCAAAATGCCGATAGTCCCGATTTGAATTTTTGTAATTTATCGAATTTTCGCTTATGTGAGTAAATCGATTACTTTCAGAACAATATCATCATAATCTGTATCATAGCTTAAAATATCAATCATTTCAAGCTCGCCGTCTCTCATAACAACCAGCGCATAATTTGTAAAATAACGGTAGCCGTAAATATCGGAAATGATTGCGCGATAGAGATATGCGTCATTTACCAGTTTTTTTACCGTCAACGGCATTTCTTCCGACGAATATGTAAATGTTTCTCCTTCGGTGAAACTGCGTGACGATGTATAATCGGAAAATTCATCATACATAATTGTGATCTCATCGCCGTCTTTAAGCTCGGTCATCCGGTCGGTACTGTCATCTCTCGGCGCATAGCCGGAAATCTGCAGTTCGTGAGTGGTTTTATTGTAGATAAATTCAAGATTGCACAATTCCCCGTTTACCTTAATTACAGAGGAATACAATGTATAGTTTTCCAACTCACTGATAACCTGACAGTTCAGTATGCATCCGTTGAATGTAACCCAGTTACCGACAAAGTCAACGGTATATTCATTGCCGTTTTCGATAATGTCGGTATCGTGACCGATGCCCCAGAATTTATATTCCCCATTCAAAAGAGCCGCAAAATCGGCACGGTAAAGTGTATACTGCACCGAGCATACGGATTTATCCGATTCCGAGGTGAGCGAAAAAAAGAGTTTTCCGTCTTTAGCTTCACCGCGATTTATAAATTCGATTTCAGAAACAACACCGTCCGAAAAATAGTCTGCAATATAGTCGGCATAATCCAAATTTGCAACATTTGCAAGATAACCGGCGAGGTAAGACTGATCGCCAAGCGGAAAATAAAAACTAAGTCCGCATGCGTCACTTCGGGCATCTCCGTTTCGGGTATAGATACATTCGGACAAATCATACTCGATTCCGAGATATTCGGCTACACCGCCGAGATCATAAAGATCGCTTCCGCCATCGTATATACTGCTTGAGCCGAACTGAATCGAATGATAGGCTGCCCGTGCAATTTGATTTTTTTCGCCATTCGACAGTTTTTTCAAAATCTGCGAAGATAATTTATTGACAATATCGAATTTAGTGAGATCAACGAGCGACATCGTATAGTAGTTTTTGTCGGCGTGCTTTTCGGCATATCCGTCAACTGCCTGCTTCAAATCATCGAGGTGAGTCAAAAGCGAGACATAATCCCAGCCGGATGACGGCTCAAGCTCCTCCGATGCAATCATTTTTTCGGCATAAGGTTCCATCAGGCAGGCGGTCTCATAATTCGCCATCAGGCAGGCGTCAAAGCCGACAAATGAAAATTTTTTCGTAAGATTCGCGGATTTCATTGCCGAAACAAGCTCGCTCAGACTAAGCAAATCTCCCTTGAAAAGTTCGTCTTTGCATACTCCTTTGGCAGAGCCTCCGCCGTGATCCCAAAGAATCACGGCGGTATTTTCCGAAGGATAGTTTTCAAGTCCGAATTTCAGAAATGATGCCAGTGTTTCGGAACTTCCCATGTTTACCATTGGATTTGACTCGACAAGTTTCAGTTCTTTATCTTCGATGATATAGCGGTTCGAGCGGTCCGACGGGATATCATATTTACGCCATGTTTTAGCACCGCCTGTCTGAATGACAACCGTCGTACCTTCGGGAATATCGGCAGCAAGCATTTCGGTAATATTCTTTGTCGCCGCACCGTTTCTTGTTTCAAGATCGCTGCCGCACATGTAGATGAGCAGTGTAAAGTTATTTTTCTTTTCGGCACATCCGCCGATAATGATTAACGAAACAGTCAATGTAAATGCAAGGAGCAGGGATAGTGTTCTCCTATTCGGTTTCATAACACTCCTTTGCGGTATCAGAAATTATATTCTTCCGCAGGTTTAAGATAATACATACCGTAATCAAAATAGTGATCCCAAACAACAGCATGTTGTATGTCTTCCGCCGCACCCGGAAAATTTGCCATCCATGCTATTTGAGCTTTTCTATCCGACTCATCTGACCAAGTCCATTTTTCATGCTTGTCCAAATATTCCACTCTCCTATATACTCCTCTGTAACCCAAATATTTGCCATACCTCGTTTCGGGAGTGGAATATGTTTTCATAATATCTGCGGTAAAATATCCAACAGTGCAAAGAGCATACAAATTATTGTCCATTATAATAGGGCGATTTGACCAGTATTCGAAATTTCCGACGGTATTATCCAAAAGAATGGGATTTAAGTCGAGCGTTCGGTCTTCGTCCGGATTTACCGACTCCGGATTAACCGCATCACCGAGCAGCTGAAGTTCCTCTCTGAGCGTTCTTCCCTGCATTCTTTTGAGAAATTCTTTCAGCGCACTTTCGTTATTTACAAACCCCAAGTCGGCGGCGTAATTTGTGAATACTTCGGCATAAGTCGTACGGCTGATTGTATAAACGCCCCACTTAAAGCGTTTGCCTGTGGCGTACATATACATTGTATCACGGTTGTGTGAATTCACTTCAAGTTCGGCCGGATTGTTATTTATGATAGCAAGACATTCGTCTATTATTGTCATTGCAGTTTTTCGGTCTCCGCCTTTTCCGTCTTGTCCGTTAAACTGTGCATACAAATCAACATCTGCGGGATCAACACCCAGATAGTAAGACGACAGAAGCATTTTCGCTCTGACCAGATATCCCTGAATAGCGGTGCGGTAATTCCGGCGCAGCGTAAGCGACTGCGCATCAAAATTGTAGGTTTTCGCGCAGAGAGTGTCAAAGTTAAGAAGTGCATCGTTCTTTTTAAGGGAACTCGGTGTCAGCATTGTTTGGATATCTTTCAATGTTTCTACGATTTTTGATATGTTACCCGTGTACGCAAGATCCGAGTTAAGATGCTCACGTGTATATATAAGATAGTTGCGATAATAATTTTCCCATTGAAGCTGTACATCTTCGGATGATGTACATTTACCGTTTTTATCATAGGTCAATGGGGTAACGGGAGGCGGGTTTTGAGTGTTATACGGTTTTGCAGTAGAACTGATTCTGCCCTCGCAAAGATCAAGAGAAGTTTCCAGTCTTCCCAGCAGAAGGTCGAAATCCCCTACCTGCTGTGCAAGAGCTTTGATGTTCTGCTCTTCGAATTTCTCATAGACGTTATTAAAAGAGGCATTGATTTCATCACGCATATCAACCAAATAATTATAGATTTTATCGAGCTTTGCTTTTTCCGATTCAATAACCCCAACCATTTCAAGGACATTGTAGATTCCGCTGCCGATTGACACACCTGCCGAAAACAGAGAGCCGACTGTTCCGAATGCCGTATTTCCGAAGCCTCCGACAATACCCTTAATAATCTGGACATCGCTGTCACTCAGAGCCTTGCCCATTTCGGAATATGTATAATTACGGCTGTTTTCTTTCTTTGATGAAGTTCCGCCCCAGTCGCATATCAGCGAGCCCTCGGCAAGAATAACCGTTCCGAAGAGATTCATTTCTTCAACCGAAGCAGAGTCGGACAATACGGTCAAAACAAGAGTCGAAACAGTGTCCGAATCGCGTGTCAGAGAAGAAATCTCGGCATCCGCAAAATCATCTGCGAAAGAAATCATATTCTCGGAAAGGTCGGCGGCAAATGTTCCGCCCGAAGCATAAAGTTTAAGCGTAATCGTACAGGTCTTGTTGTTTATTTCGGCATAATCAAACACGGGGTAAAAAGATGCCTGTGAAATTCCCACCGTGACATCAAGGTCATAACCGCCGTTCAATGCCGTTTTTGCGATAACAAGAGATTTACAGAAAATCGCATCGGCAATATCGTTCGGTGTACTCTTTCCGTCTACGGTAAAATAAAGAGTACCCGTAGTGTCATCCTTCTTTTCAAAGGCAGTAACTGCGGCTCCGTCAAGCGTAAAGTCCGAAGCCGACGGATTTTCGCCGAATGTATCCCAGTAAAGTTTGATGTCAAACGAAGCGGTCCCGTCTTTAACGGCGAAAGTTGTTGAATCAGCCGCTGCCGAAACATCGTTTACGCCTATGCATACCGATATATCCGAATATCCGTTTTCAAATCCGTCCTTATCAATATAGACGAATCCATCGGTATAACAACCCGACGATTTATTATATACAATTTCTCCGGTCAGCTGAAGTGTCAGATTTTTACCGGCAGAGCTTACCGATGCAACCGCCATATTTTCAAATGAACCCGCAAGTGTAATATTCTCCGTCGTGACACCGGAAGCGAAATTATCGTTTTCCAAAGTCATTGTCAGTTTAATTGTTTTGGTATCGGGGGTAACATTTTCGGTGTCACAGGTAATGTTTTTTCCGGTACTTACAGACACACATACAGTTACATCCGATTTCTCACCTATTGAGTCAGCGGCAAGCTTTACAATATAGCCCGATACATTGTTTTCGGACTCGGCGTCGACGAAAGAAACTTCCAAACTACTGTCGTCTTTTCTGTTTACCGAAGTAATCGTAACACTCGATTCGATAAGCGATTCGGATGTCTCATCGGTTGTTACGGCATTTTCGGATGCTATGCTATTAAACATTTTATACTCTTCGCTCGCATAGGTGGTAAGTGTGATATCATCGACATCAACGCTTTTTTTGAAGCTCATACCGCCGAGAGTGACCGTTGTGGTATACACACCGTCTTTGCGGTAATCGACGGATGAAGCGGACACCGTCTTCTCGGTCTGATTTCCGGAGCAGCCGAAAAGTCCTATGCATGTAGCCGCGCACATCAGCAATGCCAACAACCTTTTACCATAGTCATTGTGTTTCATAAATGTTCCTCCTTTTTTGTTTGAAATAGTTTTATTTGGTTTTTTTCATATATCTGTCTATATTATATTCCGTAAACGTTACCAGTCCGTAACCGACACCGATTTTTCGGAAATATATGAAAAAGCCGAAGAGCGGGCATAAATATTCCTGTCTTCGGCATTGTTATTTTTCATTTTTCGGACAAGACATAAAAAGATTTAAGAAAAAGCGCAGTACGTCCACGACAACAGATAACCGACAATCGATAGACTACGGTGTTGTTCCCTGTCATTGTCATATCCTCCGCTTATGTTTTTCAGTGACTTTCGATATGATTCTCGCTTCTCTTCAGCTGAGTATATCATATTTATCCGAAATTATCAAGCAATTTACGGATAATTTTTTATAGGGAAGAAAAATATTTTACATTTTTTCTTCCGTAACGCTAAATTAATGAAAGTTTTTTTAATTTTCGCGAAATATCTTGATAAATTAAACAAAATATATTATAATTAAGAAGTTAAACGAAAATTACGAGGGAGTATATTAAAATGACCTTTGTCAGAAACTTTTTGATTTCCTTTCTGATTGCATTTATAGTGTTTGCCCCTCTTGCATATTTCGGTCTCAATTATGTGATTGACAGCGTTGAAGCCGCCGGAAAGCCCGACAGCGAGAACAATAATACCGATGTAAGCAGCAGCGATAATCAGGAAAATATCGATACCGGTGCAGGCTCAATAACGATGCTTATGATAGCAAGATCAGACAATCCGGATTACAGTCAGTCGGCCAATATTGAAACGGAAGGCATTGAAACCGAAACTGCCGAAACAGAAGCTGCTGTAACTCAAAGTCCGGATGAAAATCTGCTTCCGCGTTTACAAAAAGCAAATCCCGAAAAAATCGTCGATTTCGTTACAATAGTAAGCGTCAATACCGACAGTAAAAAGGCCGTCATTACCGCTATTCCCGGAAATCTCAAGGTCGAGTTCAAAGGTGTTGCGATGAGCCTTTCGGACGCGCTTTACTATGCCGATTTGCCGGAATATAATGTTGACAAAAATTATGTTGCGGATTTATTCACAAGCTGTACCGGAATTGCAATAGACTGTTACACGTATGTGGAAACATCGGATTTCACCCGTGCGGCCGATTCACTCGGAAAGTTGACAGTAGATTTTCCCGAAGCGATAACAATTTATGACGGTGCAACAAGATTTTTCCCGAAAGGAGAAAACACCCTTTCTTCCGCGGATTTGAAATCGCTGATCGGATACGGCAATTACACCAATCCTCTGCTCAAATATCAACTGATATCCGCAATGTGCAAAGCGATACTCAATCAAGGCTGTACATCATCAGGCTTTTCGAATTTTGAGCAAACATGGGCCCGCATATCGGTATACATGGATTATGACATAGGAAGCTACACAACGCCGCGTTCCGCAGCCGAAAAACTGTTTGAATACAGAAACTGCTCTCCGATTATTGTAAATGTCATCGGACAATTTACAACATCGGGCGACAAAAGCTATTTTGAACTTGACAGAACCAATACGATATCACAAATAAAGCAATACGGATTTTAACAATTTATTTATTTCACATAAAGGAGTTGACATTATGAAAAATAATGAAAAAACAATGGATAAAATCGTTGCCCTCTGCAAAAATCGCGGTTTCATCTTTGCGGGGAGCGAAATATACGGCGGACTTGCCAACACATGGGACTACGGTCCGCTCGGAGTTGAACTGAAAAACAATGTTAAAAAAGCCTGGTGGAAGAAATTCGTACAGGAAAACCGTTATAATGTCGGACAGGATGCTGCAATTCTCATGAATCCGCAGACCTGGGTTGCGAGCGGACATCTGAGCGGATTTTCGGATCCGCTTATGGACTGCAAGGAATGCAAGGAGAGATTCCGCGCCGATAAACTCATCGAAGACTGGTGCAGCGAAAAGTCATATCAGCTGCAAAAACCGATTGATGCTTTTTCACAAAGCGAGATGAAAGATTTTATCGAAGAGAACAATATCCCCTGCCCGTCCTGCGGAAAACACAATTTTACAGACATAAGACAGTTCAATCTGATGTTCAAGACATTTCAGGGAGTCACCGAAGATGCAAAAAACACCGTTTATCTCCGTCCCGAAACAGCACAAGGCATTTTTACGAACTTTGTTAATGTTCAGCGTACAACCAGACGCAAGCTTCCGTTCGGCGTATGTCAGATAGGCAAATCGTTCAGAAACGAAATCACTCCCGGCAACTTCATTTTCCGTGTCCGCGAATTTGAGCAGATGGAACTTGAATTTTTCTGCAAACCCGGCACAGATCTCGAATGGTTCAGCTACTGGCGCACATTCTGTAAGAACTGGCTTCTTTCAATTGGTCTGAAAGAGGAAAACATACGTCTGCGCGATCACTCTCCCGAAGAGCTTTGTTTTTATTCAAAAGCAACGACCGATTTTGAGTTTTTATTCCCGTTCGGCTGGGGTGAACTGTGGGGAGTTGCCGATCGTACAGATTATGACCTTACACAGCATCAGAATGTTTCCGGAAAAGATTTGACTTATTTCGATCCCGAAACAAATGAGAGATATATTCCGTATGTTGTCGAACCTTCGCTCGGTGTTGAGAGAAGTGTTCTTGCCGTACTTTGCGATGCATACGATGAGGAAGTCGTAGACGCAGAGAAAAATGACATTCGCTGCGTTCTGCATCTGCATCCGGCTCTCGCACCGTACAAGGCAGCGGTTTTGCCGCTTTCCAAAAAGCTCAGTGAGCCTGCTCAAAAAATTTACGATGAACTCAGCAAATACTGGATGGTTGATTTTGACGAGGCCGGTTCAATAGGAAAGAGATACCGCCGTGAAGATGAAATCGGCACACCTTTCTGCATAACAGTTGACTTCGATACTGTCGGAAATGACGAAAAGGCCGGCGACAACTGCGTAACTATCCGTGACAGAGACAGCATGGAACAAGTTCGCATTCCGATTGCATCGATTAAAGATTATATCGCAGAGAAAACAGAATTTTGACAAATAAAAAACATAAGCGGGATGTCCTATCTTTTAGGACATCCCGCTTTTCATAATCCGTAAATGTTATATTCCGTTAAACTGCGCATTATAAAGATTTGCGTAAATTCCGTTTTTCTTCATAAGTTCGGCGTGGCTTCCCTGCTCCTTAATCCCTTCATCATCAATTACCACAATCACATCGGCGTTTTTAACTGTTGAAAGTCTATGTGCAACAGTAAGCGTTGTTCTGCCCTCGCTTAACCGTTCAAGAGAGTTGACTATTGCCATCTCGGTGTTGCTGTCAAGTGAAGATGTCGCCTCATCGAGAATAAGAATCGGAGGATTTTTCAAAAATGCTCTCGCTATCGATATACGCTGCTTTTGTCCGCCCGATAGTTTTACTCCGCGTTCGCCTATATATGTATCGTATCCGTCACTCAGCGACATAATAAAATCATGTATGCTTGCATTTTCGGCGGCTTTGTATACTTCTTCTCTTGTCGCGGACGGATTACCGTAAGCAATATTTTCATATATCGTTCCCGTAAAAAGAAATGTTTCCTGTGCTACAATTCCTATATTTTCTCTGAGCGAATCGAGCGTCATATCACGGATATCGATACCGTCGATTGTAATTTTTCCGTCTGTAACCTCATAAAATCTCGGTATCAGATTGCATATGGTTGTTTTGCCTGCTCCCGAAGGGCCGACAAAGGCAAATCTCTTGCCTTTCTCTATATGAAGATTGACGTGATTCAGTACCATGCTTCGGTCATCATACGCAAAACTAACATCGCAGAATTCAATATCCCCTGAAAGTCTGCCCGCAATCAACGCATTTTTCTTCTCAACCTCGGCTTTTTCTTCCATTATCTCGTTGAATCTGACAAATCCGGTCATTCCGTTCTGATACTGTTCAACAAAAGAGATAAGTCTCTTTATCGGATTCATAAAGACATTTACAAATATTATAAAGGCCGCAAAATCTCCGACGGTTATCCATCCGAAATAAACGAAGATTCCCCCGCTGAACATAACAACAAGATTCAGAAAATCGGTCATAAAGGCTGTAACTGCCTGAAATTCTCCCATAACTTTATAAGATTTCGATCTTGCGTCTACAAATCTTTTATTTGATTTTTCAAATCGGTCACATTCGTATGCTTTATTTGTATATGCTTTTGAAATTCTTATTCCCGACACTGCATTTTCAAGTACGGAGTTTACCTCACCGACCTCTACTTTTGTCTCCTTGAATGCTTTTGACAGTGCGAGTCTGCGTTTCATCGTATAAATCAGGAAAACGGGAATAGACGAAAAAACTATGAGAGTAAGCCATATATTTATCTGTGACATCAGGACAAATGAGCCGACAAACAGCACGGCGGACAGGAAAAGATCTTCGGGACCGTGATGTGCAAGTTCCGAAATATCGAACAGATCGTTTATTATCCTTGACATTATATTGCCCGTTTTATTATTATCAAAATAAGAGCATGGCAAATCCTGCAAATGAGAAAAGACTTCCCGTCTCATATCGGCCTGCATGTGAACGCCCATGACATGGCCGTAATAAGAGATAAAATAGTTCAGCCAGATTTTTATGATATATATAAGCACGGCAATACACGACCAAAGAATAAGCAGCCGTATATTCTTATTCGGTATAAAATCGTTTATCATGCTGCGGGTAATCATGGGGTAAAACAAATCGGCAACAGCCAAAATCAATGCCGCAACCAGATCGGCAATAAAAACCACCATGTGCGGCTTATAATACTTAATAAATTTTTTTAACATTTTTTCGGAAAACCTCATAATACAAAAGAGCGGCCGCCCGCATAAGCGGTAACCGCTCTTCAATACATTACAGAAATGAATCGATGTTTATTTATTATTTCTTTTTATTGAAGATATCGAAAAGCGTGTCATAATCGGCTTTCGGATTCTCTTCTGCGGGTTTTGCAAGGTCATCAATCTTCGGTTTGCTTACGGGTGCCTCTGCTTTTGTTTCCTCGGCAGCCTCTTCTTTAGCGAAACCGGTTGCAATCACAGTAACGTGTACTTCGTCGTCAAGGCTGTCATCTACAACATAGCCGATGATAACCCGTGCATCGGGATGTGCCTCATTGGTGATAAGATCGGCGGCAACATCAAGTTCATCCAGTGCGAAATCGCTGGGGCATGTGAAGTTTACAAGTATTCCTCTTGCTCCCGAAATAGAGGTTTCGAGAAGGGGGCTTGAAATTGCCATCTTCGCTGCGACTTCGGCCTTATCCTTACCCTGTGCGGCACCGACACCCATATGTGCAAATCCCGCATCCTTCATAACGGCTTTCACATCGGCGAAATCAAGATTGATAAGTCCGTCTTTGGTAACAAGATCGGAAATCGACTGAACGCCGTGTTTAAGAATATTATCTGCCTCGCTGAAAGCGTTAAGAACGGTGATACGGGTTGAAGAAAGCTGCTTCAGACGTTCATTGGGGATGACGATAATAGCATCGACATTCTTGCTGAGTTCGGCGATACCGGCCTCTGCCTGTGCCATTCTCTTTTCACGCTCGAACTTGAACGGTTTTGTTACAACGGCAACGGTCAAAACGCCCATTTCTTTTGCTATCTTGGCAACTTTGGGAGCCGCACCCGTACCTGTTCCGCCGCCCATTCCCGCGGTAATGAACACCATATCGGAGCCCTTGATAACGTTTGTTATTTCCTCTATATTTTCCTCGGCAGCGGCAGCACCTACTTCGGGATTCGAACCTGCGCCCTGTCCTCTTGTAAGTTTTTCTCCGACAACAACCTTCTCGTCCGCTTTGGATTTAAGCAGCGCAGCACGATCTGTATTGATGGCAACAAACTGAACCTCGGAGACGCCGCCGTCAATCATACGGTTAACGGCATTATTTCCGCCGCCGCCAACGCCTATTACTTTGATTTTCGTGGAACAGTCATATTCCATTTCCATTGATTCAAGTGACATATCTTAATCCTCCCGATTTTATCTTGTCAAAATTTATATTATTTCTTATACAATATTACCTAATTATCATATAATTTTTTGCCCTGTTTTTCAATAGACAGTAGTGAAAATTAACGATTTTTTAACATTTAATCTTCAAGACAAATCGCTTATTCCTCGCTGTCGATTTGCGCTATTCCCTTATCGACATCCGACAGAATAAATGTACCCGTCACATTCGAAGGATAATAATCAATCATTTTTTCGGCAAGTTCCAGCTTATCGGCAAAATCGGTATAACTTCCGAACGATAGCCTGATTCTGCCGTCATATACAACCGACAGTTCAAAACGGTTTGAAAGATCGATTTCGGTAAGTTTATCAAAGCGTTCCCATTTACGAATGGATGAAAGCGCATCAGCCGTATGGCGGGAATAAAAATCGGAAACAAATTCGACCTTTTCGCAGGTGATTGCCTTACCGACCTCCGGAATTTTTATCATCATGACATCGGGGTGATTCTCGATAAGAACATTCTGGTCAACAAAGCGCTCAAGTACCTTCATTTCGCTGTTTATGAGAAAATATTCTTTATCCATCTCAAAATAGAATGACGGCACCTCTTCGTCGATTTCAATATGAATCTCGGACGGAAATTTTATTTCCACGCTGACATCATGAACATAAGAAAGTTTTTTTGTAAGTTTACTTTTTATACTGTTCTCCGAAACAAAAAATATGCTCTGACCTTTTGATATTCCAGCGGTTTCAAGCAGATTTTCATACGAATAGCAGTTGACTCCATCGATAATAATGGTTTCGACTCTGAAGAAAGAATAGACAATAACCGCCAAAAAAACGGCGAGAACAGCAACCGCAATACAAACAACCACAGCGGTAGTATAGCCTTTCTTTTTGCTGTTTTGCTCTGTAAATTCGGTAAAAACAGTACTTTCACGAGGCGCATATACCGATGTATTATTTTTTTTCTTCAATACGTCTCACCTCTTAAAGCCGAAATATTATCTGCGGCTGTGTTATCACTTATCTTTCACTATCGACAAAAGACCGTTCAAAATAATGCCGTCGGTATCGCCCACGTCAAACTCGGATGCCGATTTACGCATTGATTCGAGTTTATTTTCGTCCGACAGAATCTCGGAAAGCTTATCTTCGAGAACATCGGCCGTCAGTTCGGAATCTTCTATAATTACCGCCGCGCCCTTATCTGCCAGCAGTTTTGCGTTTTTATACTGCTGATTATTTGTTACATTGGGTGAAGGAATAAGTATTGACGGTTTTGAAAGTGCCGCAAGTTCGGAAAGCGTTGATGCACCGCTTCGGCAAATAACAATATCCGCCGCCGCCATACGCACGGGCATATCATAAATATATTCAACAAGTGAAATATTCGGGCATTTATCAAGTCCGAGTTCATCAAATGCTTTTTTCATTTCCGGATATGCCTTGCCGCCTGTCGCATGCGTAAGGCTGATTTCAGGGTGCTTGGAAATATAGTTCTTCATAAGATCGAGAACAGCATTATTTATATGAGCGGCGCCGAGGCTGCCGCCGAAAGACAATATGCTGTACTTTTCCGATTCTGTAAGACGGGTTTCTGATTTCGCTTTTTCGGTTTCAACATTCTTGAAGCCGTAATCGATAGGCATACCCGAATGAATTATCTTTGCCCTTGAACCGTTAAGGAATTGCCCCGCTGCTTCAAAATTCACGAAAATCAAATCGGAATGATTTTTCAACATTTTTACCGCAAAGCCCGGCTCGGCATTAGCCTCATGAAGTGCTACCGGTATATGAAGTCTCGACGCCGCATAACATACGGGAAAGCAGACATATCCGCCCGTCCCGACAACCAAATCGGGTTTTATCTGTTTAAGCATTTTTTTACATTCAAGCACTGCAGTTACGGTCTTACGCGCGGTTTTAAGATTCTGCAGTGAAAGACTGCGCTTAAGTCCGTATATTTCTATAAAATGAATCGGATAGCCGGCTTTCGGAACAAGTGTGCTCTCCAGTCTGTCCTTAGTACCGATAAACTCAATCTCACAATCGGGAACATTTCTTTTCAGTATAGAAGCTATGCTTAATGCGGGATTTACATGTCCTGCGGTTCCCCCGCCAGTCATTACAACCTTCATAATAACTTACACTTTCTTTTTTATTTATTTACTTATTCTCGAATATCTCGATATACTCAACAGAATCCCCATTTCGCCCATAAGAATGACAAGCGACGAACCTCCGTATGAGAAAAACGGCAATGTGATACCCGTATTCGGCAAAACGGCGGTAACGACCATCATATTGAGAAATGCCTGAATTCCGACATGAGCGGTAATTCCGACAGCCGTTATCGCGGAAAATGTATCGGGTGCCCTTTTGGCAATATAAAGTCCGCGCCAGATAAACGCAAGATAAAGCGAAATAATGCAGAGCGCACCCACAAAACCGAGTTCCTCGCAAATTATCGCAAAGATAAAGTCATTCTGCGGCTGTGAGACGAAAAGCTGTTTTTGCAGTGACTGACCGAATCCTCTGCCGAACAGTCCGCCCGAGCCGACCGCAATAAGTCCCTGCACCGTTTGCCAAGTATCCGACTGAACATCGAAATTTTCGGGATAAAGCCACATGTTTATTCTTTTCTGCGCGTATTCGGGCAAGAAAGAAATAACTTCATCGGTAAACGTAAACAGCATTACAATTCCGACTACCGCGGCGATTCCGAAAATAATATACCACAGCTTTTTACCGCCGCCTGCCCAAATCACGCTGAGCCCGATAAGTCCGATTATAACCGTTCCCGAGACATGATTTTCAAGGTAAACAAGTCCGCATACCGAAAGAAGTATCAGACCCGGAATAAATGTGCCGAGAAATGTTGTCTTTATGTAATGCTTCTTTTCATGTATCCGGCGATAGAATTTATCATAATAATAGGCGAGCATAAGCACAACCGAGATTTTGGCGGCCTCCGACGGCTGGAAAGTCACTACTTTCAAATCAAGCCAGCGTTTTGCTTCTCCTTCGTTTGTACCTATTACCAACACAATCAAAAGAAGAAAAATCGAAATCGCGAAAACGACAGGTGTAAATTTTTTGATCACTTTATAATCGAAAAAGCTTACGAATATCATAAATGTGAGACCGAGAGCCGCATATAGAATCTGATTTCTGATAAAATGTGCGCTGTCGCCGTATTTGGAGAGCGCATAGGCATAGCTCGCAGAATAAACCATTGCCGATCCGCATACCAAAAAGAAGAGAATTATCACGAGCATCGGCCGATCGATTTGTCCTCTGACTACTTTAGTCAGCCTGAACGGTTTATGATTGGTTTCGGCATCCACCCTAACAAGTCTGTTGCTGTCTTCGGCGAAATCGTCGCCTGTTTCGGAGAACGAATTATTTACTTTTTCGTTATTCATTACATTCATAGCACGTAAATTACCCGAAGAATTTCCTTTCACAAACTTTTTCTGCCGACTTTCGAATTATATTATCACGAATTCAGTCCGAAATAGGCGAGGATGCAGAAAGCAGCGGTTACAGTCGAAAATACGATTACGATTTTATTCTCACTCCAGCCGCAGCGTTCAAAATGGTGATGTATAGGTGCCATCTTAAAGAGTCTTTTTCCGTGCGACAGTTTGAAATATCCAACCTGAAGAATATCGGAAAGACTTTCGCAAACATAAATTATTCCCGAAAGAACCAGAATCAAAGGATTATCAATCATAAAGGCAAATGCGACAACAAGTCCGCCGAGATAAAGCGAGCCGGTATCACCCATAAATATTTTTGCGGGATATGCGTTGTAAACGAGAAATCCGAGAGTAGCTCCGATGATAAGCGATGCCATAACAACTTCCGACAGTCCACTTCCCTTAAATGCGGCTACCATAAAGAATATACCGACAACAAGTGTTACCGACGAGCAAAGACCGTCTATTCCGTCGGTCAGATTAACGCTGTTTACAATACCGGTAATAAGTATAACGGCAAATACATAATAGAAGACGCCGAGATTGATTGTTATGTTGACAAACGGAATATAAATATCGGTTGTCAGATATCCGCATATACGCATTACAGCCAAAAAGAGTATGGCAAGAATCAGCTGAAGAAGATACTTCTGAGGTGCCGTCAGACCGCCGTTCTGCTTTTTCGCAAATTTCGTCATATCGTCAATTATGCCGATTACCCCGTTCAACAAGGCAAAGATAATGCAGACAAGCATTTTACCGATATTTATGTCAAGATTCAAAAATTTTGCGGAAAGAGTTGCCAAAACAAATACGACAAGAGTGGAAAAAATAAAGGTAATGCCGCCCATTGTAGGCGTTCCTTCTTTATTTTTATGCCATCTCGGCCCGATTTCGAGTATTTTCTGACCCATTTTCAAACTTTTAAGTTTCGGTATTGCAAACCTGAGGCTGACTGCAGTCAGTATAAATACAGAAAGCACACAAACAACGCAGTATACAATCAAAAATCCGTCCATGAAATTTTGAGCCTTCCCTTTGCTTAATTATTTTTCATTACTTTCTTCAAGTTTATTGATAATTCTTTCAAGTTTAACGGCACGGCTTGCCTTAAAAAGTATTAAATCAGATTCATCTGTTTTGGCAGTCAGTGCATTGCAAATATCGGAAACATCATCAATGCAATCAAATGACATTACATTATTCGGATTCATTCCGGATTTAACGGCAGAGTCGGCTATGACATGAGCATCTTCGCCGAATGTAAAAAGCAGTCCGAGATTTGTTTCTGCGGCATATTTTCCCACCTCCGCGTGTCCCGATACCGAATAATCTCCGAGCTCACACATATTGCCGAGCACGGCAACAGATCTGAGATTACGGTTTTCCGACTGACTTTTCAGCACGGAAAGTGCTGCTTTTACCGACTCGGGCGATGCATTATAGCAGTCTTCGATTATATGGCGTCCGCCCTTTTCGCACATATTCTGTCTCATTCCGACGGTATGATAATTACGAAGGCCGCGTCTTATTTCAAATTCGCCCATCCCGGCATATATCCCGACTGTATAAGCCATTGCCGCATTCATGACATTATGTTCACCGAATGCGGGAATTACTATACTTTCGATTTTTTCGCCTCTGATTGTAAGATCAAATGCCGAGCCGTTAATGCCCGAAATGATATTATCGACGAAAACATCACTTTCACGGTTGACTTTGCCCACGTAGCAGGCGCCTTCAATTCCGGACAGCAGCGGCTCATCGCCGTTAAGTATAATTGCGCCGCCGGGCTGCAGTCCGCACAGTATTTCAAGTTTGGCATCGCGAATGCCTTCTCTTGATCCGAGATTACCTATATGCGACGTTCCGATATTCGTGATTACGGCAACATTCGGCCTCGCGATCTGAGAGAGAACTCTGAGTTCCCCGAAATGATTCATACCCATCTCGATGACCGCAGCGGAAACGCTGTGGTCAAGTTCAAGAAGAGTCATCGGCATACCGATATTGTTATTATGATTTTCCTCGGTTTTCAGTGTTTTGTATTTTTCCGAAAGAACCGCATATATAAATTCTTTTGTAGTTGTCTTTCCTATGCTTCCGGTAACGGCAACAGTCAGCGGATTTATCCTTTTTTTATATTCGCAGGCCAGCTTCCCGAGTGCATCAATGCTGTTTTTGACAACAATAACCGCGGCACTATCGGCGACGGTGATTTCACGTTCGGAAATAACACATGATGCACCGTTATTCACAGCAGACATTATAAACTCGTGACCGTCGAAATGCTCTCCGTTTACGGCCAGAAAAAGTGATTTTTTTCTAACATCTCTCGAATCGGTTGTAATACTTTCGACAGTGAGGTTTCCGTCTCCTATGAGTTTACCTCCTACCGCCTCCGCAATTTCTTTTGCAGTAAGGTTTTCTTTAATTTCAGATGTCATTTTTCGGCCTCCGACCGCATTCTGCCGCATTATTACGCGGTCAATATCAATTATAGCGCAGTTTTATTGATTTTTCAACTTCTTCTTTTTCCGAAAAGGGATGCTTGCCGTCTTTTCTGATTTCATAACTTTCGTGTCCCTTACCGGCGATAAGAATAATTTCATCATCCTGAGCATTCATTACGGCATATTTGATTGCCTCTCGCCTATCGGGAATAACTATATAGCTTTTTGTCTTATCGATTCCGACAAGAATATCCTCTATAATCGAGTTAGGATCCTCTGTTCTGCAGTTATCACTTGTAATAATCGAAAAATCTGCAAGTTCGGTTGCTATTTTGCCCATAATAGGACGTTTGGTTTTATCTCTGTCGCCACCGCAGCCGAAAAGAACCGTAACCTTCTGATTCGGATTTTTGGTTTTGAGTACCGAATCAAGCAGTTTTTCAAGAGCATCCGGGGTGTGGGCATAATCTATAATTACAGTGAACGGAAAATCGGACGGTGTAATTCTTTCTATTCTTCCGGGTACACCCTCAATTTCGCCGATTGCACGTACTGCCGTCTTTTCGTCAATTCCGAGTTCAAGAGCAAGTGCTACCGAACAGAGCGTATTGTAAACGCTGAATTCACCGGGTATCTTGCATTTTATATGAAGATCATCGGATGACCTTCTCTTTATCGTATATGCTATTCCCTTCATCGAATCGTATTCGACATCAACCGCGCGGAAATCGGCATCCGTATCTACGGCGGCAGAATAACTTTCGCATATTTTTTTGTTATATGCCGCTCTGACATACTCGTTATCAACATTGAAAACCGCGAGCTTGCTCTGACTGAAAAGTATTTCCTTTGCAAGTGCATAGTTTTCCATTGTTTTATGAAAATCCAGATGGTCGCGCGTCAAATTGGTATATATAGCTCCGTCAAAGCAGATCGGAGCGACTCTGCCGAGAACGAGTGAATGTGACGATACTTCCATTAAAACGACTTCCACACCGCTGTCTCTCATATCGGCAAGAAGCGCATACAGCCGTTCGGGATCGGGCGTTGTCATACCTGCATCAACATCTTTTCCCTTATATGTATTCTTGATTGTTCCTATAATACCGGTGCAGAATCCGGCATCTTCAAAAATTCTCGAAAGCATATAGGTGGTACTGGTCTTGCCGTTTGTACCGGTAACTCCTATCATTCGCATACTCGACGCGGGATTTTTGTGATAATTCGAAAATATATATGCGGCAGCAACTCTTGTGTTTTCAACAAGCACATACGGAATTTTACAATTATCGATTTTGCGCTCGACTATCGCGACAACAGCGCCCGAGTCGGCAGCCTCATTTATAAAAGAATGTCCGTCGAACTTCGTTCCCGAAATACAAAGAAACGCAAAATTATCTTTTACAGCTTTACTGTTTCCGGTTACTCCGGATATTTCCATATTTTCGCATCCGTTATACGATACAACATCGGTTCCCACAAACAAATCACTTATCTTCATTTTTATGACCGTACCTTTCCTGATTTTACAAATCGGTTACCCGCCGAATCCGGAATCTCCGTCGGACTCGTCCAGATAACGGCATGTTATTTTTATTACCTCACCGTATTCGGCATTCTCACCGGCGGCAGTTCCCTGTGCAATAACCGTTGCACCCGTTCCGCTCGAATAATTGGCGGCTCCATCGATATAAACATTAAATCCGAGTGAATTCAACTGTTTGATTGCAACCGATGCCGACTGTCCGACAACATTCGGTACCGAAACGGTTTCATGTTTTAAGTTATTCTCGGTATAAAGTATAATCTTTCCGCTGATGTTTGTGACATACTCTCCGGATGCCGGCGACTGTCCGACTATTGTCTTACCGTTGCCGACTATCTCATACGAGAGTTTCGACTTCTCGATTTTCTGTTTTGCCTCGTCAACCGTAAGACCGTTATATTTACCTACTTTAACGGCAATTCTTGTCATTTCGTCTTCCGAATAGACTCGTTCGGTTCCGAGATAGGTAAGTGTCTTTTCGACAACCGATGCAACATAGGGAGCAGCAACATTCGATCCGTATTTGTTCTTTATCTGAGGTTCATCGACGATTATGAGAACGCAAATCTGCGGATCGTCGGCGGGCGCCACCGCTATACATGAGCCGACACGTGCGTTTTCGTCTGCGTCGTCCCTCTTCTGAGATGTACCTGTTTTGGCGGCGACTCTGTATCCTGCTATATACGCATTTGCAACGCCTTGTCCGTTTGATACACCCTCGCGCAGAACTTCCATAATCGATTTACTTACTTCCGAGCTGATAACCTGTCTTTTGGTTCCGGAATCGAACGATTTGACAATTTTTCCGTCTTTGTCGGTCATTGCGCTAACTACATGCGGAGTAACGAGATATCCGCCGTTTGCGACAGAACAAATTGCGGTTATCTGCTGAATCGGAGTCGTCTTGAAAGTCTGACCGAAACTGTAGCAGGCAAGCTCTACGGCATTCAGCCCCGACTCTTTAACATACAGACCGCTTGCCTCACCCGGCAAATCTATACCTGTTTTTGATGTATATCCGAAAGCCTCGAAATATTTATAAAAGTTTTTCGAGCCTACTCTTGCCGCAACCTGCATTATAGTCGGGTTGCATGAAGCCTGGAGCTGTTTGCTGAATATTTCGGTACCGTGTCCGCCCGCTTTATGACATGAAATTGATTTTCCCGCAACGGTAAGTCTTCCCGTACAGGTGAATTGATCATTAAAGCTTACAACCTTTTCATCAAGTGCCATTGCGGTTGTAATAATCTTGAAAGTCGAACCGGGCTCGTAAAGGTCATTCACGGCCTTATTATTCCACATTTTATATACGAGAGTCCAAAAATAATCGTTTTTTGCTTCTTCTTCGGTTTTGCCGTCCTCTTCTTGAGCGTCATATTTCCAGCTGCTGTAAAGATCGGCAAAATTTTCGGTTAATGTGTAGGGATCATTCAGGTCGAAATTCGGATATGTTGCCATCGCGTAGATTTCACCGTTTGACGGATTCATCACTATTCCGGTAACACGTTCCGCGGCCTGCGATTCTGTATATGTCAGTTTAAGTTGTTCCTCGAGGATATTCTGAATCGTAATATCAATCGTCGAAACGAGATTCAGTCCGTCCTCGGGTTCGGTATACATATTGTATTCCGAAGGAAGACTTTGACTTTGTGCGTTTTTGTTTGAAATATATCTGCCCGGCGTGCCTGTCAGATATTCGTCATATTTAAGTTCAAGACCGATAAGTCCGCCGTCTGTTCCGGTAAGACCTATAACAGATGCGGCAAGAGAGCCGTACGGATAGTAACGTTTCGTTGTAGCCTCAAGATAAACCTGAGTGACGAAACCGTTTTCCTCTATTATTTTACGAATGGCTTCGGCTGTATCGACATCCACATTTTTTTCAATGGTGATATCTTTTCTTGTGCTGTATTTATTTATCTGCGAAATTATACTGTCTTTATCGAGTCCGGCAGCCTCGGCAAGTTTTTCGGCGACAAGTGCTATCTGTTCATCGGCGCACATTTTCTTTCCGTCTTCGATTTCATCGGCCTTCATACCGCTTTTCTCTTCGAATTTCGAGCTTCCCTCTTTTATTATATCGGAAGGAGAAACAAAAAGTCTGTATGTGGTAACATTTGTGGCAAGAGCGACCATGTTGCGATCGTAAATCTGACCTCTTTCCGCAGCAACCGTCGTTTCCTGCTGAATATTATCGATAACCTTGCTTTGATATTCGTCGTAACGCGTAATCTGAAGATTAAAAAGCTTTGCGACAAGTATACCGCACATTACAAGCATCACAATCATGAATGTTATGCATCGATAGTCAAGCTCACGCATTTTCTTTTTTTCCATCAAATCACCGCCTAAATCAACCGCATAAAGCGGCCGCAACAACGCAAAATTGAGAGTACGGCAAGTATCATGCCGTTACTCTCAAAACTTGCCTATAATTCTTAATTACAATTTAGTTATCTGCCGATGGCATTCCATGTTCTTACAAAAGAATCATAGATTGCCGACAGGACAGTGCCGAAAAAGCCGTCGAGAATTTCGTCATCCGACTCATATACGTCAACCTTTTCATTTTCGTCGCCGTTTATGTAGACCTGTTTAAGGCCGGATTCTTTTATCATGCCCGAACTCTGAATATACTGTTCGACTGCCAGCATATCGAGCTTTGATTCGAGCTGCGAGTTCAAATCGTCTCTTTCTTTTTTCAGCGATGTCAGGTCATCTTTCAGCTCGGATATTTTCATCGATGTTTCGCTTATCTCTACTCTGCTCTGAACTACCATAACAAGCATTACGGCAAACAACATACAGAGTATCACAGCGCCGATAACAGACTGCTTTCTGCTTTTGGACTTAACCGCGCGCTCTTTAATCTTCTTTTCGCGTTTTTTCGCAGGCTCGATTTTCCTTGATGTTGCATCCGATATAACAACCGGGTTATTGTCGCCGTATCTGTCTCCGACATCTATGGAGTCCACTTTTTTTCCGTGTTCGGTGTCATCATATTTAATTTTGGAAAAATCAAGATCGACATCAATATTTTTTTCGGATTTTGACATTCTGTGAACTCCTCCTTTATATTTTTTCGATTATTCTCAGTTTTGCGCTTCTTGATCTCGGATTCACTTCCAGCTCGCCCTCCGAAGGGAGAATCGGCTTTTTGTTGATTATTCTGATTTTGGGTTTATTGCCGCACACGCATATCGGAAAAGACGGAGGGCATGTACAGCCCTGTGCGAGCGAAGCAAAGGTATGCTTGACAATTCTGTCCTCGAGTGAATGAAAGGTAATCACGGCAAGTCTTCCGCCCGATGAAAGTCTTTCTGTCAAACTGCGAAGTGTCGGCTCTATTACGGCAAGTTCGTGATTGACCTCAATCCTTATCGCCTGGAAACTCTTTTTTGCGGGATGATGTCCGACAGCCGCAACCTTCTGCGGAATTGCGGATTTTATTATATCCACAAGTTCGAATGTCGTTTCAATCGGATGCAGACCGCGTCTTTCAACGATTGCCCCGGCAATTTGCGGTGCGAACGATTCTTCCCCGTAGCTGTATAAAACTCTTTTCAGCTCATCCACGCTGTAATTATTCACCACATCATAAGCGGTAAATTCCGAGCGTTCATCCATTCTCATATCGAGCGGCGCATCATATTTGTATGAAAATCCTCTTTCGGGTGTATCAAGCTGATATGATGACACCCCGAGATCGATTATCGCGCCCGATATGCTCTCTATCGAAAGTTCGTCGAGAATATTTCCGATATTTTGAAAATTATCATTGACAAAAACGGTTTTATCGGCGTAATCGCGAAGTCTTTCCTTTGCGGCGGAAATCGCGGTCATGTCCTGATCGATTGCAACAAGACGCCCGCTTTTAATTCTCTTCACTATCTCAAGGCTATGCCCGCCTCCGCCTGCCGTACAATCGACATACACTCCGTCGGAGATTTTAAGACCGTCGATGCACTCATGAAGCATAACCGAATAATGGTTAAACTCTGTCACTGTCTTCTCTGCTTTCAAGCAGCGAACGTATACCGTCTATATCCATTTGAGCGTTCTGTTTATCGAACAACTCTTCATCCCACATTTCGACATAATCGAACGCGCCCGAACTTACGACATTTTTTTTCAGTCCGGCAAAATCGCGATATTCCGCAGGAAGTGCGATTCTTCCCTGCGCGTCTACCGGCAGCTCTTCGGAGTTCGATCCGAGCCATGAAATCATTTCGCCCGCTTTGACTTTGGGCAGTTTGCTTACCGTTTCGGTCATATAACTGTCAAAGCCTTCCTTGCTGTAAATCCTTATGCATCGGCCGGTAAGAGATTTGGTTACGAATATGCGTTCGCCGAGTTTCTTCAAAAATTTAGATGGAATAAAAACGCGGTTTTTTTCATCTATTGTGTGCCGCTGCTTGCCTATTAACCACTCTGCCACCGCATTTTCCTCCACTTTCATATTTAACAAGTGTATCTTATATGTTTTTTTATTGTATTTTGCTCCACCTGTTGAGTTAATTATAATATACCCGCCGGTTGTTTGCAATATTTTTTTTATCGATTTGACGAAATCGGCGTTTTTTTGTTGCCGAAATGAACACTCATTTAATCAGCGAAAAAAGTTATTGAACAAATGTTCTTTATTTTGCAAAAACAAAAAAATCGCCTGCTCATACACGTGTACGGTTTACCGATTCACGTTATATGGCAAGCGATTTTATTCTTGAAAGAAAATTTTTTACAGAAGTTCAAGCACCGACTCGGGAACATATTTTGACAAATCCCGCCCGTATTTAATCATCTCACGCACCGCTGTTGATGACAGATGCATATATTTCGGAGATGATGGCAAAAGAAGAGTTTCAATCGGAGCAATGCTTTTATTTATGCAGTCGATTTGATACTCGTAATCGAAATCGGCAGCTGTTCTTACTCCTTTTACGATGGCATTTATCCGATTTTTTACGGCATATTCGGCGACAAGACCGTCGCAAACATCAACCGTAACGTTCGGGAACTGTTTGCAGTAAGTCTCAACCATTAAGCGGCGTTTATCAATACCGTACATGTATTTCTTTTCGCTATTAACGGCAATGCATACGGTTACGCTGTCAAAAAGCGCGGCGGAACGGGATATTAAATCGGCATGTCCGAGCGTAATCGGATCGAAACTGCCGGCTATCATTACTTTCATTTTATGACCATGCCTTCCTTTTTAGTTTGGAACTGTATGCCGATTCATGCCGATTTTAATCGGCGGCATCTGTATTTTTTCCGTTTTGAAGCAGTGTGATATACACTCTTCCGTATTTTGCAAATCTTTTAACCGTCATATCATCACGTACAATCGGCTCTTTTTCATCCGATTCGCAAACTATGAGAGCGGCGGGTGCGAGCATATCGGCGCGAACAAGGCGGTCTATGGCGTCGGGAATGATTTTTTCCGCATAGGGAGGATCGAGAAAAACTATATCAAATTTATCTTTTGAAGCAAGTGATTTTATCAGTCCCTTATAGTCGGACATGATTACGCGTGCCTTATCTTCAAACTTTGTTTTTGCAACATTAGCTCTTATAATTTCTATCGCGCCTTTATCCGAATCGGATATAACGGCGTTTGATGCTCCTCTCGACAGTGCTTCAAGCGCAAGCTGCCCGCTGCCGCCGAACAAATCGAGTATACGCGCGCCGTCCAAATCAAAGTTGATCATCGAGAACACGGCCTCTTTCACTCTCTCAGCCGTAGGACGTGTTACATCATCCCCTTCGAGTGTCTTAAGTTTCATTCCTTTGGCAATTCCCGTTATTATTCTCATTATAGGTTTCCCTTCTGTTTTTTATCATCAAGATGAAAATATGAATATATTGCTTCGGCATCCGATTTCGAAATGCCTTTTGCGGCAGAGAGTTCTTCGATTTCGGCATTTGATATGGAGTTTATCGTTCCGAATGACAGCAAAAGAGTTTTCGCTTTTGACGGGCCTATACCCTTGATATTTTCGAGTTTGGAATGTGTAACCGTCTTACTTTTCGCCTTTTTCATATTCGAAATCGTAAAACGGTGAACCTCTTCCTGTATTTTATATATCAGCACAAAAACAGATTGCTCTCTCGCGATGCTGATTTCATTTTCTCCGTCGGTAAGTGCGCGCGTCTTATGAAAATCATCTTTGACCATACCGAAAACAGGCACATCCACATTATGCTCGGCAAACAGCGATTTCACCACCGAAACATGACCTTTGCCGCCGTCAAGCAGGTAAAGATCGGGCAGCGGACTTTCGTCGCAATGCGACAGGCGCCGTTCGAGCGCCTCGCGCATTGATTGGTAGTCATCCTGAACAGACGTCGATTTGATTTTATAAGTTCGGTAGGCACTCTTTTTGAATTTGCCGTTCTGAACAGAAATAATTCCGGCAGTGATATTGTCATTGCCGAAGTTCGAAATATCTATAGACTCGATATTTTCGGGGACAACTTCGAGTCCGAGCATAGAGGCGAGTTTAACCAAAACATCGTTGTCTTTCTCGCTGTCGGCAAGATACTGCTTTGCGTGCAGTGCGGCATTTTCGGTTACGATATCGCAAAGTGCGCGCAGTTCGCCTTTTTTCGGAGTTTTTATCGATATGCGTTTCCCTGCATTTTGCGACAGCAAATCGGACAGTACCGATACCTGATCTTCTTCGACCTCAAATCCGAGCAAAACGGTTTGCGGGATATACTCGCGAATTGAATAAAGTCGTGCAATGAGCGAAATCATCGCCGATGTATCCGCTATTTTATCGGCGGAAAATATAAAATTATCCGAATCGATAACCGCTCCTTCGCGAACATAGTAGACAGCAAGACACGAGCACATTTCCGATGAAAACAGCGAAAAAACATCATATTCGGTATCCGGATTTCCTACTATTCTCTGCTTTTGACGAAGCATTTCGATTGATTTGATTCTGTCGCGGTAACGGGCGGCGGCTTCGAACTGCAGGTTTTCGGAAGCGTAATTCATCTTATCAGCGAGCAGCTTCTCGGTACGGCTCAAATTGCCGCGGAGAAAAGAAATAATCTCATTAAAGCGTTCCTTATATTCTTCCGACGAAAGGTTGCCGCTGCATGGAGCGCAGCACTGACCGATGTGGCTGTATATACACGGGCGCGTTTTTCCGATATCACGCGGAAAGCTGAGTTTACACGCGGGGAGCATAAAGATTTTTCTTGCGGTTTGCAGTATATTCCATGCAATTGTACTGCCCGAATAGGGGCCGAAATATCTGCATTTGTCTGACGCGCGCTTTCTGGTTATCGATACGGTTGGATATTCGTCATCAACCGATACCTTTATATACGGATAGCTTTTTGCATCCTTGAGAAGGATATTATATTTCGGTTTATGAAGTTTTATAAGCTGATTTTCAAGCACGAGTGCCTCGATTTCGGTATCTGTCAGCATATATTCGAAATCGTAAACGGATGCGACCATACGGCTTGTTTTAATATTTTTTTCCGAATCGGTAAAATACTGAGTAACTCTGTTTTTAAGCGATTTTGACTTGCCGATGTAAACAATTTTATCATCGGCGCCGTGCATGATATATACACCCGGCGATGTCGGAAGTCTGTTTGCCTTTTCTCTCAGCTCATCAACGGTTTTCTTATCCATACAATCACATAATCTTTTCTTTCAACCGAATGGTTAATTCTTAAAAAAAGCAGACCGCATGGACTATATGCGGTCTGCTGCTGCAATTAACAAATTTTCTACTTTATTCCTCACAGCCGTTTGCTATAAGCTCGCAAAGACCATCAAGAGCCTCATTTTCATCAGAACCGTCAGCCGACAGTGTAACTACATTATCTTTGACAATACCGAGAGAAAGCACACCGAGAAGACTTTTTGCATTCACACGTCTGTCACCTTTTTCAACCCATATAGTGCTTTTATACTTGTTAGCCTTCTGAATAAAAAAGGTTGCCGGTCTTGCGTGAAGACCTACCGAATTATTTATCTTAACCTCGCGAGTAATCATTGTTTAGCCCCTCTTCTCCTGAATTATATACATTTTATCAGTACACAGTTTTCATTATTATATCAACTTTTTAAGTTAAAATCAATAGTTTTAGGCTGATTTTTTTCAAAAAAACATTTTTTGACAATTTGCTCAAATTCATGAGATTCCGGTAATCAAAATAGTGTATTTTTGCTCTTTTGCGGATATTTCCATTGTCATTCCGACAGCGATTTTCGTGGTTCCGCAGAAATAAAATCCGCTTTCTCTGCTTATTCCGACAAGTGTTGCGCCCGCCCTGATAACTTTATGTTCCGAATCGACTGCTCTGATAAACTCATCAAACCTTGTCGAATCTTCATATACGGTTGAATTTACAATCATCTTTTCCGAATCTTTTATCTCGAAAAGCGACAGACTGCCTATCGAGCTTCCGTCAATGTAATATTCTGCATCGGCGTCAAATTTATCGGCGGTTTCGGCATCTATATCACAGATTACAAACTCAATTTCCGCTCTGTCGTTTGACATCGCATTATTCAGCAGACTTACAATCCTGCCCCTGAAAAACAGTGAAATCACCGACAGAATGATTATTACGATAATCAATAGGTCAACAAGATTTCTTTTATAGCCTTTTCTTCCCTGTTTACCCTGAAAATCCGGTATTTGTTCTTTTTTTATTTCAGTTCGTTCCAACTGCAATCACTCCTTTCTCCGTGCTGTCTTCGATAAGATCGTCATCGTCGCACTCTTCTATCGAGACAACCTGTGAAGGAAATTCGGATTTTTTAGTCGAGCAGTTCAGCGATGAACCCGATTTCAAAATCGCACCGCCGACGGTATAGCCGTTTTCGGTATCCGTGCCTTTTGCCTCAACGGTAATAAACAGATCTATGACACCGGGATATGCCGCATAGATAACCGAACCCTGCGTGTCCACAAGTCCGGTTGACACCTTATGATCTTTATATGTTACGGCGGTGACCTTTCCCACGGCAGTACCGTCTATATAAAAGTCATCTCCGACCGAAATAAAGTCGCATACAGCTTCTTTTCCCGACGGTTCAGCCGAGAAATATGTTGTGTCTACTCCCTCGATTTTCAAGACAAACGACAGGTTTACACTTTTTCCGTCTTTTTCCCATATAAGTTTGAAACGTTCAAAACCGCCGAAAATCAAAACAAGCAAAAAATATATGAGCGATACGGCAATTAAAATAAAGCAGGCAAGAGCAACCGCGTCGGCTACTCCGTATTTTTTTTGCGTCTTACCCTTCATAGCCTTTAACCTTTCATATTTAATAAAATCATTCTGCGCAAGCCGAATTATCGGTTCAAATTTATTTCACTTTGGAATGCATCCGATTCAATATCGGCAGATACCGACTCCTCTTCAAGACGACGTTTTATTGCAAGCGATATTCCGACAGATGCAAGAAAGAGATATGTGCATACAGATGAATCAAATACAAACACACCGAGACCGCAGACGATGACCGAGAAAACCGCGCAGCAAACGGCGCAGAATCGATTTTTTGTATTCTGTCCTTCTCTTATCCTCTCATAAAATGACAGAACGGCGCGCAGATACAAAAGAACAACCAATGCGAAGAAACAGAATCCTATTATCCCGGTAGTCGCAAAAAGATAAACATACAAACTGCCTGTGGATTCGCTGCCGAGCGTCAGCCCTCCCGTAACCATTGAATACGTTTTTTCAAGCAATTCAGACGAAAGTCCTATTCCGCTTATCGGGTTGATGCGCGCAACCGCAAGCGAATTTTTCCATATTTCGGTAAATCTCAAAAAGGAATTGTCGGTAAAAAGCAGCACCGATAAAATCTTATTCGATATCGTTTCCGGCAAAAACGGAAGCAAAATCGGGCATGATACCAATGCAAACAGCACCCATGCGAACATCTTTCTGTATGCAATCGCGGTAAATATAAAAAATGTTACTATAAGTGATATTGCAGCCGTTTTGGATCCCGTAAGAACAAGCGCGGCAATCTGCACCGAGAGTGAAAATACCGATGCAAATACCGATATTTTTTTTGTAAAAGAGAGTGACAGTGTAATGAAAAGTGCGAGCAGCAGATAAACGGCGAAATGTTCCTGAGTTTTGAAAAATGACGTGATGCCGATTTCCTTACGTATCGCCGCGCAAACAATTCCGTATGCGGCCGCAACAGTTGCGGATGCGAAAAAAGCGGTCTGGAATTTATCAAGCCATTTAGAATAGCAGAGCATATTTTTGCACAGGAAATAAACACAGACACACGACAAAAGAAAAACCATTCTGCTCCCTTTTCCTTCGGCATCGGTAAAAAATTCACCCAAAATCAGATAGATAAAATAAGATACAATCACAAAATCTATCAGCTCGAATTTCACAGCTCTTTTCCCTACGGCAATTTTCGCGATATAGGAGATTGCCGTCAAGAAAACGAGTGTGCATAACAGGGCGGCAAAAATATCGGATGTTTCCGAAAAAGGAATCGCAAATCCGAATATGAGAAGTCCCGCCTCCGGTGTACGTATTATGCAGGAAATAGCGCAAAACGCGATAAAAAGCCAAACAACATTCAACAAACTGAGTTTGAATGTAAGCATTCCGAGCAGAATTCCGACAAAAAATGACACAAAGTTTGCCCGTTTGCCGATTTTGTCATCCACTTTTATTTCATTTTCGGCAGGATTGTCTTCGACGCCCATCAGCGGTGTGAATACATAATGACCGATTCTGCTTGTCATCACATATTCATATATCGAAATATTGCCTTTTGTCAGCATGGGAACCGACACGACTATTAAAACAAGACCGTTGCAGAGCAGGTATATAAGTTCGGCAGACTCGCCGACAAGCAAAAACTTTGCCATCTGAATAATGACCGAAACGAGAGTCATCGACAATATCAAAAGTCCTATGGACGACGCCGACACACGCGGTATATCCGTGACTTTTTCGGAAATTACCGACATAATACGGTTTTCATATATTGCTTTTCTCAGACGTTTGCTCACAGGCTGTCTAATTGTGGAAGCATTATAAATGACAAGATTCTCGTCAATCTGCTCTGTTCCGATTTCTTTTTTGGGGTGGTATTTCGATTTATAATGTTTACGATGCCAATCGGTGATAATTCCGGTCACACAGGATTTTTCGGCTTTTTCCTCAAATTTATCATATGATGAGAAATATTTGCCGAAAAAACTGTTTTGATACAGTTTCAGGGCAATACCGTCAAAAAAACCGCAAATCAAGCCCCATACGGTAAAAGTCGAATTCGGGCTGTCTTTCCGTTTTCTGCTTTCGGCATTTCTTATTTTCAAAGCATTTCACCCCTTTCAGCTGAATTTTACAATCGGACACAAAATATAGTCGGTCACCGAGCTTATATTAGGTCGGGACGGTTCTTTTTTGTAAGCTCAAGCGACGCGCGTTTTCTCCAATTTTCTATTTCGGAATGATTTCCGTTTTGAAGGACTTTCGGCACCTCGACTCCGTGAAAAACAAGCGGCCTTGTATACTGCGGATACTCAAGTTCTCCGCTCATAATGCTTTCTTTTTCAAAACATTCGGGCGCGGCGAGCACGCCGTCAATCATTCTTGCCATTACATCAATGAGAATGCACGCCGGAATTTCTCCTCCGGTCAGAACATAGTCACCGATCGAAATTTCCTCGTCAACTATCTCGTCTATGACTCTTCGGTCTATTCCCTCATAATGTCCGCAAAGTATAATCAGATTATCAAAATCAAGAAGTTCGGCCGCATGGCGCTGAGTTAAAATTTTGCCCTGCGGGGACATATACACGCAGTGACAGCTTCCTTCGATTGTTTTGCGTACATTTTCAAAGCAGTTATAGACGGGCGGTGCCGCCATCAGCATTCCTTTTCCGCCGCCGTATGGCGTATCGTCTACTCTTCGGTGCTTGTCGTTCGAAAAATCTCTTATGTCGTGAGTACGGACATTTATAAGTCCCGATTTTTTTGCTCTGCCGATTATGCTTGAGTCGGTTATATATGAGATAAGTTCGGGAAAGAGCGTCAAAACATCAAAATTCATTAAAACATTCCCTCTATCGGATTAACATAAACACCGTCGGTCAGGTCAACTCTGTCTATAAATTCGCCGACGGCGGGAAACAAAAACTTGCGGTTATCGAACGATGTAATCTCATATATGTCGGATGCACCGTTATTGATTACATCGGTAATTTTCCCGTAAACTCTTCCGCTTTTCGCATCGATAACCGAGAGACCGAGCAAATCGGCGATATAATATGATCCTGCGCTCAATGCAGGAAGATCGGCTCTGTCGGCAAACAGGAATTTCTCTTTGAAAGTTGCCGCAAACTCTCTCGAATCGATGCCGACAAGATGCACAAGCAAAACGTTCGGTTTATAGACCGATTTCTTATTCATTTTGTACTCGCGGTATTCGTTTTTTTCTTTCAAAAAAACCCTGTCAATACCGATAAAGACCTCCGGACTGTCGCAAAGACAGTATACCGTCATGTCGCCCGAAATTCCGTGAGTATTTTGTATCTTTCCTATTTCAAGATATTTTTTCATATACCTTCCGCCGATTTCATTTGTTTTTTTCGGTTAACACGCCGACTATCTCGCATATATAAACATAATGGTAATCTTTCAGGGGATAGCACTTACCGTCAACCGCCTCATCAATCATATTTTCGGGTTTGATTTTATCCTTGTAAATCTTTTTCAAAAGATATATTTTTTCGGCTTCTTCAACGCTGTAAAAATTGCCGTATTTAAGCTGTGTAAAACCGCATTCTCCGACTTTATCGGTATCGCGGCCGCTTTTTGTCCCGCAGAGGCTCAGCTTATCTCTGTATTTTTCGTCAAAAACCGCCGCAGTGAGAAATTCCGACTTATCAATCAGTCCGTTTGTGTATCTTTGAGGCCTTACAAACAGAGTGCATACCGGCTTACCCCAAAGAACGCCCATCATTCCCCAGCTTGCGGTCATTAGGTTTGTCTTTCCTTTTTCGGCATCTTCGCATCCTATCAGCAGCCACTTTTTTCCTATCTCGGTAAAAATACCGAAATCATCGTTCGCGGGATCTATTTTCTCAAATTCAAACAAATTGTTGTTATCCATACTCTCCTCCTGTAATGCCGCACAAAACCGGCGTTTTGCAAACCCATATTTGATGACGGTTAAATATCAAAAACGAGAATTTTCATATTTTATTTTTTTCGAGGATATTATATACTTTTTTCCCTATTTCGTCAATAGATTTTACTAAATTGCTTTACATTTGATTTTGTTTATGTTATAATACTAAATAATTGCGGCTTAGGTAAAGGCAGAAATCAAGTAAGTATCAAAGGAATTTACCGTATGGAACACACAAACGAAAACAATATGCCGAAGATTCCGTCTCAAACAGTCTCGTATATATTTTTGATTATAGCGATGGCAATAGGTGCCCTGTCCGGAATTGTCGGAGCAAATTTGATTTTCAACATCATAGCGATCACGCTTGCATCTGTTTCTTTTCTGTCGCTTTCCCGCGCAAGCATAAAACGGATACTCGTTATGGCCGCCGCTTCGCTGTTGGTATCAACCGCGATTTCGGCATCGGTATGTCTGATTATAAGCGGAAAATTTGTATTTTCATCGCTGTCATCGGCAATATATGCCCCGGTGGCTCTTACTGTTGCCTTATCGGTTTACAAACTGAAAACGCGTCTTTTTACCGAAACGATTTCAACCGTTATACTGTTTTTGCTTTATATTGCTCTGCTTGCCGCAGTTATATTAGATTTATACGGCAAAATCGATTTGTCGGTATTTAATCAGCTTGAGTCCGACATCAAAAATTATCTCAGTGAGGTCATATCCGCCGTTAATCAGTCATATATTGAGGCAGGGGCAACTCAGCTCATCGGAGAGAGCGAATCCGAAAATTTTATAAGCAACATTTTAATATACTTCAAACTGTTTTTGCCGAGCATCTTTTTTCTCATGTCGATGGTTACCGTTCATATCTCAACCGGAATTTTCAGACGGATACTGCTCGGATTCTACTTCGGAAAAATTCATCTGTCCGATTGGTATCTCTATCCCAGCGTAACATCGGCAAGCGTATATCTGATTTCGATTGTGGCTGTTACCGTATTTGAGACTGTCGGTATGTTTTCGGAATCGTCGATAATCACGGCATTTGTTTTCGGATTCGGAAATCTTGCACTTATCACTCTCATTCCGTCATGCTCGCTCGGCTTCCGGCAGGTTATCGCAAACATCAAAGCGCGTCGCCCTCAAACAATATTTTCGATAGCGATACTGATTATGGTTCTCTGCTGCAATCCCGCTCTTTTGCCGATTTTCCTTGCAATATCCGGTTCGGTAAACTTTTTGACATCGGTATATACGGCAAAAAAAAGCAGGCAATAAAGCATATCGAAACTCGCAAACCGATACAATAAAATTACAATAAGTCGAAAGGACAAACCGGCACATGAAAAAAAAGCTGCAAGATCTGTTAAAGCCATATTCCGCGCGGCTGCTCCTATTGATTCTTCCGGCAATTTTTGCACTGATAATTCTTCAATATCTGACCGCAAATTCCGACAGTGATGCGGGCAGAACAACGGCATTCATTCTTACGGCATTCATTTATGTAATCACCGTACTCATTTTATTCGGGTTAACCGACAGAATCGTCAAAAACAATAAAAGCATACCCGATATTGCGAAGAAATACAATCCGAACGTAAATGCCCTTCTCTACAATTCAATCAGTTCTCCGATTGTCGCCTGCGATCCGCATGGCGTAATCAGATGGGGAAACAAAGCATTCAGGGATATTTCGGACAAAATAAGTCCGAAGGTAAGAAAATTTTCGGATGTTGCAGATGTCGGAATCGATCAGGTCAAATCGACCATAGACGGCGGCAAGGAATGTCTTCTGACCGTGGACGGCAGAAATTACCGAATCGAAGGGCGTCTGCTTGACAGCGGCGACGAGTCTTTGTATATTACGGTATGGTATGACGTTACCGAAGCGGAAAAGAGGAAAAACGAATTTGAAGAAAACGACGCTCTTGTCGCATATATTTTCATTGACAATCTGGAAGAACTTTCTCAAATCGAAAAAGACAATTTCGGATTTGCCACCGCAGATGCCGAGCGCATACTTTTTGACTGGGCGGCAAGTATAAATGCGGTGCTCGTAAATTATGAGCGCGACAAGTTTATTCTCTTCTACAAGGCAAAATACCTGAAATCGTTTATCGATGACAAATTCGAGATACTCGACAGAATCCGCGACATCCGTGTAGGTTCCAACTATCTGCCGATTACCATATCAATCGGAACATCAAATGTCGGCAGCAGCTTTAAGGAAAAGCGTGACAATGCATATTCGGCGCTCAGATTCGCTCTTGCCAAGGGCGGCGATCAGGCTATTGTAAAAACCGACAAATTCAGCTATTTCTTCGGAGGAATGACAAAAACATCGCAAAAACGTTCCTCGGTCAAATCGCAGACAATCGCGCGCGCTCTGTCGTCCTATATTTGTCAGGCATCCAATGTGCTTATTATGGGTCACCGTAATCCGGATTTTGACAGCATCGGCTCCTGCGTGGGAATTGCCCGTCTGTGCATGTATATGAAAGTTCCATGCAACATAATAATCGACAAAAATTCGGAAAATATAGCAAAATGCTTCACTCTTCTTGACAGCCTCGACGAATACAAAAAGATATTTATATCGTCAATGCAGTCGGTAAATTACATAAAAGACAATACCCTGCTTATTATCTGCGACGTAAACAACAAACTGCAATTCGAAGTTTCGGACATTGCCGAACGGATAGGCAATGTTGTTTACATCGATCATCACAGACAGACCGCCGAATTTACCACAACACCGATGCTCTCATATATTGAGCCGTCGGCATCATCTGCCTCCGAACTTGTATCAGAAATTCTCGAACAGGTTGACGACAGACTGCTGAGGCCCGAAGAGGCCAATTTAATGTATGCGGGGATAGTTCTTGACACGAAGCACTTTGTTATCAATACGGGTGTCAGAACATTTGAAGCCGCAAGATATCTGCGCAGTCTCGGCGATCCGACGGCAACTCAGGAACTTTTCAGAACAAGGCTTGACGAAATGGCGAGAGAATCGCGGTTCAAAATCGACGAAAAGCCATACCGTGACCGCATAATGATTGCCAAGAACGATTATTCGGACAATGTCGATTCCGATATAACCATAGGCGCAAAAATCGCAGACCGTCTGCTGACCATAGAAAACATCGATGCAACATTTGTAATTATGCGGCTCGGGGGCGGATTCAGAATCTCGGCAAGATCAACGGGTGAGATAAATGTGGAAACGATACTTCGGCGTCTCGGCGGCGGAGGACATTTCAATGCGGCAGGAGCTCAAGCCGACGATGCTACCGACATAAACGAGGTTACCGACAAGCTTTTGGCATCAATTGACAAATTCATCGATGAAGAGCTTAACAAGATAGAAAACAGCTGATTTATTGTATAATAAATAATCTGCAAAAAAAGAAAGAGGAGCAAAATGAAAGTAGTACTTACTCAGGATGTGAAATCACAGGGAAAAAAAGGTGACATTGTAAATGTGTCCGACGGCTATGCGCGCAATTTTCTTTTTCCGAAAAAACTCGCCGTTGAAGCCGATTCAAAGATAATAAACGAGCTGAAAAGCAAAGCGGATTCGCAGAAGTTCAAAATCGAAACCGAACGTGCCGAGGCGGCGGCTCTTGCGAAAAAGATTGACGGTATGATGATTGATTTTGCCATTCCGTCCGGAAGCGATACCAAGCTTTACGGTTCTGTTACATCAAAAGAGATTGCCGAAAAAGTTTCAAAAGAGTGCGGTGCCGCAATAGACAAGAGAAAAGTCGTTCTCGATAAACCCATTAAAACATACGGAATTTACACGATAGACATAAAGCTGTATACCGATATATCGGCAAAAATCAAAATCGAAATCCACAATGTAAAATAAAATCGAAAGGCGTGCATTTTTATGGCTACCGACAGCATGAGAAAGCTTCCGTTTTCATTGGAGGCAGAACAGTCAGTGCTCGGCTCGATTCTTATCGATCCGGAGTCGCTTAACGAAATAGCGACAATTATTACTGCCGACGATTTTTATCTTTCAGAGCACAGAGAGATATATTCGGCAATGCAAAAGCTATTCCTTCAAAGCCGTCAAATCGATCCTGTCACCCTGATGGATGTGCTTGTAAAAAACGACGTATATGATTCCGAACAATCAAAGAGCTACATTCACACACTCGTCGAAACAGTTCCGTCAACGCAGAATGTTAAAGATTATGCGACGATAATCCGCGACAAAAGTCTGCTCAGACAACTTATAAAGGTTGCGGAAGAAATATACGAAGATGCATACGCCGCACAGGATCGCGCATCCGACATTATAAATCAGGCGGAAGCCAAAGTATTTGAAATTGCTCAAACAAAAGAGCAGCATGATTTTACTCACATTAAAGATGTAATTCTGTCCACCTACCGCCAGATTAAGGATGTTGCCGACAACAAAGAGGATGCAATAGGAACAAAGACCGGATTTTCGGTTATTGACAACATACTCATCGGAATGGGAAAAAGCGATCTTGTACTCGTCGGAGCACGCCCCGGCATGGGTAAAACATCGCTTGCGCTTAACATTGCGACAAATGTAGCAAAGCAAAGCGGCAAGGCAGTATGCATATTCTCGCTCGAAATGTCAAAGGAAGAGCTTGTATCGAGAATGCTGTCATCCGAGGCACTGATTGAAAGCAATGTTATGCGCAGCGGTATGCTTTCAACTGAAGACTGGTCAAAACTTTCGGTTGCGACATCCATGCTTGCCGATACGGAAATTTACATTGACGACACAACGAATATAACTGTAACCGGAATGAAATCGAAACTCAGAAGGATGAAAAATCTGGGGCTTGTCGTAGTTGACTATCTCGGACTGATGAATTCCGACCGAAGAATCGAAAACCGCGTTCAGGAAGTAGCCGACATTTCGAGAAATCTGAAAATCATGGCAAAAGAACTTCATGTACCCGTGATTTGCTGTGCGCAGCTTTCACGTGGTCCGGAAAGCAGAACAGACAAGCGTCCTATGCTTTCGGATTTGCGTGATTCGGGTGCAATCGAGCAGGATGCCGATGTCGTTATGTTTATCTATCGCGATGAATATTACAAAGACGATCCCGAAAAGCAGAACACCGCGGAAATAATCATCGCAAAAAACCGTCACGGCGGAACCGGACGGGTTGATGTGGGATGGTTCGGAAAATACACCAAATTCACCACACTTGAAAACAGAGAGGAACCGAATTGATGAGTGGGCACTCAATCAATCCAACCGAAAAAAAAGTTTTCGACTTTATAAAATCCGAGCGTATGCTTGACGGATGCGAATCGGTTGCGGTAGGGCTTTCGGGAGGTGCCGACTCGGTCGCTCTCCTTCATATTTTATCGCTTTATTGTTCGAGATGCGGTATTAAAGTCTATGCTTTTCATGTCCATCACGGAATTCGCGGAGACACGGCCGACCGTGATCTCGAATTCTGCCAAAAGCTGTGCCGTGACAGAAATATCGGATTCGGATTTATTCGGCTGGATGTTCCCGCCGCAGCAGCAAAGTGCGGGCGGGGCATCGAAGAAGTTGCCCGCGATATGCGATATGCGGCACTGGAAGAATTTCGTGTCGAAAACGGTATTGACAGAATCGCCGTTGCGCATCATGCAGATGATAATCTTGAAACGCTTATATTCAATCTTGTACGCGGATCGTCATCAAAGGGCGGATGCGCCATTCCTCCGATACGCGGAAAAATAATACGTCCGCTGCTGACAGTTACAAAAGAGGAAGTTCTCGACTATATCAAATCATGCGGTTTGGAATATGTTACCGATGAGACGAACTTTGATGAATCATATACAAGAAATTTCATACGCGCGCAGATAGTTCCGAATCTGAAAAAAATCAATCCGTCGGTATGCGAGGCGGCAGGTCGTTTTACAGAGTCACTGCGTACCGACTGCGATTATCTGGATAAGCTCGCAAGAGCTTATATCGGTGAAAATTCTTGTGCTCTGCTGTCATCTCTTGACGATGCGATTCTATACAGATTGATAAACCAAAAATACTCGGCAGTCAGCTGCGGCACACGTTTATCAAAATGTCATCTTGACGCGATAAGTTCGCTGATAAGAAATTCAGCCGACAGAAGTTCACTTAATCTGCCCGGCGGCATTACGGCACGGATATGTGACGGTGAGCTTCGTTTTACATCGGATAATCGGTGCGGGGACTGCGAAATTTGCGGATTTTCACCTTATCTGCAAGAACTTAATCTCGGTGAAAACTATATAAAACAGGCAGACGGATTTATCTGTTTATGGAACAAAATCGGCCCCGAAGAAGAAAAAATAATTGAGGAAAAACAAAATATTTACAAATTGGCAATACACAAATCATTTGCATTTGATAGAATACCAAGCGGTGGTCTGAAAGTGAGATCAAGACTTGACGGCGACAGAATCAGATTCGGAAACATGACAAGAAAAGTCAAAAAACTGTTCTGCGACGGCAAAATACCATTAGGGATGCGTTCGGTTTATCCGATTATAACCGACGGCGAAGGAATTTTATGGATTCCCGGTTTTCCGGCAAGGGATGGTATGACTGTGAATGATAATGCACGCGGTGACTGCCTTACGGTATACTGTTTCTTTTTCCGTAAATCTGAACACGACTCTGCAATGACAGACAATACCCCAATAAAACGGAGGAAATTATGAAGGGAAACCTAAAAAAAGTTATTATTTATCTTCTTGTATTTACTTTTTTTGTTTTTGCCGCTTATTATCTTCTCGGAGACAGCGGTGAAAAGGTTACATACAAGGATATAGTAACTTACTTCCACAACATTAAGAGTAATGACGAAAATGCGATATCTGTTAAAGAGTTCGTGCTTGACGATCAGAACAAACTGACTGTATTACTTTCAAACGGTGAGAAAATCAGTTACACAATTCAGGACCGCAGCCGCTTTTATCAGGACTGCTACAACGACTATATCTTTGATGAGTACGGCGATCCTCTGATAGATTTTGATATAAAGGAACCTACCACTTATCCCGCGTGGCTTTCGCTTTTACCCTACATAATCGTTATAGTGGCCATATTGGCGCTGTTTATCTATGTATTCAGAGAAGCGAGCGGCGGAAAAGGCTCAAAAATCAACAATTTCGGCAGAGCAAGAGCCAAAGTTTCCATTTCAGGCGACAAAAACAAAGTAAGATTCGCCGATGTTGCGGGCGAAGACGAAGAAAAGCAGGAACTTCAGGAAGTCGTCGACTTTTTGAAGGACCCAACCAAGTTTACGAAACTCGGTGCCAAAATACCTCACGGTGTGCTTTTGATGGGCCCTCCCGGTACGGGCAAAACACTTTTGGCGAAAGCGGTTGCCGGAGAGGCGGGAGTTCCCTTTTACTCAATTTCGGGATCCGATTTTGTGGAAATGTATGTCGGTGTCGGCGCATCACGTGTACGCGACCTTTTTGAGACGGCGCGAAAAAATCCCGCTTCAATAATCTTCATAGACGAAATTGACGCGGTCGGACGCCACAGAGGCGCCGGTCTCGGCGGAGGTCATGACGAAAGAGAGCAGACGCTTAACCAGCTTCTCGTTGAAATGGACGGTTTCAGCGGAAACGAAGGAATTATCGTTATGGCAGCCACCAACCGTCCCGACATTCTCGATCCCGCGCTTCTCCGTCCCGGACGTTTTGACAGACAGATTACAGTCAATTATCCCGACCTTCGCGGAAGAGTTGAAATTCTTAAAGTACATTCAAAAAACAAACCATTTGAAAAAGATGTGGATCTTGAAGTAATTGCACGCGGTACTCCCGGATTCACGGGTGCCGATCTTGCCAATCTGCTCAACGAGGCTGCTCTTCTGGCAGCGCGCCGTGGAAAAAATCTTATCGGTATGAACGATATCGAAGATTCCCAGATGAAAATCATGGTCGGAACGCAGAAAAAGACACTTCATATAAGTGAAGAAGAAAAATACAAAACCGCAATACATGAAGCAGGTCATGCGGTTGTAAGACATCTTCTTCCCGGTCTTGATCCGGTACATCAGATTTCGATAATTCCGAGCGGACGCGCACTCGGCTACACTCTCTATCTGCCGGATGACGACAAGACGAGCGAATACAAAAACGAGCTTAAAAACGAAATCGCTTCCCTGCTTGCGGGACGCGTTGCGGAGGCGGTCTTCTTTAACGATATATCGGGCGGCGCATCCAATGACATCAAACGTGCAACCGAAATCGCACGCAAGATGATAACACAGCTCGGTATGAGCGACAAACTCGGTCCGATTCAGTTCGGCTCTGGCCATACCGAAGTGTTCCTCGGACGCGAACTCAGCGACGAGCAGAACTATTCAGAGAGAACCGCATCACTGATTGATGAAGAAATTCACAGTATAGTAAGCAGCGCATATTCGGTTGCCGAAAACATCATAAACGAGCACAAAGGAAAGCTTGAGTCTATTGCAAAATTCCTTATAAAGAATGAAACAATGGACGAAAACCAGTTCAATGCTCTTATGGACAACGATCCCGAACCCACTATGGAAGAGCTCGAAGCTATGATGGATGAGAAACGCAAGAAGAGCATTGCGGAAAACAAGGCGGAGGAAGAACGCAAAAAGCATGAGGCAGAGCTGAAAAAAGCTGAAGAAGAACAGCGGATGCGCGAAGCTGCAGCGAATTTCGGTCAGCCCGGTGATTCTTCAGATGGCGGCGAAAGTGATAACAGCGGCGATGACGTCACACAATCGGATGACAATCGTGATTCAAATAATTCCGACAACAATTTCTTTTCAGACCGCTGATACAACCTTATAGTCAGACAAAAATCCGGGATAAAATAATCCCGGATTTTTTATATGATTTTATTTAATCTATTTGTTTACATTAACATATTGATTTGAGCAGAGATTTATGATAAAATACAAGGCGGAAAATATGAAAGGAGCAAAAAGATGGTAAAGAAAAAGGGGCTGAAGAAAATTCTGCTGTCGGTATTTTCGATACTGCTGTTGTTTATTCCCACATATCTCGCTGTTGACGCTTATTTTTCGGCCAAAGATGAGCCGGTTGATAAAAATTCGGTATCTTCACTTGAATTTTGCGACTTAAACAATAAAACGACGAGTTATGACAAATCGACAGACGAAGGAGCAAAAATAATCGACATTCTGATGAATGTCCATTCTACCGCAAGAGTCTGTTCTTCTCTTCCGGATGAGCTTGAAAATGCCGATTATATCTCGGTAATTTATCACAGCTACGATCTTTCAAGCGAATACAAATACTACTTTTCATCCGCGAAGCCCAGCAGCAGTTACTATGTTGATAATGATGGCAATGTATACCATATTGACGCATCGGCGGCAATATCTTTTCTTGACAGTGATTTTTCGGCCAGTCTTTATGACGGATCGGAAATGCCTGTTCTTCTTCTGAATGAGTGTGAAATATATCCAGCGTCAAGCGGTTGGTCATACCAAAGCTACAGCGGTCTTATTCATAATGTGCTGCCTAAATACATTGAAGATGAAAACAGCATAAGCTGCTCATACAGACAGTTCTGTCTTAAATTTGACAGAACTCCGAATGAAACATCTATCAAAGTTACAGATACCGCAGGAGACGAGCTTTATTCGGGAAATTTGGAAAATCTGACAGAAACGGATTTTTTCAGAAAAAATATTAAATCAAACTGCACTCTCACTGTTGACATCACGGCAAAATGGGACGGCATTTACGGTTCAAATGCCGGAGGAGAGGTGAGTTACAAACTCACCGTCGATTTTATCTTCGATCCCCTCGCATCATTCGCACTCGGAGAAGAGTCAATAGAATCGGGAGAATTTGTTGTTTTATCCGGAAAGTATATTGATGTAGAAGATATAGCGGCCGTAAACGTGTCGGTAAGTCCGGAAATAGACTTTGACGCGACATTTTTCGTAGACGGTGAATACATAAGAACAATAATTCCGTTTACGCTAACCGACAAATCCGAATCACAGGCATATACGATAACAGTAAATTACCACGATGTCAAAACCGAACTTCAGCTTAACGTTATGCCTTCAACCGCGAAAAACAAGGTCAGAAAATACAATTACAAAAATGTAATTGATATGTCAACCCGTTCGGAAGAAAATTATGCGGCATTTGTCAATTTAATTAAAAATCTGCCGTATGAAAGTGAAATCTATTTTTCCGGAGAGTTTTTGATTCCCGATGAAAGTCAAAACAGAGCAAGATTCGGCGATACCGTAAATAACGGTACCGAGTCGCAAAAGCACCTATCCAACGGCATAGCATGGGTATGCTATAAAAATCAGCCTGTTTACGCCACGAACAAAGGAAAGGTCATTTATGTCGGGGAAACCATAATGGGCGGAGTCACAATAGTGATAGATCACGGTCTCGGTCTGCGCTCGGTATATTACTGTCTTGAAAAGTCAACCGTAACCGTAGGCGACATTGTGGAAAGCGGCTCGCAAATTGCAACCGGCGGAGGAAACAAAGGTTATACCGATGATCATACCTGCTATTTCGAATTATGGGTTAAAGGTACGCCGGTATCATATTTCCCTCTTATAAGCGGCGGAAGAAACGGCAAGATTGTATTCGGCGACATCAGCTGAAAAGATTTTCAAAAGGATAATCATCAATGAAATCAGATAAAGCAAAAAAATCATTTTTTTCTTCTGCCGATATACCGAGATTTATTCATTCAATGCTTTTCGGTGACAAGCTATCTTCGGTATTCACAATTATTGCTGTACTTTTTCTCCTATATTACCTGACTGTGGGCATTTTTGTCGGGTTTAATATATCGATTTTGTTTGTTTGGCCTTTCTTTTCATTATGCATTGTCGGCTACCTTTTCATCAGGAAACTTTCAAAAGAAAGAATTATAAAGATACCGAAGCCGATAATAATTCTTTTCAGAGTATTTATCTGTATATGTTTTGCGGTTTTCTTGACGGTTGAGTGTATGATATTCGGCGGCTTTGTATCCGATGCGCCGAAATCATGCGACTACATCATTGTACTCGGAGCACGCGTTTCGGGGACAAGACCGTCGCTGGCGCTCAAATACAGAATCGATGCGGCATACGAATATCTTTCCGAAAATCCCGAAACGATTTGCATCGCGACCGGCGCAAAAGGAAATGACGAGATTATAAGCGAAGCAAGCTGCATCAAAAACGAGCTTATTAAATCGGGTATCGACAGCGACAGAATAATTATCGAGGAGAAATCGCTGTCAACATCCGAAAACATCTACAATAGTTTTGAGATTATAAGGGACACAAATGCAAGGGTTGCGATAGTCAGCAGCAATTTTCATGTGACAAGAGGAAAGGCTATTGCGAGAAAATGCGGACTGAAAAATGTATACGGCATTTCGGCGCCGCTTCCGTCGATACTTCTTCCCCACTATCTTGTGCGTGAATTTGTTTCGATTGTTGTTGACACGGCATACGGAAACACAAAATTTGTATAAAAAATATGGGTTCTTACGAACCCATATTTTTTTAGTTTATTTCACGTCTTCCGTCAAGTGCTCTGAACAAGGTTACTTCATCAGCATATTCCAAATCAGCTCCGACGGGGATGCCGTAAGCAAGACGTGTGATTTTAATTTCAAACGGTTTCAAAAGTTTAGTCAGATACAATGCAGTCGCTTCACCCTCGATTGTAGGGTTTGTGGCAATAATTATTTCCTTGATTTCTTCATTATTGACTCTTGAAAGAAGCTCCTTGATTTTGAGCTTTTCGGGGCCGATACCGTCTACGGGAGAAATTACTCCGTCAAGCACATGATATCTTCCGTGATAATCGCGCACGCGTTCAACAGACATCACGGCACGCACATCTTCGACGACGCATATTATCGGATCGCGTTTCGGATCACTGCATATTGAGCAGAGATCTCCCTCGCATATATTATTGCAGATGCGACACCTTTTTATGAGTTTTTTTGCATCGGTAATCGCCGAACAAATTTCAAGTGCCTTATTCTCATCCATATTGAGCACCGCAATAGCATAACGGGTGGCTGTTTTGCGTCCGACTCCCGGCAGCTTTCCGAACTGCTCGATCAGTTTTTCAAGCGGTAAAATATATTCGCTCATTTTATCAATACAAGCCGCCGAACCCGGGCAAATTCATATTTCCGGTTATCTGGGACATAGCGGCCTCATTTGTGCTTTCAACCTTCTTTATCGCCTGGTTAACCGCCGCAACAATAATATCCGAAAGCGTTTCGATATCATCGGGATCAACGATATCGGGAGACAAATCTATCGAAAGAATTTCCTTCTTACCGTTTATTTTTACGGTTACGGCACCGCCGCCTGCCTGAACTTCATACTCTGCCGCATCAAGTTCAGCCTGCTTTGCCTCCATATCCGCCTGCATTTTCTGTGCCTGTTTGAGCATACTCTGCATATTTCCGGGACCTTTTCCCATTCCTTCCGGCAATCTTGACTTCATAAATCATCTTCCTCTTCTTTTTTTATTAAAATAAATCATCGTAATTATCTTGTTTTTTTTGCTTTTTGTTTACGGCAAGCTTTACTTCGCTGAATTTGTCCCCGTATGAGGCAACAAGCGACATTATTGCCTCCGGCACCTTTTTATCGGTTAACAGCATTTTTGCAAATTCGTCATTCAGGTTGATTATCAGCAGATCGCCGCCCGATATCTCGGCAGTGGCGTTTATGAGAAAGGATGCGGCGCCTTTATCTACTTTGCCGAAATTTTCGGTAATATTCTGCCAATTCTCATAAGGCTTTTTTTCGGCTGCTTTATCGTTTTCGTTCGTTTCGCTTTGCTTTTCGGCCATCCCGATTTTATTATCGGATTCGGCCCTACTTACCGAATTCGGTTTATTTTCATCTGCGGAAATTTTGATCGGTATCTTTACTGTTCCGCCTGCCGCAAGCTGAGTCAGTTTTTCATCAAGTGCATCAATCCTTGCCGAAAGTGCCTCATTCGAATCTTCGGATGTATCATTACACATCCGAATAAGAAGCATTTCGGCGGTAATTCTCTTATCGGCCCCGCGATTTATCGAAATAAGCGCCGATTCAATAAGTTTGGAATGATAAACCATTGTTGAATAGCGCATCATAGCCGAAAGCGCACTGATATCCGAAAGTTCATTATCCGAAACATCGAGTATATCTTTTGACACTGCGGAGGCTTTTGTAACATTCATTGCCTTCTGAACCATCATATCCCTGTAAAACTGTGCAAGATCATTCAGATAGACGGCAATATCGCGTGATGATTTATATACCGATGAAATCTCTTCGAGCAGAATTTTGGGCTTTCTGTCTATAATCGCGCGTACCGATCTGACTATATTTTCTCTGCCGACCGCCCCCGACACGCTGCTGACTTTTTCGGACGTAATCTCCGCTCCGTCTGCGGCACAGAGCTCCAGCATACTTATCGAGTCCCGCATTCCTCCCTGAGAAAGTCTGGCTATAAGTCTTGCTCCGTCGGTTGTAAGTTTTATGTTTTCTTTTTCCGCAATGAATTCAAGGCGCGACACAAGTTTATCGGTTGGAATACGTCTGAAATCAAAGCGTTGGCATCTCGAAATAATTGTTGCCGGAATTTTCTGAATTTCGGTTGTTGCAAGAATAAAAATAACATTAGAAGGCGGTTCCTCAAGTGTTTTCAGCAATGCATTGAAAGCACTTTCGGATAGCATGTGAACCTCGTCGATAATATAGACACGCGTGCCCATCTCGGACGGAGTATACAAAACCTCTTCACGTATATCGCGAATATAGTCGACGCCGGTATTGCTCGCGGCATCCATTTCAAGGACATCGAGTGATGTTCCGGAATCGATTGCAAGGCAGGAATCGCATTTATTGCACGGATTGCCGTTTGAAAGATTCTTGCAGTTAGCGGCCTTAGCCAATATCTTCGCGCATGTTGTCTTGCCGGTTCCGCGTGATCCGCAGAACAGATAAGCATGACTGAGTTTACCGTTTGCCGCTTCATATTCGAGGACTTTGGTTATATGGTCCTGACCGACAACATCGGTAAAAACAGCGGGTCGCCACTTCCGATAGAGTGCCTGATGCAAGATAACACCTCCGATACAAAAAAATAAAGGACATAAAATAAGACCATACACCGCTTCTCGAACATTTTATATATGCGGTAAAAGAGTCTCATGCTCCAAACAGGCAAACCCGTGGCACACCGACGTACCCGCTTAATGCTGCTTGGTTCCCCACCTGACATGGTTCACGGGCGTCGATTGCACAGGACCCATCCTTCAACACACAAGAACTCGGTGCAGACCATACACAAAAAGCCCTCAAAGACGGAAACCACCCCTGCTGTAGCGGATTGCAGGTAACAAGGCACCGCTATCTCCCCGGCCGGTATGGCCCTATTTTATATCCTTTATTTTGTTTTAGTCCGACCGACTGTTTACACTCGGTCGCGATTCTATCGGTATTATATCACATTTTGCCCGATATTTCAAGAGTATCCCGCAATTTTATTTGATAAATTTACCGTTTGTTCAGATATCAATCTATTTTCTGAATTGAGAGCAGAATTACTTTGAAATCATTTTCAGGTAGGCGTTGATGAATCCGTCGATTTCTCCGTCCATTACCGCCTGAATATTAACCTCTTCATAGCCAGTTCTGCCGTCTTTTGCAAGTGTGTACGGCATAAAGACATACGAACGTATCTGTGCGCCCCATTCGATATTTGCCTTGATTCCCTTTATATCGTCGATTTTCTGAAGATTCTGCTGTATTTTGATTTCCATTAGCTTACTTTTCAGCATGTGAAGAGCTGTTTCCTTGTTTTGCAGCTGGCTGCGTTCGGTTTGGCAACCCACAACAATTCCGGTTGGTATATGAAGAATTCTGATTGCGGAATCGGTTTTATTTATGTGCTGTCCGCCCGCTCCGCTCGATCTGTGCGCCGTTACTTCGATATCCTCCGGGCGTATCTCGACAGAGCCGTCATCTTCAAGTTCGGGCATAACCTCAACCGATGCAAATGATGTCTGGCGCCGTCCCGATGCATCAAAAGGAGAGATACGAACAAGTCGGTGTACTCCGTTTTCGCTTTTGAGAAATCCGTATGCATTATCGCCGTTTATGCTTATGGTTGCGCTTTTTATACCTGCCTCATCACCGTCGAGCCAATCAACAAGCTTTACTTCAAATCCATGTTTTTCACCCCAGCGCGTATACATTCTGTAAAGCATCATTGCCCAGTCCTGTGCCTCTGTTCCGCCCGCTCCCGGATGGAATGTGAGTATCGCGTTGTTCGAATCATACTCTCCGGTCAAAAGCGCGGAAATACGCATTGTCTCGGCTTCGCTTTCAAGAGCTGTCTGCTCATCAAGAACTTCCTGTGTAAACGATTCATCATTTTCCTCGATGGCGAGCTCGGCAAGTGAAATGGCATCTTCAAGGCGCGATTTGAGCGAATTATAATCGTCAATTTTCTTTTTCAGCTGTTTGATTTCCTGAAGAATTTTGCCTGATTTTGACGCGTCCGCCCAGAAATCGGCCTCGTATGTAATACGTTCGAGTTCCTCTGCTTTTTTTTCGGCGTCTTCGATATGAAGCGAATTATAGAGTTCGCCGACATCGTCACGCAGAGATTTTAATTTTAATTTTGATTCCTCAAGCTGTATAATCATCTGTCTGTTTATTCCCTTCAGCCGAATTTACATCGGCAACATTGTTTCAGCTATATTTAATTTTGCTGCAGTCAAAAATATCTATATTGATTTTCTCACCGGCGATATGATTTTCAATCATATTCTTCAGCTTTTCAAGTACCGGGTTCTCGGTATGGAAATGTCCTGCCAAAATAACATTCAGCCCCATTTCACGGGAATCAAGAAGCGAATTATAGTCCATTTCCCCGGTAACATAGCTATCGGCGCCCGATTTTAATGCCGAAATCACATAATCCTTACCCGCTCCGCCGAGCACGGCAACACGGTGGATTCTGTTTCCCGCATCCGATACCGTAACATTCGGGCAGTCGAGACGCTCTTTTACTACATTTGCAAACGCATCAAGATCCGACGGCTTTACATACCCGATTCTGCCGATTTTCTCTCCGTCGGGGCCGAATGGCTCGGCATCGGTAAGACCGAGCTTTTCCGCAAGAGCATCATTTACTCCTCCCGAAGCGGCATCAAGTCTTGTATGAAAAGAAAATGCCGAAATACCGTTTTCGGTAAGCCGGACAAGTCTTTTGCCGACATAATCGAGAGCAGACAGGCCTTTAATCGGTCTGAAAACAAGCGGATGATGCGAAATTATCACATTCATTTGATTCTGCTCGGCATAATCTATCGCTTCACTTGTTATATCAAGCGTAAGAAGAATTCCGCTGACCGTTCTGTCTGCATCCGGCATGCACATTACTCCGTCGTTATCCCATTCACAGCTGAGAGACGGCGGTATCAGGCTGTCAAGCAGTTTATATATTTCATATACCGTACTCATTTTTACTCCAAGCAAAGCATTTCGAGACTGCCGATAAGTTCTGATATTTCATCTGTGTTTTGGCCCGTTGTCTTTAATCCGTCCGCTTTGTTTCTGAGAGGTCTTATGTTCATTCGAACAAAATTTCCAAGCAACGCGCTCTTCTTTTTTATGTTTATCGGCCCGATAAGTTTTTCCGCTTCTGTTAATTCATACGTCTCACCGGTATACTCGGCAACGATTATCTGATATATTTTACGACTGTTTTCCATGACGAGATCCTCATCCGCTATGCGAAACCCGTTTTTCGAAAGATAGGCGCGCAGCAAGTCGGCATGCGTCATCGGTTGAAGAATCAGTCTCACATTCCGAGAATGTATATAATCACACTCGCTTATTATCGATGAAATAAGCTCGCCGCCCATACCGCAAATGAATATATCGTCGGGAGTGAAATTCTCCACACCGTGCAAACCGTCTGTCAAAAGAGTCTGTATTTTCGATTCGAGTCGATATTCGGATATATTATCCGACGCTCGCGACAATGGGCCTGTTTTCACATCGCACGCGACGGCGGATGACGAAATACCGTTCGATACAAGATATATCGGCAAATAGGCATGATCTGTGCCTATATCGGCGATTTTTTTACCGTAACGGGCATATTCCGCAGCCTTCATAAGTCTCGGCGTTAATGAAATGCCCTTCTTTTTTTCATTATCTTTTTCTGTCATTTTCAAAGAAATCGGCTGTCATGATTCAGCATTTGACTACTGACAAAGACAGCCTTGCTCTTTTACTTTTTCTCGCTCAGGTAATCATTGATTTTTTTGACAAGCGCATCGGCGTCGGTATCATGAACCGCGCACGCCATCTCGATGCTTTCGCCTCTTGATGCGGGGCAACCGAGACAATGCATTCCTATCTCGAAAAAGAACTGTGCGGTTTCGATATCAAAATCAAGCACATCACCGATAAGTGTTTCTTTGGTAACTTCCATACTAATACCTCCTGCCGCTCAAAATCGGCGTTTTCCCGTCATTTTAACGGCATTTTTCTCATATAACTGTATTATTATAGCTTATTTCGGTTTGTCTGTCAATGGAAAAACAAAAAGAATATCTTTTTTTTACAAAAAATCGGAGCCGACGTCAAAGCTTCGGCTCCGTTTTCATTATGCCATTTTTTCGGAAAGTTTTTCTCCGCCGAGTATATGAAAATGAAGATGTTTGACACTTTGGCAGGCATCTTCTCCGCAGTTTGAAATTACACGATAACCGTTTGTTATTCCGGCCTTCTCTGCTATATGCGGTATCTTTTCGAAGATTTTCGCAATCACATACGAATTATCCTCGTTTATACCGTCAACGCTTTCGATATGTCTTTTCGGTATGACAACCACATGAACGGCAGCTTGCGGGTTAATATCCTTAAATGCAAGCATATATCCGTCCTCGTATACCTTTGTCGACGGAATGCTGCCTGAAATAATTTTGCAGAAAATGCAGTCGGGTATTTCATCCGGAACAAGGTACATCTCTTCAATAACAACTTTTTCAAGCGGACGGTCGTTATAATCGGTTCTGCAGTCCGCTATCTTATCCACAACATCCATACCTTCGACAACCTTACCGAATGCCGCATACTGTCCGTCGAGATAAGAGCAGTCTTCCTGGCAGATAAAGAACTGAGAAGAGGCGCTGTTGAAATTTTGAGAGCGCGCCATCGATATCGTTCCGCGCTTATGTTTGAGCATATTATTCACGCCGTTGGCACTGAATTCGCCTTTAATCTTTTTCTGATCCGGTGATCCCATGCCCGTGCCTGTCGGATCCCCGCCCTGTATCATAAATCCCTTAATTACACGGTGAAAAATCAGATTGTTAAAAAAGCCGTCCCTAACCAAAGATTCGAAATTGGCAACCGTTTCCGGCGCATCTGACGGACTGAGTTCGATTTTAACCGTTCCGTAATTTTTAACATTCATTACTATCATATCGGACACCCCCTGTTATGCGAAAAATTTGTTTTTATCCTGAGACATACAGTATATCAAATCGTGCGAAATATCGCCGATCGATGAAATCGACAATACCGATGCAATTTTAACCGATTTGATAACAACATCGGTAAGCGGTCTATTGCTGCTGTTAACGCCGACGGCGGCAATTTTATCCACGACATCCATTCCGTCGGTAACACAGCCGAAAGCCGCGTACTGTCCGTCAAGATAGGTGCAATCCGCCTGACAAATAAAGAACTGAGAAGACGCGCTGTTATAATTTTGGGAACGTGCCATTGATATTGTTCCGCGGACATGACTTATACGGTTCTTCACACCGTTTTCGCTGAATTCGCCTTTTATTGTTTCCTGATCGGATGAGCCGTAGCCTGTACCCGTCGGATCGCCGCCCTGTATCATAAAGTCGTTTATAACGCGGTGAAAAATCAGACCGTTGTAAAATCCGCTGTTCGCGAGTTTGACAAAGTTGGCAACCGTTATGGGAGCCTCATCGGCATACAGCTCCAGTGATATTTCGCCGTAGCCTTCAATTTCAATTATGGCATAGGTTTTATCTCCGAAATCATTCGAATACGGACTCATAAAATTGTCATCCGATGTTTCGGACTCATTTGTGCATCCGGAAAAAATGCCGACAATCGCAATAACCGAAATCAAAAGGAATATTGCTGTTTTTTTCATATATTTATTCCTCGGATGTAAATACGTAATTCTGAATCATTATATTCAGATTTCCGTTCAATGCGCGCAGGCTGTCGAGAAATTCTTTTTGATTGACATTTTTCTTAGGTGTTATAACAAATGAAAGTTCGAACATTGTTCCGAAATTACTCGATTTTACCTTAACGTTTTTCCAATCGGAAAGATATTTTGAAAAAACCTCATCGAATACACCGACGTAATTGAGACTTTCGGGAATTGTTATCTTAAGCATAAAACGTTCGGTACGCGGAACCGCAAAACCGATAAGGCTGAGTACGATTGAAATTAAGCATACTGCAGCCGAAAGGATGATTGCGGCAACCACAAAGCCCATACCTGCGGCAAGTCCGGCACCGAGAGCGGCAAAGACAAATGTCAAATCCTTCGGATTGCTTTGTGTCGTTCTGAATCTGATGATTGCGAATGCGCCGCTGAGTGTAAGTGCAACCGCCCAGTTTTTATTCACAAGCAGAACTATAACTCCGATAATGACGGGAAGAATCGCAAGCGATACGGCAAGACCATTGGAATAGCCGTCTTTTCTGTTTACAAACATATACACAAGTGCAAGCATAACGCCGCAAAGCAGCGATACGCCCATTATGGCAAGAAGGATAAGCACCGTGAACTGTCCCGTGATGATACTTTCGATATTAAACATTTTTTATTCCTCCGATTCAATATGATCAATGGCTTTTTTGCCTTTTATCCGATATTCGTATTCTTTTCCGTATTTTGAAAAACTGCTGTTGAAAATATTATTTTGCGACAGAAATCTCGCAAGCCAAAGCGGCATTGCATTCGGAATTTTGATTTCCATTAAAAGTTTGCCTTCGGGCAGAATTTCATCACCGTCGGTACCGTATTCGAATGTTGGATTTTCCCGTCTCACCCTTATATTTCTGTCAAATGTAAGACGAAGTTCCTTATCTTCTTTTCCGAACATTGCCATACGGTCATACGCTATAAAGACTGCGGGAGCAAGTCCGGGATAGCGTTTGAACATCTGCTCGATTTCATAGGCGACCTGAACATTCAGGTATGAGTTGTCGGCAAGTTTGGGAGCGTGTCCGGTTTCGGTAAATTCGAGCGCCTCCCCGTACCGCATCTCGACACGTCTTTTGGTAACTATTCCCTTATATTTCTGCTTAATTTCGAAAAACACCTTAGCATCGTTATCTTTCGGCGGAAAATAAGAGCGAAGCCGCAATTTTTCTTTATACAAAGGCTGATCGGTGGATCTGCCTATGAGAATATTGTCGGGCGTATCATAATACACATTAAGAAGGCCGTATACTTTCTCGTCGACACAGTATCTGTCAAAAGTCATATAATCGGTAAGAAAATCCATAAGCATTCTGTACTGATCATAGGTAACCAGAAACTTTTTTTCATACCTTTTGAAAACGGTAATCGCCATAATTGCCCGTCCTCCCCTCTTACTGCAATTGTGTTTGATATTATAAAATGCCTTTATGAACTGCGTATGAATAATTAGCTTTTTATGACAAAAAAACTGCAAAAATAACGGGATATTTTTGCAGTTTTTAATGCTTTTTAATTTTCTGTTCTCTTTATCGGATTTATTCTTTATACCCGTCAAGCCCCGATTTTTCTATTGCCTTAAAAACCCTATGCTTTAGTCCGTCGTTTTCTCTGTCGAGTGTATTCAGAAAGTTCTTGTACTTTTCGCGATCGGTATGTTTATCCTCGGGGCACAGGCTTTTCGTTACGGGAAGCTCATTATGTCTTACAAAATACATAATATCGCTCTCGGACGTCATCACAAGCGGACGGATTACCGTAATGTCGCGGCGGTCAAGATAGGTAACGGGAGAAAAAGTTCCGAGACGTCCCTCGTTAAACAGATTCATAATAAATGTGTCAAGCACATCGTCATAATGATGGCCGAGTGCAAGCTTATTACATCCCATTTCTTTTGCGCTCTGATGAAGGATTCCCCGCCTCATACGCGAGCAGAGTGAGCAGGGATTGCTCTCTTTTCTTTCCTCGAAAATAATCTTCGCGAGTTCGGTTTTGACAATCCGAAACTCAATTCCGGCATCGGCAAAAAAATCGGTGATTTTCGAGTAATCCGTCCCGTCGAATCCCATATCAACCATAATCGCGCATATATCATATTTTTTCGGATAAAAACGACGCATTTCGGACAATGCGCAGGCGAGTGTAATTGAGTCTTTTCCGCCGGATATTCCCACGGCGATTTTATCGCCTTCTTCTATCATCTGATATTTATCAACGGCGTGGCGTACTTTTGAAAGAATCCGTCTTATTTTGATACATTCCATATAATGTCCCCGACAGTAACAAAGCCCGCAACGGCTTTTTATGCTTTTTCTTTTTGATATTCGAGAATCCGCTCTGCGGCTTTCATTATGCCGTAGCGGCCGCTTTCGTAGGTCAGCCCGCCCTGAAGAAAAATCGTATACGGAGGTCTTATCGGACCATCTGCCGAAAGTTCGATTGACGCGCCGCTTGTAAATGTTCCCGCAGCCATTATCACATTATCCGAATAACCGGGCATTGCCCACGGAAGAGGAGTTACGTGTGCGTCGACAGGACTTCCCTCCTGTATTCCTTTACAGAAGGCACACATAGCCGCCTCACTTCCGAGCGATATTGACTGAATTATATCATAACGCGGTTCATTATAGTGAGGATTTACCGAATATCCGAGCTTTTCGAAAACATACGCCGCAAGCATTGCCGTTTTAACCGCCTGAGCGACCGTATGCGGAGCATAGAACAATCCTTTATATATATTCTTATTCTGCCCGATTGTGGCACCGACTTCAAGTCCCACGCCGACAGAGGTAAGCCGATAAGAGCAAAGTTCGACCGCCCTTGCGGTTCCCGCTATATAGCCTCCGCAATCGGCCATGCCGCCGCCCGGATTTTTGATAAGCGATCCCGCAATCAAATCGGCGCCGACTGCGGTCGGTTCAGCCGATTCGGTAAATTCACCGTAGCAGTTATCCACCATCACATAAGCATTTGAGCGTTCTTTAACATATTTTACAACCTCGCCTATCTCGCCGACCGACAAGGTAGGTCTGTTAAGATATCCTTTCGATCTCTGAAGAAAGACGACCTTGACTTTATCCGACAACGCCTTGCCGATTTTATCAAAATCAATCTTCCCGTCATCGGTAAGATCTATCTGCTTATATTCAACGCCGAAATCGGCAAGCGAGCCGTTGCCGGGGGTGCCCGAAATTCCTATGACTTCTTCAAGCGTATCATACGGTTTTCCGGTAACCGACAGCAGAATATCTCCGGGGCGAAGAAGTCCGTAAAGCCCGATTGAAAGCGCCTGCGTTCCGTTGACAATCTGATGACGGACAAATGCCGCCTCCGCCGAAAAAACATCGGCATAAATTTTATCGAGTTTTTCTCTTCCGGTATCGTCATAGCCGTATCCCGTCGAACTGCCGAAATCCGCCTCGGCTACCTTATGTTCCGCAAAAGAGGTCATTACTTTCGCGGTATTATCAAATGCAATGCGGTCGACTTCGGCAAATTCATCGGCGAGTTCGGTCTCCGCCTCTGTTACAAGTTCTTTAATTTCATCCGTAAAATTCATTGGTACAAACCTTTTCTTTTTTATTTCAGTTTATTAACTTCGGATTTGAAGAAGCGTCCGCGTTCTTCGAAGTTTTCAAATGCATCGAAGCTGGCCGATGCGGGTGACAGAAGCACAACATCGCCGGGAGTCGATATTTTTTGTGCAAGCCGCACTGCTTCGCCGTAATCGTTGACATCATACAGTGCGGGATGTCCTTCACTGTAAAGCGGGCTTTCGCAGATTGCCGCTTTGATTTTAGGCGCGGTTGTGCCTGCCAGAATGACCGCCTTTGCTCTTTCACACATCGGTGTTCCGAGAACATCATACGGAATATGTTTATCATATCCGCCACAGAGAACAATCAGCTTTTCTTTATAGGAATTAAGTGCGGCGATTGTCCGCGTCGGACTTGAGTCTATTGAGCTGTTGTAATATCTTACTCCGTTAAGTTCACGCACAAACTCGTTACGGTGTTCAACACCCGGAAATGAAGTTGCAACTTCTTTAATTATTTTGGGAGTTACAACAGAGAGTGTTGCGGCAATCGCTGCCATATAGTTTTCGACATTATGTCTGCCGGGAATCATTATATCCGAGCTTTCGATTATTCTGTTATTTTCAAAATAAATCGACCCGTCTTTCTCATAGACGAAATTCCGGCAGTTGTCGGGGATTCTCTTTGACGAGAAATACACACATCTGCCTTTCGCGAGTTTCGCCGCATCCCTTGTTATGTCATTTTCATAATTCAACACCGAAAGCGAAGTTTCGTTTTGATAGCGCAGAATATTGAGCTTTGCGTCGATATACTCATTCATATCGGTATGCCAGTTAAGATGATTCGGCGTAATATTGGTAATCACGGCGACATCGGGAGATTTACGCATTGTCTGAAGCTGGAAAGAGGAAAGCTCCACAACCGCAACATCATCGGCAGTCATCTGATCTACCAGCGGAAGCAGCGGTCTGCCGATATTTCCTCCGAGAAAGACCCTTTTCCCTGCCGCCTCGAGCAATTTCGATATAAGAGTTGTTGTTGTCGTTTTTCCGTCGCTGCCTGTGACGGCAATAATTTTGCAGGGGCAAAGTTCGAAAAATTCGGGCATTTCACCGGTAAGAACAGCACCGGATTTTACTGCATCGGCTATCGCGGGCAGATCCGGCCTTATTCCGGGTGCGCGGAAAATCACATCCGCCTCGATTTTATCGAGATAGTGTTCGCCGAGCACAAGCCCGACACCTTTTTTCTCGAGCTCGTCGGCATACCCTCCGAGAGCGGCGCGTTCCTTCTTATCATAAACGCAAATTTTGGCGCCGAGTGCGAGAAGCATATCGGTTACCGGTTTATTGGTGATTCCGATTCCGAGTACAGCCACTCTTTTTCCTTCGACTTTTTTTCTCAATGCATCTGATATCGGCATAACATTACCTCTTTTGAAGTTCGGATTTTATCATTGAGTTTACAGCTTCTCTGATTGCGATTACGGTTTTCGCGTCTTTCGCACATCTGTCAAAGGCAATCTCTCCGCCGAAAATTCTTTCGATTTCTCCGACTGTTTTCTCTTTTCCGCAAAGATCGGCACAGAGTTTCATCGCGCCGAGATCCTGAACGGCTTCGTAAAAGCTGATAATACGGGTTGATTCAAGCGGTCTGCCGCCGATTCCGGGATATACAGAAAACGCATCGCCTGCGGGAACCTGATACTCGCCGCCCTGATCGATATAGGGATTTATAATCGAGTCGGAGCTCATATTGTTATAGAAATTATAGCCCCACTGCAAAAAGCCCTTTATGTCATATTTGAAAAACTGCATACCTATTGAGCGGGTTCTCCATGCGGGCATAGCTATGAATCTGTTTGAGACTGCCGTATGCTGACCGCAGCAGTAATATGTCCAGAGGTTTTTCACTCCGCCCTCTATAAACCGTGTAATATGGTCGGATGCGGGTATCGGCGTTTTTACCAGTCCCTCCGAATAAAATTCGTAATCGGACAGTGCATCGATAACCGTGTATCCTTCGAGAACATCGGCAACCGATTCTTTCGCCGCTTTATACGATTCTTTTACGCCGTATGACGGCTCGTCCGAAATATGGAAAAAGCATCTTTTATCCGCGCCCAGCGATTTCATATGTTCAATAAAAGCCGAGAGGGCCGAGTGCAGGAATTTTACGTATTTATCCGAAGTTGCGTCTGTTTCCCAGCCGAAAATTTTGGTTATCTTTCCGTCAACATCGGCAACCACTTTCGGTGCATTATGCGCGCCCCATTGAGTGAAAAGGTGCGATATTTCAAAATACTCGATTCCGACACGATTGCACATATCAATCCAGCGGTCAATTTTGGAAAAGCCGAACTCGTATTCGTCATTTCCGACAAGTTTTACATCGAGAAGCTGCGTTGTAAGTCTTTCACCGCCTACCGCCGTATCAAGAGGCGGTGTGAAGATGGGGGTGAGTATGGTATTTATTCCGTTGGAAACCGCTGTTTTTGCAAATCGTTCGATTATTTTCCAATGCTCCTCCGACCACACCTCGCAGCCGTAATAATCGGCAAGGCAATCGCAGTGAAACCACTCGGTATAGATGAGCGTCTGCTTCGGAATCAGAGCATCTATGATTTCAATACTAACCGAATTTTCGGCAACTATACCGCTTCCGTTTGCAAGCGTGACCTTAACTGTATGCTTACCGGCATCTATCTTATCGAAATCGGCACGCAAGTCGATGACGATCCAGACAGACATAAGCTGATTTTTTATGACAGTCACTCTTCCGCCGTAATTTAACGGCGTAAGCAAATCGGGATAAAGTCCCGGCTTCATTGACAAATAGTTATCGTCGTTTACAAATCCGTAGGTAGGAAATTCAACCGGAATATTGCGTACGGCCCGAACATCGGCGAATTTCGCAAGGTCGCCGTCAACCGAAATTCCGCAAATCGAGCAGTCGGGGCCGTCGGCATCGGCTGTATAAACAAGCTGAAACGAAATACGCTCGTTTTTCAGAGCCGTCATCTCGGTAAGTATCGGATATGATTCGATTTCACGGTCAAGGAATATTTTTTCAAGCGATGACACAATGTTTGTTTTAACCATAGCTACCCTCACATTATTTATTTCAAGATAAATTATAGCACGCATAATCCTAAATGTCAAATCATTGTTTGAGATGCGAAAGCGAAATATCGATTTAATATGTATACAAGGACATATTAACGGGCAGAAAGCCCTTTTCGGCTTTCTGCCCGTATAACATAATTGTCAAATCCGGCTATTTGTTTTTTGCTCTTACCAGAGCAAAGAGGTTTTTTTGATATGCGATGCGACCATAGTCGAATCGACAACGCTGATTTTGTCGTCGCCGTTTACATCGGCACATGCCAGTGAATAGTCGGTGAGCAGCGAAGTTTTCTTGATATGTGACGCAATCATTGTTGAATCCACAACGCTTATCTTACCGTCGCCGTTTACGTCACCTTTCAGCCAAATCTCCAAATTCTGCGTTACGACACCTGTTCCGACCGTTACGGTGTATTCACGGGTTACGTGGTTTATCTTTGACACCTTCATCGTGTAGGTCCCAACGGGGACGCCGGTGAAGTTATATGTCGTCGTATACTTACTGTCTGCCTGTGTTCCGCCGTATGTCGTTGTGATATAATCGGCTTCGGCTGATCCGCTTTTCCACAGCTCGATGGTTACAGTTGCATCACCGTCAAGGAAGCTCGCTATCTGACCCGTGATCTTTCCGAACTCGGCAATCGACAGTTCGGGAGAAATGTACGCCGTTTCGGAAGTTTTATAGGGGTCACTGCCGTAGGTGGTATCCAAACCGAAATAGTTATTATCATCGGTTTCCATACGCAACAGAATCTTGCTGTGGGTGTAAACATCATTGTTCAAATCATATACAGGCTCGCCCTCCTGAAAGGCGTAGCCCCATTTGGCATTGGCGGTAAGGTATATCTTATAATTGCTGTCCGCCGTAATGGCCTCGTCCGGCGTTGTGGTGTAGGTATTCCCGTCCTTTACACGCAGGATAGATTTGATCTCAAAGGTATATTCCTTTTGAACGGCGGGCTCAACGGTGATATCCCGAATAAAATTTCCTATTCTCAGTCCGGTCACGGTGCCTCTTGCCTTGTCAATTCTTTCCGTGGGATAGGAATACAGACTGACTACGGCCGTGCTTTCATCGGTTACTTTTACATAGCACTCATAATTGCTTGTCAGGCCCGTGATATTAACAGTCGGCAGGGCGTTCGAATCAAACGCAAAGCCGTCCTTAGCCGTCAGCGTGATGCCTTTACAGTATTTTATGCTCAAGGAGGCGGGGTAATACTCGCTATTGTCCAAATCTTCATATTCATCATCGCCCTGCCAAACTGTCTGTGTTTTTACGGTGCATCCCGCTCCGTCGGAGACCGATACCGTACCGCTGCCCTTATCGTATTCAACGAGCGGCGCGGAGATATTCAGATTTACATTGTCAATGACGGTTTTGGTGTTTTTCTCCACACGATATTTCAGCAGGTAATCGTTGTGCGTTGCCGTACGATTGACAATGACACCGTCCTTCATCAGATCCAATCTGAAAGTGGTCTGTTGTGTGGTTGTATGAGTTTTCGGTATTGTATAATTCCATTCGTTTACCGCGCCGTCGGTTTTTGTCGTAGTGATAATACTGTCGCTCGGCACCTCGAATTGGGAAACATCTTGAGTCCGGAAAGTTACCTTATAGGAATAACCGTCGGCTTTCATCTCCTGCGGCAGGTCATACCAGCGGAAAGTGAGAGTGTGCGTGCCCAGACTGCTCACGGAATAAAACGGAACACTTGCGGATGAGAAGGTTGCTCCGTCGTCTATATTCTGCGGCTTTTCGACGGTGTTATTATCCAGCAGCACCTCTTTAAGTCCAAACGAATCGGGATAAATCCGGACATATCCGCAGTCATCACACATAGTTCCTATATTCGGATATACATAGACCTCGTCTCTCGTGTTTTTTCTTGTAATATATTGGTATTTCGGTGACCATTTACCTTCATCGGAGCAATATCTGATATAGACGACACTGTCGCCCAGGGATGCGGCCAACGCTTCTTGAATCATCGGCGCTTCGCTGATTTTCGCATAGGTTCTATCATACAGAGAAATTGCCATGCAGTCGTGTTCGGAGTAGTCTGATTTGTTGTCGTTTGTAACCAGTGAGGCGAAGGTGCCGCCGCGCAGCAAAATCGGAAGATAGAATTTTGTATCGGCGGAAATGCCTTTTATACCGGGGTTTACAACAAACCTGTCTTTGAAATTACCGCCGTAAATCGCAATGCGTGGAAGAAAAGTGTCGGAGACTTTCAGTTTGGCATTCACCTGCACACAGTTGTTGAAAACGCCGCCGTTTATCGTGACCGCAATATCATTATCGTCCGGCAGGCCGAGTATTCCGACAACACCGATAAATTCGCCGCCGTTAATGGTAAGTTTACCGTATGAGGCGATTGCGGAATCTCTTCTCGGCAGATCGTCTACGGTTCTCGTATCAAGAGTATAATTCGCGCCTTGAATTATGCCGCCGTTTATTGTTATTTCAGAGGTTTCATCGGCGGCAATCGCGCCGTTCGGCATGGATGTTGCACAGTACATTGAAACCGTGGTGATGTTTTTCATGAAACGGCCTTCGTTAATGACAAGGCTTGAATGATCTTCCACACGGATAAGGTTATGCTCCTTCCCGTCGGATATGAATTTACAGCTTATATAGTTGACATGCTTCGGGCCGATATCGTCTATGATAAGAGATGAACTTCCGCTCACCCTGAATAAATACGGCAGCGGCAGGCTGTCTTCGGTCTGCGAAGTACGGATAGTATGCCCGTTTATATCCAGATATATCTTTTTGCCGTTATCAATTTCAATTGTTTTTGCATCCGCCGCATCCGGACCGCCCTGAATATACACCAGATTGTCATCCAATTTGAAATAGATGGTTCTGTTGGCGGAAGCTCCCGCAATCCATCGCCGCAGATTGTCATATTCGGTGACAATATACGGGTCGTCTTCTGTGCCTGTTCCCTTTGCGTAAGCATCGGCAGAAGTCGGCAGAGCCGACAGCGGCAGCGTGCAGATGACCGTGACAAGAGCAAGCAGCAATGACATAATCCGTGTTCGTTTGTTAGTCTTCATAATTTTCTCCTTCATAGTCCTCATCGGTCGGCGGGTTATCGGAGTTAATGGCAGACTTGCCGTCCTCCGTCAATACATGGGATCTCTTTATTTTCCGTGTACCGCGAATATACGGATCATTTTCTCATTGTTATGCCCACGGATCGGCGGACTTCGGTGTGCGCACGCCGGTCAGCAGATACTGTTCCCACAAAAACCACTTGCCGTCGCTGC
>CAVGEY010000009.1:0-80038 GCA_963628435.1 bacterium
CAAAATCGGCAGGTTTCTTTCGAAGCCTGCCGATTTTATTTATATGTTTAAGTTTGAGACGGTCGAAATCAGTCCTTTTTCGGAACACTCTCCCAGTCTTTGAGAAAACGATCGATGCCCGCATCGGTGAGAGGATGATGAATCATCTGGCAAATGACCTTGTAGGGAACCGTCGCAATGTGCGCACCCGCCATTGCGGCATCGATTACATCTTCGGGACTTCTGATGCTTGCGGCGATAATCTCGGTTTTGATTCCGTGAATGTTGAATATCGCGGCAATCGATTTGACAAGACTGTTTCCGTCAGACGAAATGTCATTAAGACGGCCCACAAACGGGCTGACGTATGATGCTCCCGCACGCGCGGCCAAAAGCGCCTGAGCAGGGCTGAAAATAAGCGTCACATTTGTTTTTATTCCCATTGCCGACAGCCTCTTGACGGCTTTCAGACCTTCCGCGGTCATCGGTATTTTTATGACTATGTTCTTGTGAATTTTGGCAAGTTCAACCGCTTCCGAAACCATATTCTCGGCATCCGGACTTATTACCTCGGCGGAAATCGGACCGTCGACAATAGATGTTATTTCGGTGACTACATCGGCAAAAATTCTGCCCTCTTTCGCTATCAGGGACGGGTTGGTTGTTACGCCGCAGATAACGCCGAGCTCGGTTATCTCTCTGATTTCATCAACATTTGCGGTATCAATAAACAGTTTCATAATACATAACTCCTTTTTATTCTGTATGGCCGTACAGACGACGGCAGTTCGAACAGTACCCGTAAGTGCGTTCACTGTTTTCACATTATTATATCATATTTTCGGAATATATTACCGATAGAAAAAAGAAAAATATGTCCATTCGGTAAACTTTTAACAATTCGTACTTTGAATGTCATAAAACATACGGAAAAAGTAATAATATCAGCCGAAAATTTAAGATTATTTTAATGTTACGGTGTTAATATCAAAAAGTATTGTTTTAGATCAGGGGATGATATAATTGACAACGGTACTTTACAATCCGCTTGCCGGAAACGGACGCGGGACAGAAAACGCGAAGAAAATCGAGAAGATTCTTGACGGCGAAATCGAATATGAGGATATAACGAAGATAGAAAATCTTACCGACTATATAGACTCTTTTCCGGGTGAGAAAAAACTCGTTATCGCCGGCGGCGACGGAACGCTTAACCGTCTTGCCAATCTCTATGGCGGACAGGAGCCGAAAAGGGAACTGTTTTATTTTCCCGCCGGATCCGGAAATGATTTTATGGCCGATATAAAATCGCAGGATAAAAACTGCCCGGGCTGTATACGAATCAATGAATATCTTAAAGATCTTCCTACCGTAACGGTTAACGGAAAGACAAGTTATTTCGTTAACGGTATCGGATACGGAATTGACGGATACTGCTGCGAGGAAGGCGATAAACTGCGTGCTTCGGCATCAAAGAAAAAAATCAATTATACGAATATTGCGCTTAAAGGCGTGTTTTTCTATTATCACCCGACTCATGCTACCGTAACGGTCGACGGAGCAGTGAAAAAGTATAAGCATGTTTGGCTTGCCCCGACCATGAACGGCAGATTTTACGGCGGCGGAATGATGGTTGCTCCGAGTCAGGATAGACTGTGCGGCGAGCATACATGTTCTGTTGTCGTTGCGCATAGCCTCAGCCGTATAAGACTTCTGCTCCTTTTCAAAGATATATTCACGGGCGAACATGTGAAATATACCGATGTTCTTGATATAATTACCGGACACGATATAAAGGTCGAATTTGACCGTCCCACCGCACTTCAGATTGACGGTGAAACGGTTGTCGGCGTTACATCCTATTCGGCAAGAAAAAACTGATATGTATTGCAGGTCAAACAAAAAAATAAATTTTCGAAAAACACTTGACAATTTGATATAATGAATGTATAATATAACTCGCCGCTGATGATTCGGCGGCGATATGCGAGAGTGGCGGAACTGGCAGACGCGCACGTTTGAGGGGCGTGTGGTTTACACCGTACGGGTTCAAGTCCCGTTTCTCGCACCATCGATGCTCACAGACTTATCGTCTGTGAGCATTTTTTTGTTCGATTTGCATTGAACTTTCAGCGTCATTTTGGGACAAAATCCCGCAAGTGTGGTGTTTTGCAACATCGTCCGATTTTTGTCCGTTTCGACCGGAAACAATATTTGGTATACTTTTACACAGAGTAAAATTTGTGAATGAATGTTTTATGCGTTCGGGGAAATACGATTATGATGAATGACAGAAAAAAAATTAAAGGTGAATGGCTGACGATTCCGAATGCGATGAGTCTCTTTCGCCTTTTGCTGATTCCGCTGATAGTCCGGATTTACTGCTTCGAAAAAAATTATTATGCGGCGGTCGCATTGATTGCACTTTCGGCGCTGACCGATGTTCTTGACGGTAAGATTGCAAGAAAATTCAATATGGTATCCGATATCGGCAAGGTACTCGATCCGATTGCGGATAAACTTACTCAGGGTGCGGTGATTATTTGTCTTATCAACCGTTATCCGCAGGTTATGATTTTAATCGTACTTTTCTGCATTAAAGAGATCGCGATGCTTGTTATGGGCTGTATGGTAATGCATTATGACGGAAGCATCAATTCGGCAAAGTGGTACGGGAAGGCCTGCACCGTGGTTTTGGACAGTTCTATGGCGGTTATGGTATTGATGCCGTCGCTGCCCGATCTCGCGATAGACGTTACGGTTGCACTCTGTTGTTTGGCAATGATTTTGTCACTTGTTATGTATACCCATTTCTATGTTACACTGCTGAAAAAAACGCCGGTCTGGACCGAACATGAAAACAGGTGGGAAACCGTAAAGAAAATCGTCATCGTCTGTATTTGGGCAATCGCCGTTGTTGTCCTGCTTATAAACAAAGACCGCTTTACGGTTGATGAGGTACTGCGCTATTCTCCGAAAAATCCCATACTCGCCGCTGTTCTGATGATGCTGCTCTTCGCGCTGAAATCGGTCAGCATCGTCGTTTATTGCGGAATTCTCTATGCGGCCGACGGTATTCTTTTTCCGCTGCCCGTCGCCATCATCCTGAATATTATCGGTACCGCGATAATGGTATCGATTCCGTATTTTATCGGAAGGCGGAACGGGAAAGAGTTGTCCGAAAAAATACTGTCACGCTTTCCGAAGGCGGTTCTCATAAAAAAGTTCAGGGATAAAAACGATTTTATGTTTACGCTGATTGTCAGGCTTGTAGGTCTGCTTCCGTGTGATGTTGTGAGTCTGTATTTCGGAAGCTGCCGAACGAACTATCCGAAATATCTTGCCGCATGCATTATAGGAATGTTGCCGCCGATTATTACGCTTCCGATTATCGGAACCAATGCCTCAAATGTCGGATCGCCTCAGTTTATCATATCGATATGCATCAATATTTGCTGCATCGTCGGTTCATTGATTGCGTGCGCGGTAATAAAAGCCGAACAAAAGAATAAGGAGAGAAAAAATGAATGTATCGAAAACCCCGATTAACATTTTAATTACGGTTGACCGAAATTATCTCCCGTATTTCAATGTTATGCTTTGCTCACTGCTCCATAGCAATCCCGACGAATCGGTAGAGGTATATATACTCCATGATTCTCTTAATGAAAGTATGATGGAGCCGACACATAAAATTCTCGGAGACCGCGGTGATATTCATCTCATAAAAGTCGATGAGACGGAGCTCGAAGAGGCTCCCACAACCGATCGCTACCCGAAGGCAATATACTATCGCATTTTTGCCGCGAAGTATCTTCCGGACAGCCTTGACCGTATTCTCTATCTTGATCCCGATTTGATTGTGAACGGCAGTATCCGTGAACTTTACGATATGCCGATGGGAACGGCATTTTTCGCCGCCGCCTCCCATATAGGCAATGTTCTTCACTTTTTTAACGAAATGCGTCTGGATATGGATGAGGATATGCCGTATATCAATTCGGGCGTTATGCTTGTCAATCTGCAGCGGCTGCGTGTTGAACAGACCTATTCCGAGGTGTTCGACTATATAAGCAGCTATAAAGAGCGGCTGATATTGCCCGATCAGGATATCATAAGCGGTTTGTACGGAGACCGCATTATTCCTCTTGATCCCTACCGCTACAATATGACCGAGCGCCTGTTTGTTTTTCATAAACAGAAAAACGATAAAATCGATATAAACTATATTCGCGAAAATTCGGTTATCATACACTATTGCGGAAGAAATAAACCGTGGAAAACCGGATATATCGGAAAACTGAATGTTTTCTACGATGAAACGGTTGCCCGTATGAAAAACGATGAATAATAAATGAAAGGACGACATATTATGAAAGCAAGAATGGAAAAAATCACAAAAGCCGTGGGAATAACCGTCGGAGCTGCCGCGGTTGCCTCCGCCACGGCTTATGTTACGGCGAAATATCTTGTAAGCACCGCACTTGATCGAAAAATGCCTAAAGCAATGGAAAAGGCCGGAGACCTGATATCCGGGGAAAAAGTCAATAATGAGTTTCTGAAAGCGGTAGAGGAGGCTTCCGAAAAACTTGCGGCGACACCGAATGAAACAGTTGAAATAGAGTCTTATGACGGAGCAACACTTGTCGGACATTTCATTCCCTGTGAAAATCCGAAAAGGGTTGTAATAGCATTTCACGGATGGCGCTCTTCGTGGCACCGCGATTTCGGTACGGTTGCAGATTATTGGAAAGACCACGGCTGCAGCGTGCTTTATGTCGAACAGCGCGGGCAAAATAACAGCGGCGGCGAATATATGGGATTCGGTCTGACCGAACGCTTTGACTGCCTTAACTGGATAGAATGGGTAATAAACCGCTGCGGAGACGACATCCCGATATATCTTGCGGGCGTCTCTATGGGCGCAACAACCGTGCTTATGGCATCCGGTCTTAACCTTCCGAATAATGTGCACGGAATTATGGCTGATTGCGGTTTCACATCGCCTTACGCCATTTGGAAGCATATCGCAAATGATAATCTTCATATCGGCTACGGAATACGCGGAGCAATGGCAAATGAAATCTGTAAGCAGAAGATTTCGGTCGGCCCCGAAGATTATTCTACGGTAGATGCGCTTAAAGTTTCGGACACGCCCGTACTGTTCGTACATGGTGCCTCCGATCATTTCGTGCCTGTGGAAATGACCTATGAAAATTATCTCGCATGCAAAGCACCGAAGCAACTGCTTATCGTTCCCGGGGCCGATCACGGAGAAAGTTATTTTACTGAGCCGAAAAGATACGAGGCGGCCGCAGAACAGTTCTGGAAAGATTTTGATTGACTGTCCGCAAAGCATTAAATTAAAATTCGTCTAAAAATCCGAAACCACTTGCAAATTCCGAAATGCTGTGATATAATAGTCCGGTATTTCGGAATTGTGTTTCCGTAGCTCAGCAGGATAGAGCGACCGCCTCCTAAGCGGTAGGTCAGCCGTTCGAATCGGCCCGGAAACGCCAGAAGCAGCGTCGAAAGTCTTGAAATTCAAGGCTTTCGACGCTGCTTTATGTTATTCGGTTAATTTCAAACTGGTCGGGATGTTTTTATCGGTGCTTTTGAAAGTACTTTCTTAAATCAATCATAAACGCACTCTTTTAATGATTTTCACTAATTATAAAGTAATTTTTGCGGAAGATATTGACAAAAGTGCAAAAAAATAGTACAATCAAAAAAAACAGGGTGTGATTATATGTATAAAAATGAATATATAACTCTTCCGGAGGGAAGAATCTGCTTTTACGCATGGGAAGCGGAAAATCCTTTCTGCGTTTTGCAGCTCTGCCACGGAATGAGCGAACATCTCGGAAGATACGACGAATTCGCGTCGGCTCTTGCCGCGGCGGGAATAACCGTCTGCGGAATCGACTATCCCGGACATGGCAAAAGCGACGGCATACGCGGCCATTTTTCCGACAGGAAAGGCTGGGATTATCTTATTTCGGCAAACCTTGCCTGTGAAAAGAAAATAAACGAAGATTACCCCGATCTGCCGAAAATTCTGATGGGGCATTCGATGGGTTCGTTTGTCGCAAGATATATCGCGGCGTATTTCCCCGATATCGCATCGGCATACATCTTTATGGGTACGGCAGGCAGAAATCCCGTGCTTTTTGCGGGCAAAATCCTTGCCGCCGTCAGGAGTGCTTTCGGTCATCGCCGCCGCCCCGACAATGTGATTAACAGCCTCTGTTTCGGAGCGTATGCAAAAGGCGTTAAAAATTCGCGAACTTCTTTTGACTGGCTTTCCAACGACGAAAAGGAAGTCGATAAATATATCGAAGACGAAAACTGCGGTTTTCCGTTTACCGCCGCGGGCTTTGCCGCTCTTTTCCACGGACTCGGCAAGGTTTCGGGCAAAAAATGGGCGAAAAAACTTGATAAAACCAAGCCTTATCTTCTGCTTGCGGGAACGGATGACCCTGTAGGAAACTACGCAAAAGGCGTTGTCGAAGTTTACGATAATATGTGCCTTGCGGGCGTTAAAGACGTCGATATAAAACTTTATGAGGGCGGCAGACACGAAACCCTGAACGACGGAATGAGAAAGGAAGTCACCGCCGACATTATAGATTTTATTAACAAAAAAACGAGGTAAAATATGAAAAAATACGTGATTGCCCTCGACCAGGGAACGACTTCTTCGCGTGCCGTCGTCTTTGACGCGGATATGGAAATCGTCGGGAAAGCTCAGAGGGAATTCAGACAGATATATCCGAAAGAAGGCTACGTCGAACACGATCCCGAAGAGATTTATTTTACACAGAAAAGCGTTCTCGAAGAAGCCGTTATAAAAACGGGAATTTCCGCCGATGAAATCGCCGCGATAGGAATTACAAATCAGCGTGAAACGACGATCGTTTGGGATAAAAACACCGGAAAGCCCGTCTATAATGCGATAGTTTGGCAATGCCGACGGACAAGCGACCTCTGCGACGAGATAAAGAAGTCGGAGATGAATTCTTACATAAGAGAAAACACCGGGCTTGTCATCGACGCATATTTTTCCGCAACGAAAATAAAATGGATTCTGGATAACGTCCCCGACGCGAGACGGCGTGCCGAAGCGGGAGAACTGCTGTTCGGAACGGTTGATTGCTGGCTTCTTTGGCGTTTTTCGAAAAGAAAAGTTCATGCGACCGACGAAACGAACGCTTCCCGCACTATGCTTTACAATATAAAAACGCACGAATGGGACGAAAAATTGCTTTCCTATTTCGATATTCCGAAAGCAATGCTCCCCGAAGTAAAACAGTCGGGCGACTTTTTCGGGGAAGCGCTTATCGACGGCAAACCCGTTCCGATAACGGGAATTGCGGGGGATCAGCAGTCGTCGCTTTTCGGGCAGAGCTGCTTTGAAGAGGGCGATGTCAAAAACACCTACGGAACAGGCTGCTTCCTTTTAATGAATATCGGTGAAAAATTCAGAATTCCCGGAAACGGACTTATAACGACCGTTGCGGCTGAAATGAAAGGAAAACATTCCTATGCCGTCGAGGGCAGCGTTTTTACGGGCGGCGCGGTCATTCAATGGCTTCGCGATGAGATGCAGCTTATTTTGAATGCCTCCGACAGTGAGGACGCGGCTTTGTCTGTAAAAGATACGGGCGGCGTATTCCTCGTTCCCGCTTTTACAGGGCTCGGGGCTCCTTATTGGGATATGTATTCCCGCGGGACGATCGTCGGAATTACACGCGGCACGAATAAGAACCATATCGTAAGGGCGGCGCTCGAGGCGATTGCGTATCAGTCGCAGGATGTTCTTGCCTGCCTTTCCGCCGAAACCGGAAAACGCACCGGAAAACTCAAAGTCGACGGTGGAGCTGCGGCAAACGGATTTCTGATGCAGTTTCAGGCGGATATTTCGGGAGTCGATATCATTCGCCCGAAGATAATCGAAACGACGGCTCTCGGAGCGGCGACTCTTGCGGGGCTTACCGTCGGCTTTTACCCCGATAAATCCGAAATCGCCGAAATGCAGAAAACCGACCGCGTTTTTACGCCGAAAATGTCCGCAAAAGAGGCTTCGGAAAAGCTCGAAATGTGGCACAGAGCGGTTGAGAGAGCGTCAGGCTGGCTGTCGGAATAACCCGCACTTTCCGCAGCGACTGTTCTCTTCATTAAAAGAAGGTAAACAACTGATTATTTCAAAATGACATTTGTCCTTTGTTTCAGTAAAAGGCGGCACAATTTTTGTGCCGCCTTTGCTCGATTTATGCGGTGTAATCAAATTGCGCTCTGTACATTGAGGCATAACAACCGCCTTTTTTAAGAAGTTCATCATGAGTTCCTCTTTCGACCAAACGGCCCTTGTCCATAACAAGAATGCAGTCGGCACCCGTAATTGTGGATAGACGATGGGCAATTACGAAACAGGTGCGGCCTTTCATCAGCCTCAGCATGGCATCCTGAATGAGCTTTTCGGTTTGCGTGTCCACATTTGAGGTGGCCTCATCCAGAATCAGCATGGTCGAATTCATCAACATGGCACGGGCGATGGTGATAAGCTGCTTTTGCCCTTTTGAAATGCTTGTGCCCGATGCGATTACGGGCGTCGCGTAATTATCGGGCATTGACATAATCATGTCATGAATGTGAGCTGCGCGGGCAGCCGAGATGACCTCTTCCCGCGTTGCACCCGGACGGCCGTAGGCGATGTTGTCGTAAATCGTTCCGTCAAACAGCCATGTGTCCTGCAGTACCATTGTGAAACATGAACGCAGACTGTCCCGCCTGATGCTTCGTATGTCTTTCCCGTCAAGCTGAATTGATCCGGAAGATACATCATAGAAACGCATCAAAAGATTGATGAGTGTGGTTTTGCCGCAGCCCGTCTCACCTACAATGGCAATGACTGAACCGGGCTTTGCTTCGAAATTTATGTGATGCAGTATCTCTTTGCCTTCGACATAGCTGAAAGACACATCCCGCACCTGTATGTGTCCCGTACACGGAGACGCATCCGATGCGTTCGGAGCATCCGGCTTTTCGGGAGGAATATCGCAGAGTGTCAGCACACGTTCGGCAGCGGCAAGAGCAGACTGTATTTCACTGAGAATGTTTGCGAACTCATTAATCGGTCCCGAGAATTTGCGGCTGTAAAGAACGAATGAACCGATGCTGCCGAGTGAAATGTTTCCCGCCATATACATCAGCGAGCCGAAAATGCTCACAAGAGCCAGTGAAAGATTGTTAATCAGATTCACCGTCGGTCCGGTAACGCTGGCGGTGTAATCGGCCTTCCAGTTGGCATCTACCGCGTTGTCGTTTTTCTCGGAAAAACGTTCGTAAAATTCTTTTTCCCGATGATATGCATGCACTGTTTTCAGACCCGATATCGTCTCTTCGACAAATCCGTTCAGCTCACCGAGTCTGCGTGAACGCTCACGGAAAAGCGGACGCACCTTTTTGGCGCGGATGCGTGTGAAACAGACGGATACGGGAATTGTAAAAACGAAAATCAGCAAAAGTTTCGGTGAAATCGAAATCATCATCGCAAAAGAGCCGATAACCGTTATTGCACTGGAAAGCATCTGCACAAGATCGGTTGACAGTGAACTGCCCACGGTATCCACATCGTATGAAAGAACCGAGATGACATCGCCCGTCTGATGAGTATCGAAGAAACCTACCGGAAGCACGGTCAGCTGATGAAACAAATCAGTGCGCATTTGTTTTGTTATCCTGCGTGAAACCGAAATCATCAGATATGAAAGTCCCAAATTCATTACCGAAGACAGCAGTGAAATAATCAGCATGCAAGTTACATAATAGGCAACCTTCGGAATATCAACGTCGTTCGGCTTTATTGCGTCAATGGCATAGCCCGACAGCTTGGGACTGAGAAGCGCGAGCAGATTCCCGATAACCGAAATGATAACCGCCGACATAATCAGCATACGATAGCGGCTCAGATAGCGCCACAGACGATGCAGAACATGAATCGAACGCCCTTTCGGCTTGTCGAAAGACATACTGCCGGCGGGCTGACTTGAACGATTGGCCATTTTACATCGTCTCCTTTCCGGAAATATCGGTGTCATCACCGAGCTGCAGCTGACAGAGCGAACGATAGAGCGGACAGCTTTCGCGCAGCTCATCGTGCCTGCCGTAACCCGCAATCCGACCTTTGTCCAGCACCAGAATGTGATCTGCCGCCATGACGGCGGATACCCGCTGAGCAACCAGAATCGTGGTTACGCCGGCGTATTCCTCGCGAATGGAACGGCGAAGGGCAAGATCGGTCTTGAAATCGAGTGCGCTGGAGCAGTCATCGAGCAGAAGCAGACGCGGATTTCCCGCCAGCGCTCTCGAAATCAGTACACGCTGCTGCTGACCGCCCGACAGATTCCGACCGCGGACATGCAGAGCAAAATCCAGCCCCTCCTCATTTTGACGGATGAAATTTGCCTGAGCCATGTCGGCGGCGGTGAGCAGAGCATCGTCGTCAATATCACGCCCGAATCGGATGTTTTCACGCAGACTGTCGGCCATGAGAAAATCATTTTGAAACACGACGCCGACATTTTTTCGCAGCTCCTCGGCCGTCATGGAAGCGATGTTTCTTCCGCCGATACGGATTTCGCCCTCATCGGGGTCATACTGACGCAGAATAAGAGAAATAATCGTGCTTTTGCCGGCACCCGTAGGGCCGATGATTCCGAGAGTTTCACCTTCTTTAACCGAAAATGAAATATCACCGAGATCGGGATAACATTTGTTGTATGAGAAAGTAACATGATTGAAAACCAGATAAGCGTCTTCTTTTACGGGGACGCTTTCTTTGATTTCCAAATCGGGCTCCATAGTCATGATTTCCCTGATTCGTTTGGCACTTGCCTGTCCTTTCGAATACATCATGAACAAACGGGATACCGCAAGGAGCGCGTTCAGAATAATGGTAAAATAGCTCATGAATGCGATGATTTTGCCCGATTGGGAAAGTCCTGCCGAAACACGCATCGCGCCCACCAAAATTACCGTGGCAAGACCGATGTTCAGCAGAAGACTGACAAGCGGACTGACTGCAGCCATAACCGAAGAAGCGCGGAGCTGACTTTTTGCCAGCGATTCATTCACCTTGTCAAAACGGTCACGCTCATCCGATGTACGGGAAAGCGCACGAATCACACGCGCACCTGCCATATTTTCCTGAATCTTGCGTACCATGCCGTCTTCGCACTGCTGTACCTGTGTGTAAAGCGGCAGACTGCGTTTCGAGGCAATAATAACGACAAGCGCCAGCAGCGGCAGTGTGCATGCCATGACCAAAGTAAGAATCGGTTCGAGACAGGCGGCAACACTCAGCCCGCCGATGAGCAGAATAGGTGCGCGTACGCCGAGACGCTGCATGCGGTCAACCATCTGATGGACATTGTAGGTGTCGCTGGTCAGTCGTGAGACCATGGATGAATCGGTGAGCTTGTCCCGCTGACAGGCGGAGAGACTCTCGATTTTTTCAAATAAGTCGCGGCGCAGCTTTCGTGTCAGTTCACGGCTGATGCCCGTGGACAGACGGTTTGCGGTGCAGTTGCAAAGCCAAGCCAACAGGGCACAGAAAAGCATTGCCGCGCCCATCATCCATACGCTGCGCATATCGCCTGCGGGGGCATACTCATCCAAAATAATCGACAGCATACTCGGCAGAAACAGCTCGATGACCGTGCCGCCGATTTTAATCAGCATCTGCCAAAATAAGCGTCCGTAATAAGGTTTCAGGTAGGTTCGGATGAGGTGCATCTCGCATCATCTCCCTTCGCGTATGATTTGGCGCGGGATGCGACACGCTCCATAAGCAGATTCAGCGTTTCACGCTCCTCATCGGTAAAATCCAGAAGCAGATACTGCCGCCACTCCCGAAGAATATCGTAAAGAAGGTCTCTCACGGCAATCGCCTTTTCGGTCGGATAAACCAGCATGGAACGCCGATCGTTCGGATCTGTCTCGCGTCTGATGAAACCCTGCGTTTCCAGCGCCGACAGCTGACGGGTAACACTTGATTTGTTGACGCATAGAAAATCTGCCAGCGCTTCCTGAGAGATGCCGGGCCTTTTGTAGAGCGGCAGAAGATATTGACTTTGACAGCCGTTGAGGCCGAGATCGGCAAGTCGACGATCACGATACATCATGCCGCAGCGGTAGGTTATGTTTATTTGCCCTGTTAATGTAGGCATAGAGAATTTTCACTCCTTATAATAGTTGCGTATGCAACTATTATAACTCTGTCATACGGGATTGTCAAGACAGAATGAGATTTTTATTTTCAGCTTGATATTTCAAACTTTGTGTGGTAAAATAAGGTATAAAGAACGGGATATCGATTTGTTCGGAAAAGAGGATACGGAAATGGAAAAATTTTCCCACGGGACAAACGGAAACTGGATAAAACTGCCCGAAAATCCGCTTCTCGGCGGTGATTTGGGAACCTGTTTCGATGTTTCGATGATAAAGGAAGAAGACCGAAGAATACTCATGTATTTTTCGTGGCGGGATAAGGCATCGATTGCCCTTACCGAAAGCACCGACGGTATTCACTGGTCGGATCCCCGAATATGTATCGGCCCGAGAAAATCGAAGATGGGACGCGAAGATGACCTGAACCGCCCGTCGGTTGTGAAAATCGGCACAATTTATCATATGTGGTATGTCGGACAGTTCAAACCGGGCGTGGCAGACGGCACATCCGATATTTTCCATGCGGTCAGTGAGGACGGTGTTCATTTCACGAGAACATCCGACGAACCTGTGCTCAGCGCGGGAGAAGAATGGGAAAAACACGCTGTCATGAATCCGAGCGTGCTTTACGACGAAAAAAACGGTATTTTCCGTATGTGGTATTCTGCGGGCGAGCAGTATGAGCCGACAGCCATCGGATACGCCGAAAGCGTTGACGGACTTGTGTGGAAAAAAAGTCCGCTGAATCCGATTTTTCATGCCGAACCTTCGAACGAATGGGAAAAGCATAAGACGGCAGGATGCCACGTGATTTTCCATAAAGAAATGTACTGGATGTTCTATATAGGATATCATAATGAAAATTACGCCCAGATAGGCGTTGCCCGCTCGAAAAACGGCGTGGCCGATTGGGAACGTTCGAGATTCAATCCGATTATAGCTCCCGATGAAGGCGCATGGGATGCCGATGCCTGCTATAAACCGTTCGTCCTGAACATGGGTGACTGCTGGATGCTCTGGTATAACGGCCGCAGGGGAAGCAAGGAGCAAATCGGCGGCGCGCTGCTGAATGAAAAAGAACTCACCTTTTAATAAATATGATATAATATATGGAAAAATACGAAAATACTTTCGCGAGACTCGAAAAATCGGCATTCAGATCGAAATTTCATCTTACCGAAAAAGACCAGAAATATATAAAAGATAAGGGAATCGATACAGTGCGAAGACACGCCGCAGATTTTGTGAAGACAAGACTCGCTCCGGCACAAATTCCGAATGACGGCAGACAGACTCCGATGCGCGGACATCCGGTTTTTGTCGCGCAGCACGCCTGCGCCTGCTGCTGCCGCGGCTGCCTTTATAAATGGTACCGTATTCCGAAAGACAGGGAACTTACCGGGAATGAGCAGGAGAGAATAGTCGATCTGCTTATGACATGGATAGAAAACCGCATTTGATTTCGGCAGCGATAGGACGCATTCGTGAAAATTCAACATAAATATTGTGTTTGTACCGACTTTCGATTGTATGAAAAGTTCTTTCCCTATTGACAAGTTGAAAATTCTATGATAAAATCTTCTAAACAAATAAAATAAATTGGTATTTTTGTACAAATGTGGATAAAATAAAGCAAGTTACGAAAGGTATATGAAAAAGAGAGAAAAATTTGTGCATACTATACAAATTTTCTTTCTTTCTTTCTTTCTTTCTTTCTTTCTTTCTTTCTGCTATAATGACATTGCGGATACCGATTTTTTGCAAAAAGAGAAAAATACGGGGGTGACGGCATGGCTTATATGCGTCTTGGCGATTTGCTCATCTCGGCAGGTGTCATCAACAATAATCAGCTTGATGATGCTCTTGTTCTTCAAAAGCAGACCGGTCAGCGGCTCGGCGATGTGCTTATCGAAAACAATATCATAACCGAACGCCAGCTTATCGAAGCTCTGCAGATGCAGCTCGGTGTCGAGTATATTGATTTGACAATGGTATCCATTCCTGTGGAGCTTGCCAAATTCGTTCCGCGCGCGATCGCGAAAAAATACTGCGCTGTTCCCGTAAAACTCGTAAAAGACGAGCTTTATGTCGCAATCAGTGACCCGCTGAACTTCCTTGCTCAGGAAGAGATAAAGGCTTCGAGCCATAAACAGGTCATACCGATGATTGCGGCTCACGCCGCGATTGATCAGGCGATTTCCACTCTCTACGGAAACGAGGGAACCGCGCGTGCCATCGAGGAGATGAAAATCGAGGCGGGAACATCGTCAAACGATATTATACCCGCTCAGATGGCTCAGTCGGGTTCGGGCGAGTCGGGCGCACCGACAATCCGCTTTGTAAACTCGATAATCGAGCGCGCCGTCATCGAGCGCGCCAGCGATATTCACCTTGAACCGCAGGACGGAGAAATGGTTGTCCGTATGAGAATAGACGGCGCACTGCGCAGAATTCTCACCGTTCCGTCAAATCTCCAGAATACCGTAATATCCCGCCTGAAAATAATGGGTAACATGGATATATCCGAGCATAGAATACCGCAGGACGGACGTGCAATGGCATATATCAGACAGCACGAAATCGACCTCCGTATCTCTTCGATTCCCACGGTTTACGGCGAGAAAGTCGTTTTAAGACTTCTCGATAAAACTCAGAATAAAATATCGAGCCGGTCAATCGGCCTTTCGGGAGACGATCTCGAGAAATATCAGAATCTGCTGAAAAACAGCAGCGGCGTCATTCTTATCGTAGGTCCTACCGGATCGGGTAAATCGACCACGATGTGCGCGATGATTCAGGAGCTGAATCACGAGGAAACCAACATTATGACGCTCGAGGACCCCGTCGAATATGATATTCCCGGAGTCAACCAGTGCCAGATTAACGAAAAAACAGGCATGACCTTTGCCGCAGGTCTGCGCGCGATTCTGCGTCAGGACCCCGATGTTATCTCGGTCGGAGAAATCCGTGACGGCGAAACCGGTACTATCGCCGTTCGTTCGGCTATTACCGGACACCTTGTTCTTTCGACTCTGCATACCAACGATGCCGTGTCGGCAATCGACAGACTCATCGATATCGGCATAGAGCCGTATATGATCGCAAGCGCTCTCCGCGGAGTTGTTTCCCAGCGGCTTGTGCGCAAAATCTGTCCGCACTGCAAAAAAGCCTATACGCCGACGTCCGAAGAACTCGCCCTTCTCGGAATTACCGAAGAAACCGATGCTGTTTTCTATCGCGGCGAAGGATGCTCGGAATGTTATCATACAGGCTATCTCGGACGCCGCGCCGTCTTTGAAATACTTACCGTAAACGAAAATATGCGCCGCCTTATAAACAGCGGAGCCGATTATGATAATCTGCTTGCGGCGGCAAAAAATTCGAATTTCGTCACGATGCGCGAAAGTTGCCGTAAACTTGTGCTTGACGGCGAAACAACCGTCGAGGAAACGGCAAAAGCGGTAAATTCAACTGTCGATTGAGGTGTCTATGCTTGAACTCGAACAACTGATTGAGCGCGCGCAAGAGGCAGGCGCGTCCGATATTCATATTGTGTGCGGTCTGCCGGTAAAAGTCCGTATTCACGGCATTATAAGCCCGCTGGAGGGCGCCGAAGAGCCGCTGACACATGATGACTGCGAAAGATACGCTTTTGCGCTCGCCGGTGAACAGTATGAGTCAATGAAAGAAATCGGCGAAATAGACCTTGCCAAATCTTTTTCATGCGGCGCGCGTACGAGAGTTAATATTTTCCGTCAGCGCGGATCGACATCTGCCGCTGTCCGTATTCTCTCCGACCATATCCCCGAAATCGAGGAACTTCAGCTGCCGGCGGTAATATCCGAATTTCCCGAATACCGCAGCGGAATCGTGCTTGTAACGGGTGAAACGGGATCGGGTAAGTCGACAACACTCGCCGCGCTTCTCAATCGTATAAACAATACCCGAAAGGGACATATAATAACACTCGAAGATCCGATAGAATATATTTACTCGCCCGTTCAGTGCGTGATAAATCAGCGTGAAATCGGTACCGATACACGCAGCTATGCCGACGGTCTCCGCTCGATTCTGCGTGAAGATCCCGATGTCATACTGATAGGCGAGATGCGAGATCTTGCCACAATAGAGACGGCGCTTACCGCCGCCGAGACCGGACACCTTGTCTTCGCCACTCTGCATACGAATTCGGCGGCAGACTCGATTGACCGTATGGTCAATGTTTTCCCCGAAGGACAGCAGCGTCAGATACGCCTGCAGGTGTCGACCACTCTGCGTGCGGTCGTGTCCCAGCAGCTCGTTCCGCGCAAAAACGGCGGCGGACGAATCGTCGCCTGCGAGATAATGGTCGTCAATAACGCAATCAGAAATATCATCCGCGAGGGCAAAACCCCGCAGATAGACAGTTATATTACCATGAACGCACAGAACGGCAGTATCACAATGGATAATGCGCTTCAGAAACTTGTCCGCGACGGTATGATTTCAAGCGAAACCGCGATTTCCTGCTGCCGTGACAGAGAGGCGTTTTCCGCAAGCATTAACCGCAGATTCTGATAAAAGAGAGGTGATTTCGCTTGAAAACTTATAAATACAGAGGCCTCTCCGAGGACGGCGTAAAAGTATCGGGCGTCATTCAGGCGTATGATGAATTTGAAGCTGTTTCAAGCCTGCGCGATACCTGCTCGATTATCACGAAAATCGAACCCGTAAAAGAGAGCCGTTCCGCAATCGCCGCCGATAAACTCAAAATCAGCGATAAAGATTTGTCGATTATCTGCTCGCAGTTTTCGATTATCCTGACATCGGGTATGTCGATTGACAGATGTGTCGAAATGGTTGCCGCACAGGCAAAGAATAAATCAATACGGCACATGCTCGAAAAAGTTTCGGAGGATGTGTCGGGCGGATACAGCCTTGCGCAGAGCTTTTCGAATAACTGCCCCAAACTTCCCGTAACCTTTATCGAAACCGTTCGTGCGGGAGAGCAGGCGGGTACACTCGAACTCTGTTTTGAACGCCTCTATAAATATTACGATAAATCGGCGAAGACTCGCGCAAAAATCATAAGTACATTGACCTACCCCGCAATGGTGCTTGCCGTTGCCGTGATAGTCTTTATGATTATAATGATTTTCGCCGTTCCGATGTTCACCAAAACTTTCAAAGAATTCGGAACCGAACTTCCCGCGATTACAAAAGGACTTATCGCATTTTCCGACTTTATAACCGGCTACTGGTGGGCGATTGTCGGTGCGATTCTGCTTTTCTTCTTCATTCGTATGATGATGCGCCGTACCGAAAAAGGACGGCTCTCTCAGGCCGAGGGCAAGATTTACCGCTCTCCTCTGCGCAGACTCTATATTATGAGCGCCGCCTCTCAGTTTGCCTCCACAATGGCGACAATGCTGACCGCGGGACTGCCGATAGTCCGCTCGCTTGAGGTGACGTCCGGCGTTATCTCGAATTACGCAGTCGCGCGCGGTATACGCTCGGTAAGACAGGGAGTGGAGCAGGGACGCAGTCTTGTCGACTGCATGAGCGAAAATAAATGCTTCCCCAAACTGCTTTCCGAAATGACCGGTGTCGGCGAACGTTCGGGTAATCTCGAACAGACTCTCACCGTCGTCGGTGAATATTTCGATAATGAAGTCGGTATCATGACCGACAGAATACTTTCCATGCTTGAACCCGCGATAACAATCGGCCTTGCGGTAATAACGGTTGTTCTGCTTCTCGCCGTTTACCTCCCGCTCTTCCAGATGTATAACTTTTAAGTAGAAGCATGATTTTCGGTATCGTTTGTCTGTTTTCAACCCGCAGACAATGTATACATACAGACTTTATAAAATAATCGGAAGGAGAACTTCTAATGAAACTTAACAGAAAAGGTTTTACCCTTATGGAAATGCTGATCGTTGTAGCGATCATCGCAATCCTTATTGCTATTATGATTCCGACATTCACGGCTCAGCTCGAGAAAGCTCGTGAAGCAGCAGACCTTGCCAACATTCGTGCTGCATACGCAGAAGCTATGGTTGAATATCTTGACACGGGTGCAGCAGTATCCGTTGAATCTGAAAAAATGACACAGTCTAATAGCACTTGGGACAATATAACATGGCCTGAATACCTCGGCACAGCGGTTGCACCTGAAAAAGGCAAAACCGTTACAGTTAACGTTGCAGCTGACGGCACAGTTTCGGTTAATGTCACAGGCAGCTCAACAACAACAACACCTGCTGGTAACTAATATAACCATCATACCAATTTGTTTTCGGCTTATGTCGAAAAAGTGAGCTCATGATTTTCGCAGGGGCGGAGGGTTGCCGTCCCTGCGGCTTAAATCGGAAAGGAAACGACTATGCTGCACCTGTCACTCGGACTTGACATCTATATAGCTTTTATCTCGTTCGTTCTCGGTGCCTGCGTCGGCTCTTTCCTTAACTGTATGTCATGGCGCATTGTTCACGGTATGTCGCCTCTGAAAGGCCGCTCTGTCTGCGATGTCTGCGGGCATACACTGTCCGCGACAGACCTCGTCCCGATTTTCTCTTATCTTTTTCATCGCGGAAAATGCCGCTATTGCGGCGCGAAACTCTCGTCAGCTCATCTTTTTGCCGAAACGCTGACCGGACTTGTCTTCCTGATTTTTGTTTTCAGATATGATATTTCGCTCCAGCTTCTCGAAATGCTGCTTTTTGCATGTATTCTGCTCGCCTCATCCTTCGCGGATCTGGAGGGGTATATCATTCCCGACCGCTATGTAATCGCCGGAATAGTTCTGCGTATACCTTTTTATTTCCTGCTGCCCGATTTTCGCGGGAATCTCATCGATTCTCTTATCGGCGGATTTGCCGTCGGCGGCGGACTTCTCCTTCTCGTTCTTGTTTACGAGAAAATACGCAAAATCGAGGCGATGGGCGGCGGTGATATAAAACTGCTTTTCGTTACAGGTCTTTATCTCGGCTGGGCGAAGAACATTCTCTGCCTGCTTCTTGCCTGCCTGCTCGGAATCATATTCGCGCTGGTGACGCAAAAGATAAAACAGAAGAAAAACGCAAAAAAATCTAAAAAGAATAAAAAGAAAAAAGCCGATGCCGATGATGCCTCCGAAAAGATTTTCCCGTGGGGGCCGTCAATAGCGGCTGCGGCGATAATCGCACTGCTCGTCGGCGATAAAATAATAAAAGCATATCTGCAACTTTTTTAATCTTCTCGGAAAGTGAGGGTTCTGTACTATGGGCCGAAATCTAATCGCATTTGATATTGGTGAATCTCAGGTCAAAATCGCATGGTATAATGGGAACACAAGAAAAAAGACGGTCTGCGCCCCTCTGATTGACAATCTTGTGTCTGGCGGAGAAATTCTCTCTATGGATGCAATGGCCGATTTTCTTCGTGATATCGTAAACGAGAATCATATTCCGCACGCATCAGCGGCGGTTATTCTTCCGGCGTCTCTCGTATTTACCCGTAATATCGATGTGCCCGCAATGACCGATTCACAGCTCGGATATAACCTTCCTTATGAATTTAAGGACTATCTTACCGAGGAAAAGAGCAGCTATTATTTCGATTATGCCGTACAGGAACTCGTAAAAGACGAGCAGGGAAACGCAAGCCAGATGCATCTGTTTGCCTGCGCCGCACTTAAAAAGACGATTGCCGATTACCGCGAAATGTTTCATCGCGCGGGCTTCCGTCTTAAATCGGTTATTCCGGAGGAATCGGCGTATGCCGCACTTCTCATGGCTGCGCCCGAAGTCGAGGGCGATACCTGCTTTCTCGATATAGGCTATAATGCCGTTCGTATGCTCTTCTACAGAGGCGATTCGTTCGTTACCCGCCGTACCGTAAATCTCGGTACCCGCGATTTGGTGCAGACACTCTCCGAACTGCGCGGAGTCGATACTCACATGGCACATGAGCATCTGCGCAGCAACTACGAAAACGCGCTGAATGAACCCGCGCTTCTCGATTTGTATCATAATATGGCGGTCGAGATAATGAAGGTTGCAAACTTCTATAATTATAATAACCGCGAGCAGATGCTGAAACGCATATATCTGTGCGGCGGCGGTACCGCGATTACACCGCTTCGCGACGCCATATCCGAGCTTACCGATTTCGAGCTCTGCTCGGCGGCAGACTGGATGCCGTCAAGCGCCGATATCGAAAGTCCGTGGCTTTATGTTAAAGCCGTCGGCTGCGCGTTGCAGGCATAAGGAGGCGCTCAGATGAATAATATTTTAACCAAACCGATTAAAATCAAAACCGAAAAATATCCGACAAAGCGCCGCGTAAATCTCGCAAAACGCGAAAATAACACTCAGAATCTTGTTATGCTTATCATCGGAATCGCGCTGATTGCCGTTCTTTGCTTCCTCGTTACGAAAATCGGCGTAATCGATCAGTTCGCAAGACTTCGCGAAGCCGAAGGCGAATATAATAAGGTACACAATCAGCACGTGGAACTGGATAAAGCCATTGAAGATTATCCGAATGTCGAACATGAATACCACACCTATTCGAGAAAATGGATGACAGGCGAAAACGGTGTTGCCGTGTCCGTCGACCGTCTTAAAGTGCTCGATCTGCTTGAGGCACGCCTTATGTCATGCGGAACGGTCAACTCGTTCGTCGTAGACGATGATGTCGTAATAGCAAAGATGTCGGGTATGAACCTTGAGGAAATTTCGGCGATGTTTGCCGAACTTCAGCGTCAGCCGATAGTTAAGAACGCGGTGCTTACAATCGCTTCGACCGCGCGGGATGCCGACGAAAAACTTGATTTTTCGATAACAGTCAAGCTTCAGCCGGAAGAGGAGGAGAAATGATGACACGTGCCTTTACGACTCGGGAGAAAATTCTTCTCGTTGTTCTTGCGGTAATGATTATCGCAATCGCTTATTTCAAACTCATTCTTGAGCCGATTAACGACTCGATTGCACAGTATCAGTCCAATGCCGATATCGAGCAGGATGAAATAACACAGGATACAATCACCCTTACCCGTATGCGCGCAATGCAGAAAGAGCTTGACGAGCTGAAAGAATCGGGAAATAATAAACCCCTGCCGGCGTATGATAATGCCGATGCGCTGCTTGTCGAACTCAACACAACGCTTAGCAGCGCAAGGAGCTATTCGCTCAATTTCGGCAGCACATATACGCTGGAATCGAACACATATATTGTTTGCCGTCCGCTCACGCTCGTTTTCAAAGCCGATGATTATTCGACGGCGCGCAGTATATTGAATACTCTGCACGAGAGTGATAATATTAACCAGATATCCGACTTGTCGATAAACTTTAATAACAGCGATTCGAGCGTCGATGTAACGCTCAGTATCAGCTATTACGAGCTTGTCGGTTGATATGCAGACAGACCGGAACCCGTTTATTAGGTCCCGGTTTTCCGCATATATTGAATTAAATTTATTTTTGTCGAAATTTTGAAATTTCAACCCGATTCGGTCCCGTTTATTCGGCATGGAGGGAAAAGATATGAACAATAGGAAAGGATTTCGTAAAAACCGTCTGCGTGCCGGCTTTACACTTGTAGAGCTGGTGGTCGCCGTCGCTATTTTGGCGGTGCTTGTAACCGTTACCATGTTTTCATTGGTTTCGATACGCAAACAGCTTCGCCAGAAGGAGCTTGACAGCAAGGCGGAAACAATCTATGTGAGCGCGATGTGGCGGATGACCGAACTGCGCGCCTCGGGCTACGAAGTTCTTTATCAGTATACAGACGGCGGCAACGGAGTAAAAAAACTCGGTGTCGTTCCGGTTGACGCGGATTCGAACACCGAACTGCGCGATGATACGCTCTGTTATATCGAATCGTCGAAGACAGGCGGCGTAACAGGCGAAGCCGCATCCGCACTTCTGCCGGTTGACAGTCTGGATGAGGAACTCCGCTCAAATCAGTGGCATATAGAATACGATCCCGAAAGCGGAAGTATATACGGTGTATTTTACAGTGAATCGGGCGATATTCCGAATGACGCGGGCGAACTTGATAACCTTCGCATAAAAAAACGCAGACTTGCGGCAGGCGCGACCGTCGGCTATTACGGCGGCGACCTCTCTCAGATAGAATCGACCGAATCGCTTTTCCCCGGTATAACCGTCGAAAATAAAGAAGAACTTACGGCAACATTCTATTGCAATAACCCCACGACAAACGGAAAGCTGACATTCGAGATAACTCTTTCGGACGGCACAAACAGCTATAAACGCACGATAAAGCATGATGAGCTGACACAGGTAACCGCGCGTACCTATAAATATGTCTGGACGCTCGACAGCTTAAAATCGGATGCATCACGCTTCTATGAGCAGACCGAGCATAAACTTGCCTGCGGCACAAAACTGAATATTACGCTTAAAGCAAGCAGTTCGGATACCCTTGTGGATGACGTAACCGTCGATACCGCGACAAACAGTCTGTTTGCCTACCGTAAGGAAATGTCATCCGATACCGCAGTGATTTCGTACGCGCGTCATCTGCAGAATCTTGACAGTGACTCGCGCGTATCCTCGAAAATCACGAAGGCCGTTCAGATAAGCGATATATCATTCGAAGATAATATAAACGACGACACCGACTGGTACTCGCTTTACGGTGACGATTTCAAGCCGATTGAAAACGACAGCCTGACCTCTTATGACGGGCAGTCGTCGGCAGGCGATTCTGAACTGTCTACGGCAATTTATTCGCTTCATATACAAAACTCGGATAATACCGAGGCGGGACTTTTCCGCACATTCTCCGGCGAAATCAAAAATGTCACGCTGACGGGTACCCGTATCGATAAGGGCAGCGATGTCGGCGGACTTGTCGGCAAGGCGGACGGTAAACTGACCGTCGAAAACTGCCGTGTCTACCTGAGTGCGGTAATGGGCGATCTCGATAATATCGAAACGGCCGAAGCCGTCGAAGAACTCGAACCGCAGATTTGCGGTGATACCGTCGGCGGACTCATCGGACGCAGCACCGCGTCTGTTTCAATCAAAAATTCGTTTGCCGCAACCGTTATAAAAGGCAATACATACGCCGGCGGACTTGTCGGAAAGGTTGACGGAAAACTTGCAGCAGCTGACATTTATGCCGACTGCTACCTTGTATCGAAGACAACCGGCGGACTTTTCGGCACATCATCAACCGATTCGTCGATTGAAATTGAAAATTTCTACGCCGTCGGCTATCAGTCGGCATCTGTCGGCGAGGCGGGAATTGTATACGGTAATATCAAATCGGCAAAGAACGGATATTCCGCCTGCAGCTTCACGACATCCGCGGGACTTACCGTCTATTCTACCGCAAAATCGGGTGATATGTCGAATGTCTATTACCTTTCGGGCGGAAATTCGGTTGAAGGCAGCTCATATATCTCGTATGAAGAACTGAGCAAAAACGGCACCGAAAAACTCGGAAATGAGTTTACCGCCAATTCGGGCGATGCCACCTATCCGTATAATCTGCTCGAACAGGGACTTTCCACATATTCTTATCCTCGACTCTCGACTCTTGACCACTACGGCGACTGGCAGGCCGAATTCGAGTCGGGCAGACTCGTATATTTCGAACGCTATGCCGACGGAAGTTACGGCTTCGAAGGTGCAAACCTTTCTACTCTTTCAAACAGCAAAGTTGCGGTCGGTGACGGCTATGCGATTGCCTATACATCCGAAACAAGGCCGGACGCGTCTGCTTCTGTAACCGTTAAATACGGCAAGAATGAGGACAGCCTGACATTTACCGCAGATACACAGTATGAAGTCGTATACGACAATACGACATATTGCCTTGTCCCGCTTCCGAAGAAAGTGTCCAATCCGACACTTGATAAGTCTGTCGAAAGCTTCTATCAGAAGATTACGGTGGCGGATGACGGCGGCGAAACCGAATATTACTATAACCCGTATTTCGCAAAGACGGTCACAACCAATGATAAAACACCCGATGCTCCGTCTGTGATTTATGTCCGTACGGCGCGTCAGCTTTACGCGATGAGCCTCTACTATAATAAATATGCCGACGAAACATTAAAGAGTACATTCAGTCAGGAACTTGACATCGATTACAGCGGCTACCTCTGGAATGAATATTCGTCGTCAGCTATCGTAAGACAGGCTCCGATTGACGGCGAAAACGGCTTTGTCGCGGCGTATAACGGAAACTGCCATACAATAACCGGAATATCGATTGAATCGACCGCCGCCGATACCGGACTTTTCGGAACGGTCGGCTCGAAGGGATCGCTTCAGAATATCTTCCTGACAGGACGTGTCGGTAAAGAATCGGTATCCCGCCGCACAAATAACGGCGTTGCGGCATACGGCAGCCGTGATTCGTCCGAGATCGGCGCACTTGTCGGCGTCAATAACGGAACGATTACCAACTGCTCTGTGAGCGGCTATTCAATCAGCTACTACGGATATAACCGAAATACAGTATATGTCGGCGGACTCGTGGGCGAGAATAACGGCACGATAAGCCGCTGCTCGTCGGATGCGTCGGGCATAGAACTTGCCGAACATATTTCGTATGCATACGCAGGCGGATTTGTCGGTAAAAACAGCGGAACTATCGCAAACTGCTATACAACCGGCCGTATCAGCGTGCTCAGCGCAAAGAGCAGTACGGTTTGGATAGGCGGATTCGCGGGCAATAACGCAAACGGCGTAACGCGTAAATGTTACTCGGCGGTCGCGCTCGTCTCTTCGGGATCTTCCGAATCTTACGGCTTTGCGCGCATCGGCGGAGCGGTTATAGACTGCCGCTACCTTGACGGCGGTACATATTCGTATGCCGGAGAGATTTACGCATATAACGCATCTTCCAATACCTTCACAAAGAACGGACTTGCCGCCGGCGTGATGATAACCGGAAGAGAATTGCAAAACCTTAACCTTTCGGGCTTTAAGAAAGCCGACAGCTCGAAAAATCACGATGAAACCGGCACGGCATCCGATAATTATCTCTATCCCGCGGTAGTAACCGCAAACGGAAAGACCGTGCATTTCGGCAACTGGCCGATACAGGAAAATATCGGATCACTCGGCATATTCTATTGGGAATATGAGGATTACGGATCGAATAACGGCTATCACTTCAGCTATCTCGGCACCGATAACGGCGAAATGATAAGCGGAAACTCGCTCTGTACCGAACATGATGACGGCGGCGTTGTCACCTCTTACGGCTACGGCTATTTCTATAAGACAGACGGCGTAAAACCGACCTTTGCCGCATCCGATACAAATCTCGGAAGCATCAGCAGAGAGGCGAGCGAAGAAATCGCCGAACAGATGTCCGGATATACCTTTGTCGCATACGTTACGGGTGAGGAAAGCGGCAAACTGCATACCACAAAATATACGCAGAATGTCACATGGACACTGACATATACCGACAGAACAACAGGCAGTTCGGTATATACCTATTCGGTATGTCCTTTCTTCGGCAACTCAATCAGCCTTGATTCGCTGAAACTTTCGGGACAGACCGCCGTCTCAACCGGTAACGCCAAACCCGGTACAAGCGGTAATACCTACGAAATCCGCTCGGAAGCTCAGCTTCAGTTCATAAACTGGAACAGCTATAAGCAGACGGCGACATATTCGATTATGAGTTCAAACTATTCGGCAGAATCGAGCGATACGGCAACCCGAACAGAGACAACATATGACTGGTGGGGAAGGCCGAGTACAAAAGATGTACCTTATAATATCCCGGTTCGCGACCGCTATCCCTATCTGCTTTCGGGCGACCCCGACAGCACCCCTACAAAGACACTTGATCTTTATTGGACGCAGTCGCACGACTTGGACGCATACGCCGAAAACGGAAATAAAAATGTCAATTTCACTCCTATCGGCAGCTTCTATGACAAGAGCGGAAACGCTAGCGCCGACTCAACCGCATATATTGCCTACTTCCCGTACAAGTATGACGGACAGTCGTATACAATTAAAAATATCGAAATTCATTCCACATGTCAGGCTGTCGGTCTGTTCGGTGTAACGGCAGGCGCACAGCTGCAGAATATCGTCATGTATTCCGAGTACGGCAACACCATCGAGCATAACTCGAATGAAGCCAACTGGTATACTCTCGGCGGACTTGCAGGACTTGCGGGCAGCCGTAAATCATCGGCAACCGACACTACCGAAAGCTATTTCAAAAACTGCACCGTGTCAGGTTATAATATCGTGGACAGTCACTCAAATGACCCCGGCTGGGGCGGCGGATGTGTCGGCGGACTTGTCGGCATGACCAATATGGATATTGAGAACTGTTCGGCTGTCAATGATATAAATCTTAAACCTACATATAACCAGGGTTGGAAAAACCTCCGTGTGGGCGGTATCGCGGGTGTTGCACGTGCTACGATCAATTCCTGCTATGCGGGAGGTTCAATAGTCAGCAATGTAACTCAGAATGACTCGGGCAATCAGAGCACTATGTCTATATGGGTAGGCGGCATTGCAGGCGGTATCGTTGTCCGTAACACCGGCAACCTCTCAACGCTTGTCGGATTCTGCAACCGTACTCTTCTTGTCGCTAACTGTTACAGCTTTGTTGATATGCCCGCAGGACCTAAAACACTCGGACAGACCGGTTATAAGCATGTTCGCGCATCCATGTCGATTGCGTCCAACGGCGAAATGCTGACACCTTCAAACTGGTTTACAAAGACGGGAGCGATAGGCGTTGCGGCAAGAAATGTCCGCATTTATAACTGCTACGCGCTTGAGAGCAAAATTTCGGAAACCACCGATTACAAAAACTTTAAGAATTATACAAGCTTTAACGGTACAGATATAGCAACCCTTGACACAAACAGTAATAAAGACCATGTCTATGTTTACAATAACCGCTCAATGTATTTGAGCTTTGACGAGATGGCCGATGCGGCAACTCTTGCCGGATGGCTCAATACCAAGCAGTCAAACGCCGTATATGATACGTGGACGACCAATGCATATAGGGACAGCCGCGACGATACCTATACTACTCCGCTTTCGGGCAACTTCTCCACGGTAACGGTAACCGAACACGGCGTTTCGATTGACGGTAAATACAGCTATCCAGGAACAGACAGCTCGCTTGACGGTATAAACTATCCGTTCCCGACCGTTCTTACACAGACCGACGTTTTCGGAAATACCGTAAATGTTCATTACGGCGCATGGCCGAAATCGGGTATATACTGGGACGAAACATCGGTATCGCTTGATCTCTATTCAAACAGAAAGGCAGGCGACGGCGGAGAAACCGTTCCGCTTGTCTCGGTAAAACTCAGACTCTACGGCAGCATCAGAAAGACGCTCACAAAGAACGGCATCACAATTCGCGATGATATCGGACAGATTCTCGCTGATGGCGATATCCCGTTTGAGGTTTACTCGGTATCCTCCTATGCCGAAGACAGCATCGGCGGTTACTATATCGTAACATTCAGGGGCATAAAAGAGGGCATCGCGGTCGCAATCGCCGAAATCGACGGATACGAATCTGATCTGACAATCAACGTTGTCAATGAACTTATAATCGACAGCTCCGACGGAAAGATTTCGCTGAAGTCCGGAGATGAAAAAGAAGTCGAATTTACATTCTATGTAAACGGCGACGACGGAAAGCGGCAGATTAAACCCGAATCGGGCAAACTCAGCTGGACTGTTACAATCAAGAGCGGCGATAACGCGGTAATATGCGGCGATGACAGCGTTACCTATGATGCTGCAAACGGCATACTGAAAATCAATGTGATAGCAAGACTGCTCGAAGATATATCGATGCAGGAGGCGCATATTTCGGTAAGCTGCACATACGCCTACGGCAGCGGCGAATACGAGAAGATGACCCAAACGGCCGATATAATCGTTGAGGTTGAATCTCCCGATTTCGTCTGCCTGAAACTCGGCGATTCGGCAAACGGCTACCGCTTCATGCATAGCTATACCGATAGCGACAGACGACCGATCGGAAATCTCTCTTCCGACCTTACGGACGGTGACGGACTCTATGTCCGCAGCGAGTATACAACAGTAAACGCTGTCAATATGAGCATATTCACATTTACCGTTGACGGTGAAGAACTTGCGCCCGACAGCGACGGATATGTACGCCGCTTCTCGGCTGAAAGCGGACAGTATGAAACGGTTGCGAAAATCGTTCTCGGTGAAAAGACTCAAAGCGATAACGGATACAGCTACTATTCGGTATCTGTGACAGACTATACACTCACGAGCGATGCGATACTCTCCGCAAGACTTGGCGACACAACGACCGTTTCTGTTACGGTCGCGGGCAATTCCGGAAATTAAAAATAAATCTGTCTTACAGTCGGCGATGTCCGACTGTAAGACAGACCAAAACACAAAACAAATAACCTGCGAAAGGATAGGTACATCGGAATGCGGAAAATAATCGGAAAACTGAATAATAAGTCCGGCGCGTCTATGATGATGGCTCTGCTTCTGATGTTTGTCGCCGTGATGGTCAGTGCGGTAATAATTTCATCGGTAATCAGCGCGACAACTGCAATCCGCAATGACAAGGAACAGCAGCAGGCATATCTGTCGGTCAGCTCTGCGGTCGAACTTATCCGTGACGAACTCGATTCGGGCAACTGCGATTATTCGATTGTAACCGTAAAGAAATACACGAGTGATTCCGACAGAACAAATGACAGAAATGGCATAGACGGTGGCACCACCGAAAACGAAGGTGACGGCATTTTTTGGGAGATTATAAAGAGCGGCATCGCTTATCTCGATAAGAACCCGACTGCCGCATTTAGTAAAACCTACACGATAAACGCCGACGGAGACGATTCTGTCAGTGCCGAAGTCGCGATGAAACTTAACAGCTCCGGAAATTACAGCCTTACTGTATGGTTCACAGGCGGCGGCAGCGAAAAATACCGTATCTGCATGACCGCGGAGGGAATTAAAGACGGAGATTATGAAGATACAACTACCGAGGAAAAAGATGATTCCGGGTGGTGGTGGTGGTCAACATCTACTAAATATTATGTCCGTACCACAAGATCATCGATTCAGTGGAAAAACACCCGCGTGACACGTAAGGAGGCTTGACGTATGAAAAATACGAAAAATATGAAAAAGCTCCGTGATAGAAAAGGCGAAACCCTCATCGAAACATTGACCGCCCTGCTTGTCTGCACGCTTGTGCTGCTTTTCCTCTCAACCGCGATTTCGGTTGCCGCAAAAATCAATAAAAAAATCAGAGAAACCGATATTTCGTTTAACTACGGCACATCGGATGCCGACATCATAAATGTCAGAATCATCGATGAAAACAAACAGACCGTCGGCTCGGCAAAAGCATACCGCTATACCGATGATATCGGATATCACTATTATAAAGGGGCAAACGGCAATGACTGAGGCTAAGATTAAATCGAAAAAGGGCGTTACCCTCGTCGAAATGCTCTGTACCGTCATTGTCCTGCTGCTCATAACATCACTGATGGCAATCGGTGTGCAGCTCGCCGTGCGCTCACTGCGTACACTTGTTATGGATTCCGAATCGCAGGTGCTCTGCTCGACAATCAGAGCATCGGTCAGCGATGAATTGCGATATTCGGGAACGACAACGGTAATCGGCGGAAAAATCGGCTTCTTCAGCCAAAATTACGGAGAGAATGTCGAATATTCGACAAATGAAGACGGACAGGTAACTCTCGGCGGCAACAAAATTCTCTCGTCAAAATCATATACTTACGATATGAGAGCGTCGGTAACTCTTAAATCATACGACAACTCATCGAAAACTTTCGGCGTATCGGTAAAAGTTACCGATTCGGACGGTAATCTGCTCGCAAGCTCCGATTTTCAGGTTCGGCGGCTCAATAGCTGAAAGCGTCCTGTTTTCTCCCGCTTTTTGTTTTACCATCGCAAAAGATGGATTCAAATACGCTTTTTTGACTTTTTATTTGACCTTGAAAGGTGGATAATTCTACGACTACCGAGACTCTCCTCTATTCCGAGATAAATATTATATCGGTTTTGCTGATGGCGGTGATTGCGATAAGCGCAATCCGCACGGGCTCGATGATAAGAGAAAAAACAATGCTGTTTGTCGCGTCGGTAAGCTGTGCGGCTCTCGCCAACATCGCCGATCTTTTGTGGAATATCGGCAAACAAAACCTCGAAATGATTTCGACCGACAAAATGTGGATAATTAACTTTATGTATTTCTTCTTTTTGTGCGGATGTACATATTGCTGGTTTCTTTATACGCAGACCGATTTGAACGGAAAAATCCCGTCAATGAAATTCTGCCTCTTTAACACCGTTCCTGTTTTTCTGCTTATCGCTCTTCTTGTAATTTCATATTTTAACGGATGTCTCTTCTATTTTGATGAGAATGGCTATCATCAGGGCCCGCTCTTCTTTCTTCAGCATGTTCTCGCTTATGTGTATGTTTTTTATGCGTCACTCGTGTGCTTAAGACATGCCATGCTGAGCGAAAACTACGCGCGTCGTGATGACCTGTTCGCAATGGCATCTTTTGTTCTTCCGCCGTTATTTTGCACCTTGCTTCAGCTTTTATTCCAGACCATACCGATTTTGGCGGTCGGAATCGTGATTTCTTTTCTGCTTGTGTTTATTCAGAATCTCGAGGGCATGGTTTCAAAAGATATGCTGACCGATATAGCGAACAGAAGGGAAATGCTCCGTTATCTTTCCGCAAAACTGAAAAATGTCGGCAGCGGAAAATCTCTCTATTTTATGTTTATCGACATCGATAACTTCAAAAAGCAGAATGATGAATACGGTCACGCCGAAGGCGACAGAGCGCTCGAGGCGCTTGCCGATGCTCTTAAGCAGCTCACTATCGAGACCGGCGGATTCTGCGCGCGTCTCGGCGGCGATGAATTTGCGTTTGCCGTCGAATGTTCGAATGATGTCGAAGCCGAATCGGTAAAAAAACGTATGAATGATCTCGCCGATAAAAAATCGGACGAAATGAATTTGAAAATGAAACTGAGTATAAGTGTCGGATACGCGAAAAATACATCGGGCGGCGAAATCGCAAGCCTTATATCGAGTGCCGATGAGGCAATGTATGAAGAAAAAACCGCAAAAAAGACCCAAAGACTTTAATATTATTGATATTTTTGCGCAGAATGCGATAAAACATTGCGATTTGCTTAAAGAAGGGAAGTGAAGATATGCTTGATTTTTTTGCCGAAAATTACGTAACAACTGTAATGGCTGCGGTTGTTTTCCTGATCTTTGTCAGCGGAAGCAATGTGGAATCGCCGCGAATCAAGAATAATTTTACTTACGCCACTTTTTCGCTCCTTCTGCTGATTTTAGCCGAAGTGATCGAAAATTATTTCGCAACATTCGATAAACCGACGACAATGCGCATAATGATGTCGGCGATTGCCTATACCGCACGTCCCGCGATTATCTTTTTCATCACCATGATTCCCGCACAGACAAGATGGCCGCGCGCGTATAAACTGCTCGTTATACCGCTCGTTTTTGATGCGCTCGTCGCATTTTCCGCATTATTTACCGATATTGCCTATGGTTATACCGAGACAAACAGCTATTACAGAGGTCCGCTCGGGTTTACGACTTTTATTGTCGGCGCACTGTATCTTCTGCTTTTGACTTTCTTCTCACTCGATCATCTTCGCAATGGTGAGAAAGAGGAAAATATTATTTCGGTATCGGCAATGGTAATTGTCGGAATCGGCGTGTTTGTCGAATATAAATGGTCGATTGCCGGCTCTCTCCCCGCTCTCGCGATTTTCTGCCTCATCTTCTACTATGTCTATCTGCTTATCAGCAAATATTCAACCGATTATCTGACCGGTGCATATAACAGAAGCCGAATGTATAAAGAAGTGCAGTCGAGAAAAAAATGCGAACGCTACTGCATTATTTTCGATATTAACGGACTTAAACAGATAAATGACCGTAAAGGTCATGCCTGCGGTGATGCCGCACTTCAGATGTTTTCAAAAGCGGTGCGTGACTGCCTGCCGTCCAGAGCGACATTTTATCGTATCGGCGGTGATGAGTTTACGGTTATTTATCGAACACCATCGGCTGATAAAGCCGCCGAACTTGCCGAGAAAATCGAAAAACAGGCAAAGAAATTGCCGTTCGGCGTGTCCTACGGCTATGCCAATTTTGTGAATTATTCCGATTTCGATAAAGCCTTCGGCGAGGCGGATACCATGCTTTATATGCGTAAAAAATCTTTCTGGAAAGAATATAATGAACATCACGCCGATAAAACAATCTGATTATCAACAGAAAACCTCCGATTTCATCAGAAATCGGAGGTTTATTTTGTTTAACCGCGATTTTCCGCCGAACTCTCGGTCAGCTGTCGCGCAGATTGTTTTGAATAGTGCGTGTTTCGTACCATTCGATAAGTTCCTTTTCGTCCATAGGCCTTGCATAGTAGAATCCCTGAATGCGGTCGACATTGCATCCGAGTACGGTTTCGGCCATTTCGGCTGTCTCAACGCCCTCGGCGACCACACTCTGACCGATGTTGTGGAACATCGGAACTATGTGCTGCTTGATGATTTCGTGCTGCTTGCTGTTTTCTTCGAGCAGCAGTACAAGCGAGTGGTCGAGCTTAATCGATTCAAACGGAAGACTCAGCGCACGCGACAGATTCGAATATCCGATTCCGAAATCGTCGAGCATAAATCTGTATCCGAGTTTTGACAGATGCTTAATCGCGTCAAGCACCGCATCGCCGTTTTCTTCGATGTCCCGTTCGGTTATCTCTATTTTGATTTGTCCCGGCTTTATGCGGTATCTCTGAAGAATTTTGTCGAATCTTTCGTCGAGTTTTTCTTCGATAACCTGTTTTATCGGAAGATTTATCGAAATTGCCTTTATTTCGCCTATCTTGCCGCTGCCAAGCAGGCTGCATACCTTGTCGAGGACAAATTCAACCATAAGATCGACAAGCCCCGTCTCTTCGGCAATCGGAATAAACTCGTTCGGTGAAATCAGATTGTCTTCGCTGTCGGTCATTCTGATAAGTGCCTCGCAAGACTCAAATTTGCCCGAGTGATGATAATATATCGGCTGATATAAAACTCTGAATCGGTTTTCCTGCATCGCCGACCGCAGCGACCTGATGATGTATTCACGCCGCTCGTGACGGCAGAATGACTGAATGTTGAACGGCAGCTCCTCGATTCCGTCTGCCATTGCCGTGTGAGTTGAAATGCTCAGAAAACTTGTAATATCGTCGAATGACCACGGCTGCCCGCGGTATCGAAATTCTACCGCAGAAAATGTGATGTCAGTCTCGAAAATTCCGATCTGCCATTTCTTGCGCATACTGTTTGCAACCGTTTTGAGTCTTCGTTCGCATGTCTCGTCATCCGAATCGGGGTAGAGAAGCACAAATTCTTCGTCGGCGTGACGGAACGCCATTCCGCCGATTGCAAGACGGGAAGCCGCCTCTCCGATTTTGAAGAGCAGAGCATCGCCGCCCTCCTGTCCGTATTTGCGGTTGATTTCGGCAAGACAGCGAAGCCTTATCAGAATAACCTGATAGCTCTGCCTGCCGAGCGTTCTGTGCATCAACTCCGCAGTGAAGCAGTGACGGTTGTCAAGCCCCGTGATAAAATCTTTCGCCTCTCCGCTGCTGTAATAGCTGATGAAGATTATCAGATTCACGATTGCGGCGAGCGCTCCGTTTAGAAGCTGTTCGGGGTAAATCGTCTGATACAGAATGAGTACAATCGCTATCGGTGAGCCGACAAAGAGTACCCGCCTTGTCGCAACGCTTATGTTCTTTCGGTGAATGAAGAAGCAGACCAGCAGCAGCAGGACTTCGATAAGCGGAAGAATGTAACCGACAAAATTCAGCGGACCGCGCCGATAAATCATATTATCGTCAAAACAGAATATCACTCCGCTGAACAGGTTGTAAACGAGCAGTGCGCAGAAACACAGGAAAATCGATGCGAGAATTATGCGCACGCCGTGCAGATATCGCTTGTTGTAGACGAATTCGAGAATCCGCAGAAAAACGTAGTAGACCATAACCGTAATCATGATCCAGCTTGAGAAAAAGTATAGCGTGTTGAGCGCCAGCGCAAGCGGTACCGAAAATCTGTCTATGTGTTCGATTACATCAACGGTTACGATGTTAAGCAGAATAGAAACCGCCGACATCGCAAGGCTTGCTATGTAGCAGTATCTCCTTGTCTTAAATCCGCGTACGGGTTTCGAACCACATAGAAACAGGGCGATAATCGCAATCAGAATGAGAGCAAAATATTCACTTACAAGTGACCAATCATTCATAAGCCGTACCTCTTTTTTGTGAGGAAAATTTGTTCATAAAAGCCGCAATAAACCGAGAAATTCTCCGAAATGAGCCGTCTGACCGATCAGCCTATCCCAATTTTTTTCAGCGACTCCAAAACCTTTTTGTATTCTTCCTCAAGTGAAGGGAATGCTTTTTTTGCATCATCGAGCGAACCGCCTCTCAGCATTTCGGTAACCGATGACGCTTTCTCGTAAAGATTTTGCAGACCGAGATTCGCGCATACGCCTTTCAGCGTGTGAGCGGCACGGAAAGCGACCGATACATCGCCGTCATTAAGTGCTTTCTTAAGTTCGGAAAAGCTACCGTCGGACGGAAATTTCGACAGAAACATTTTTACAAGCGATGAGTTTCCGCCGAGCCTGCCGATAATGCTGCCGGCATCCGAGCCCGCCGATGCGAAAAACTGTTCAAGATTGTCCATATATTCGCACTCCTTTGAAAAAGATGTATAATTATACATTACGTTTGCATTAACGGCCGTCGGATCTTGACCGCGTATTCTTAACATAAATATTATATAATATCCAATGCACGGCTGTCAACCCTTTATGTGAATTTTTTGCGAAAATATATAAAAAAACAAACTGCATAATTTCTCATAAATTTATATTTTACGGCAAAGCGGACTATTTTGTTGAATTTTATATCTGCACAAAAAATATATTTCATTTTTATAAAATATTGTGAAAAAAAGCAAAAATAGGACTTGTAATTTTTTTTTTTTATGTTAAAATGAAAATGGTGCAGAAGACAAAAAAGGCAAAACGCTCGGAACTCGGTTTTGCCGCACCGAATAATTAAAGGAGAAAATCACAATGCTTAAAAAGATACTTGCAGTGCTTCTTGCAGCAGTCTGCCTTGTGTCGGTAATTTCCGGCTGTACGTCAACTCCCGAGGAAAAGAAGAAAGAAAAAGACGGCGGCAGCACCGAACACGAGCCGATAACCATAATGGACGGTCAGCGCGACTATTCCGAACTTATCAAACTCGTAAAAGAAAAATACCCCGAAATAAACATCGAGATTATCCCCTACCGCGGCAGAAATATGTCCGCTTATATGAAACAGCAGCTTGAAACCGGTATCATGCCCGATATTTATTCGTCGACACAGGCATGGAGCGGCGATATACAAAAAGAAAATCTTATCGACCTTACGAAATACTCGGTGTCCGAATCCTATTCAAAGGCACGCCTCGGCGAGTATATGGTTGACGGCGGTGTCTATCTGCTTCCGTTTGACTATAAAATCACCGGTATAACCTGCAATCAATCGCTCCTCGAACGCAATAATATCGCGGTGCCGACATCTTTCACCGAACTCTGCGATGTTACGATACCCGCGCTGAATGAAGCGGGCATAAATCTCTGCTATACGCTCTGCGACCTTCCCGGCACCACCTTCCAGTATTTCTTCTCCATAACCTCCGCAATGTATATGAATACAACATCGGGCAGAGCATGGAGAGAGAGCTTTACCGATGTTTCGTCGGATACCTACGCATCGGGCGACGCAAATCTTGCCGCCTGTGTTGATTATGTCCAAAAGTGGATTGACTGCGGAATGCTCAATACCTCTCTCGGCAGAGATTCGTCGACGACTCTCGAGACAAAATTCAAAGAGGGCAATACCGCTTTCTATATCGGCTCAATCGTTGCCACAGCTCAGAATGACGACGGCACCGGCGATAAGTATTGCCTTATTCCTTTCCTCTCCGAGGACGGAATGACGAATAGCTATATCACCTCTCCGAACCGCTTCTACGGACTGAATAAGGATCTTGAAAAAGAGGGCAACGAGCAGAAACTCGAGGACGCTCTTAAAGTTCTCGAAGTTATATCGAGCAATGAGGGCTATGTTGCGCTGAACGGCGAAAATTCGACTAATCTCTGCTCGATAACCGATTTCGAAATTTCCGATGACTCCTTCTATAAAGACGCCGTCGCAATGGTGTCGACAGGCCACTCGATGAACCTTGTCTACACGGGCTGGGAAAGCTATATGGTCGGCTACGGCGAATCGATTTATAACTGGATTAACGGCGACTGCGGCGGCGCGGATACGCTCGCCCTTCTCGATGACCTTAAACGCGATGTCAAGAAAAAAGGCGTAACCTATTACGCGACCGTTACCGAAGAGCTTGATACAGTTCAGGCGGCGCAGCTCTGCGGTCAGATGTTTATGGAAGCAACGGGCGCCGCTGCCGCGCTTATCTCCTATAATGTCTATAATCCCGAAATTCACGCGCTGATGGAAAACAGCTACGGCGCGAACGGCCATATTCTCCCCGGAAAGCTGACCGAGGAAAATATCACGATATTCCTGCCGACAGGCTGGTATGATACCCTTCTCACCGCTGAATATACCGGCGAAAGGATAAAGGCGATGGCGGCTGACGGCGCCGATACCCGCGGTACGGGCTACCATTATCCTTATGTTTTCCTTACCGCCGACGGAAATGAACTCGAAGATGATAAGACCTATAAAGTCGTAATCTGCGGCTATAATAAACCAGAAAAAGCAACTCTCGGACTTGTCGATACCGGCATAGTCGGACTTGACGCTGCGAAAGCCTATCTGAAAAAGGTCGGAGAAGTATCGTCTGAGACTCTCGATAACAGTCTTGTTCAGGAGATAGATTGACAATATTTGTACTCTCTGTCTTTCTGAAAACGGCAATTTCTGATACTCAAAGGAATTTGATTTATGACATCGACGAATCGGAATATACATAAGCGCGAGAAAAAAGACTATTTGCTGATAGTCGGTACAATCGTTCTGACACTTGCCATTCTTATCGCAAGCTTTTTTATATTCAATCATTTCACTGCGGCAAGAATATATGAAGAGTCGGTCTCTCAGCTTAAAGAGGTCGGAGCGCAGGCAGTCGAAAAACTCGGACTGCAGATGGATATCCAGTGGCTCTATCTCGAAAAAATCGAAACCGAAATAGGCGGCAGCGGAAATCTGACCGTTTCCGAGCTTGCCGAAGTTCTCGCTCACTATCAGACGGATTTGTGTCTGCCGGGCAAGACTCTGATGTTTCGCGCGATTGACGAGGACGGCTACTACTATACAGGCGACGGAATGCAGGGAACATGGACGGGACTTGATAAGCTGACATCGGATGACCGCCAGTGCTTTCTTATCGCCAACTGGCTCGATAATGAGCAGTATATGGCGTTTACCGATATTCCCGAAGGCAGCCTGACAGTTAACGGAAAGAAAATCACTCATTTTGTCTGCCTGCGTTCAATGACCGATATGAAAAAATATTTCACACTGTCCGCCTACAAAAACAGCACAAACATATATATCGTTGATGCCGACGGCTCGATTCTCTTTGATGACGGCAGTCTCGACCTAAGTATTCGGGGTACGAATCTTTTCAAATCTCTTGGCGGTATAATATTCCCTCACAGCGGCTCGATTGATAAATTTCTTGAAACCGCCGCAGACGAAAAAATAGCCTGTACCGATATCAAAATCGGAGGCAACGGATTTTATATCTTCTATGACAGCTTGACCGAATATGAATGGGGAATGGTTGTAATTGTTCCGAGTGAACTTGTCGCATCCACCACCTCCGAAATGGTCGATTCTCTGATGGCTGTGTTTGGCACGATTTCGCTGATTTTGGCGATTGCCGTACTTGGCGTTTTCTATTTCATATCCAATTTTTATGCAAACAAGAAATTGAATATAGAGCGTGAAAAGAACGAAATACGGCTTGAAGCTGCAAACAGCGACCTTATAAAAGCCCGTGAAAGAGCAGAGAAAGCACTCGCGACCGCCGAATCGGCAACAAAGGCGAAGAGCCAGTTTCTCGCCAATATGTCGCACGATATCAGAACGCCTATGAACGCGATTATCGGTCTGACAAAGCTGATGGAAAACGAAGTCGATGACCACGATAAAATGCTCTATTATATCGGCAAACTCAGACATTCGGGAAACTATATGCTGGGACTTATCAACGATATTCTCGATATGAGCAAAATCGAGTCCGGAGAGGTGCATCTTAATTTCGAGCCGGTAAAACTTGCCGAACAGGTCGGACAGCTCGAATCGATTATCCGATCGCAGTGTAACGAGAAAAATCACAAGTTCGCTGTTGTCGTTCATAAAATCACTCATGAATATCTTATAGGCGACAGCGTGCGTCTGCGTCAGATATTCATAAATCTGCTCAATAACGCCGTAAAATACACACCCGACGGCGGAAATATCCGCATGGAGATTTCCGAACTGCCGTGCGATGTCCCGGGCTGTACGACAATTCTTACATCGGTTATCGATAACGGAATCGGAATGAGCGATGTTTTTGTCAAAAAAATGTTCGAGCCGTTTGCGCGCGCCGAAAGTTCGATTACCAATAAGGTGCAGGGAACCGGACTCGGAATGTCGATAACCAAAAATCTGGTTGACCTTATGGGCGGCAGCATAACCGTGCAGAGCGAACTCGGAAAGGGAAGCAGATTCGATGTTACGCTCACCTTCGAGATTGATAAATCCGCGGTTGATATGTCGAAAATAAAGAGTGCCATTCTCGTGTCCTCCGAAAATATGCTTGTCGATAATGTCAAAGCGGCGTTCAGCACCGAATCGGTCGATCTCCGAATCGCCGATTCTGTCGATAAAGCGATGTCAATGCTTGATGAACGCGACTGTGAAGCGGTGCTTCTGTCCGGCTATATCAGCGATGAAAAACTTGCCGATGTAGTGGCGGAACTGCGCGAACACGCCAAAGATGCCGCACTTATATTCTGCTGCGACTATGCTCACCGCGAACATATAAGACAGATACTTACAGACATTAAGATTGACGGATTTATATCAAGACCGTTCTTCCTCGAAAATCTCAATATCGCGGTCGATAACGCGAAAGGAAATAAAGCGGTCGATGACGGTGATAAACGTTCCCCGCTTAAAGGAAAACGCTTCCTCTGCGCCGAGGATAACGAGCTCAATGCCGAAATTCTCGAAGCACTTCTTAAAATGCAGGGTGCGTTCTGCACCATATATCCGACCGGCGTCGAAATTGTCGATGCATTCGCAGATGTGAGAGAGGGCGACTATGACGCGATTCTTATGGACGTGCAGATGCCGAAAATGAACGGAATTGACGCAACCGTCGCAATCCGCGGCAGTGATAATCCGCTCGGCAGAACGATTCCGATAATCGCCATGACCGCGAACGCGTTCAGCTCGGATGTTCAGGAATGTCTTGAGGCCGGCATGGATGCTCACCTCGCAAAACCCATCGATATTGTCGCACTGGAAAGAATTCTGCATGAAGTTACAAGCGAAATGCGGGGGGGTACAACTACCTTATAAGAGGTAATAACGCCCGCTCTTAAAGCGAAATTAAAAAATATATATCCCTGTATGTAAAATAAAATCACGCCGTATAAGACATTTTAATGTCTTATACGGCGTGAACTTTTTTGAGCTTATTTTTCGTCTGTCGGTGTTAAATGCCCGACCGAGCAAATGTAACTGTCGCCGTTCTCCGGCCATATCGCCATAATCCGTGCGTGATATTTCGGACGCTCTTCTCCGAGCTTCAGCTCGATGTCCTCTTCAAAATACGGATTTTCTCTTCCGCCTTCTATGAGCTTTTCGCGTATGATTTTCCAGTATTTTTTCGGCAGAATCGAGTGTTCGCTCTCACTGTCCGAAAATAATGTCTTTTTGACGGTGGTTCCGTCAACCTGCTGACCGAAAAATGTCGCGCGGTGAAGCGATGTGTCATATTCGAATTTGATTCCGCCGCAGCATTCCATAAAGAAGTTCTTTTTCAGATGTTCAAGCTCTATAAGTCCCTGAAGATGGCTCTCGTAGGGTAGGTTGTTCGCTTTCAGAGCCTCATCGGCAACAAGCGCCGCGTTTTCGCTGAAATCATAGCGGTTTCCGCTCTCTTTGAGCGATTCGAGCGAATCCGAAACGGCATTGAACGCTTCGATAAGCAGCGGATTGAACGCTCCGCATTCACCGCCGGTTATCATCATAACCGCCTTTTCGTGCGAAAAGGCTTTCTTGTAGCATCTCTCGCTCGTCAGCGCATCATATATATCGGCAAGCGAAACAACCTGTGCCGCTATCGGAATACTGTCGCCCGAAAGTCCGTCGGGATAGCCTTTTCCGTCGTACTTTTCATGATGCCAGCGGCATATACTGCGAGCGGTCTTTATGAAGCTGCTGTTCTGATCGAGTTCGGCACTTGCGAGGATTTTGTCGCCCTCGACTGTGTGCGCTTTCATGATTTCCCATTCATCGGCGGTCAGTTTTCCGGGTTTGTTGAGTATTTCTTCGGGAACCTTGATTTTGCCGATGTCGTGAAGTGCCGAAAGGGTGGTGATAAGCGATATGTCCGATTTCGTAAGACGGTATTTGTCTGTTCTCTGCGACAGCTCTGTGAGCAGCATGTTCGTTATCGCCTGAACATTCAGCGTGTGGCTGCCCGATTCGTGATTTCTCGTTTCGATGATGTCGCTGAAAATGTTAATCATCGAACTCGAAATCTTTTCGCGTTCGTAAACCTGATTTTCGACCATGTGGACAAGCTGCTTCTGCTTGGAGTACATGAGAAGTGTGTTTTCGACCCGCCGCTGAACGATTACCGTGTAAAACGGCCTGCTGATGTAATCGACAACTCCGAGTGAAAACGCTTTCGCGATAAGTTCGGGATTGTCCTCCGCCGAGATTATCATAACCGGGATGTCGTTTATCCATTTGCGTACGTTCATCGTGTGAAGAACATCGAAACCGTTCATGTTCGGCATATTCAGGTCAAGAAGCATAAGATCGGCATTTTCTCCGGCGTCAAGCATTTCGATTACCTCAACGCCGTCACACGCATAGACAAAATCGTACTTGTCCCCCAGCATAACCGTAAGCATATCGCGGTTTATCTGTGCATCGTCGGCTATCAGAATTTTGCTCTTGCTCATTTGAATTTACCTCTGCAATCTTGTTTGCTTTTTTTTATGATTGTTGCGTGAGCTGCTGATTTTTCGAATATTTTGCGAGTACCGCGTAAATCTTTTCGGCATCTACCGGCTTTGAAAGATGGTCGTTCATACCAGCCTCAAGCGTGTGTTTGCGCTCTTCGTCGAATGCGTCTGCCGTCATTGCGATAATCGGAATTTCGGCGGCATCATCGCGTTCAAGCGAGCGTATCTTCCTTGTCGCCTCGATTCCGTCGACAATCGGCATGCGTATGTCCATAAGAATCGCGTCAAAATCGCCGGGCTGTGACGAGGCGAAAGTATCAACCGTCTCCTGTCCGTTCGATGCGGTTGTTACCTTGCATCCCGCTTTTTCGAGAATAAGTTTTGCAACGTATGTATTAAGTTCGTTGTCCTCCGCAAGCAGAATTTTCATTCCGCCGAGATTGTATTCGGTCCGGTCAATCGTCTTTCGATAGCCCGATGAGCCGTCGTCATTCGACAAAATGTCCACATAGAAAGTCACCTTGAATTCTGTTCCTTCGCCGAGCTTGCTCTTTACGGTGATTTCGCCGCCCATGGCCGATACAAGTCTTTTTACAATCGGCAGACCGAGGCCGGTACCGCCGACATTGCTGTTGAGCGCCGAATGTTCGCGTGCGAACGGTTCGTACAGATGCTCCAGAAATTCCTCGCTCATTCCGATTCCGTTGTCGCGTACTATGAAAAGAATTTTCAGCTTGTTGTTTGTAACTTCGAGATTGTCAACCTCAAACCAGACATCTCCCCCTTCTGGAGTGAATTTTGCCGCATTTGAAAGGAGATTGAAGAAAATCTGGTTGAAACGCACTTTGTCCACGCCGATGGTATATTGACCGGGACGCAGTTCCTTGTGAAAATTAAGGTGTTTTGCATCCATAAGCGGCTGAACAACCGTATCGATTGTGTCGAGGAATTCCGCTCTGGTAAAAGCATCTTTGTGAAGTTCAAACTCGCCGCTTTCGATTTTGCTCATGTCGAGGATGTCATTTATAAGCCCGAGAAGGAAATTGCCCGAAATGTTGATCTTGTCAAGGTAACCGTGTATGACATTTACATCGGTCTCATTTTGCGCCATCTTAGTGAGATTTATAATCGCGTTCATCGGAGTGCGGATGTCGTGGCTCATATTCGACAGGAATGCGGTCTTGACTTCGCTTGCCTCTTTTGCGGCGGCAGATGCCTCCTCGGCGGCTTTGAGCGATTTTGCTATCGCTTCCTGATGTTCGAGATGCTGACGGTCGTTTTCCTTTGCCGCCATAAAGAAATATGCCAGCAGAGCAACGATAACCGAGACAAACGGTTGGAACGGATAAATCTGATAAACGGGAATGATAATGTTGTTGACTCCCGCCGCAATCAGCGGAACCAGTGAAATGACGCACGACTGCAGAACATACGGCTCCCTTTTCAGTTCTTTGCGTATGAAAATGACAATCGCGTATATAAGCGGCAGAATATAGTAGAAATAGTTCAGGTAGCTGTAATATGTAAAGAGTGATCCGCGAACATACATTCCGGTATCGTCAAGCGACCAGATAAGACCGGTAAACGGCGTTGTTAACGCCAAAATAAGCAGAATCGCAAGCGGAATATATTCCGCCCATTTTAATTTAGCTCTGAATGTCGAGCCGACGAATGACCGTACAAACTGATGCCAGAAAAACGGCATAAGAACGTAGACGATGTAAAATAAAAAGGCTACGATTTCGAATGGTATTCCGTGAAGCGACTCGGTGAGATGGCAGGTGATAAACGCCGCGTCAAGTGTCACATAGCACGCGGTTATAAATACAAAACTGCGGCAGCGGTTAAGCGCCAATTTGTTTTTGATCATCAAATTTGTCCTGATGAAAATTATCAGCAGAATAATAAGCATGAAAAATGTGTTGGTTAAATAAGATCCGAGTTCCGAGCTGATAGAAACCACATCCCTTCATAATCAGATGCGAAATTGCACAATACAATGACGTTTGTTCACCGTTGATTATACAATAATTACAAAATAATATCAAGAATTATTACCGTTTTATTTCAATGTTAAAAAAAAATTAACATTTGTAATGCTCTGTAGACACATTGCGTCGAATAAAATTCGGCATTTCGGGAAAAAATATGTATAATTCGGTTATGAGCCCGTTTTTTTCGCTTCGCGTGTTGACTTTTTTTTCTCTCGGTGTATAATATATGTAATATGATGAAAAGTTCGGCTGCCTGTGTTCGCCGTTTCGACATTTCCGCCAAAGGCGGTATCGCCTGCAGGCCCGTGACAGTCCGGACTTAAAATAAAATTATACAAACCGAAAGATGTGCGGCAAACGCCGCCGATAAGGAGGAAAACAATGAAAAATATTCCGAATGTCAAATTAGGTCTGATAGCCGTATCGCGTGACTGCTTTCCCCGTGTGCTTTCCGAAATGCGCCGCTCGAATATAGCAAAATCGGTATCGGATATATATGAATGTAAGGTTACGGTGGAAAACGAAGCCGATATGCTGAAAGCCGTCGCCGATGTAAAATCGGCGGGCTGCAACGCTCTTGTCGTATTCCTCGGCAATTTCGGGCCCGAAACTCCCGAAACGCTCATCGCAAAATATTTTGACGGTCCCTGCATGTTTGTTGCCGCAGCCGAAGGCGACGGCGACCTCATCAACGGACGCGGAGATGCCTACTGCGGAATGCTCAACTGCTCTTATAATCTCGGTATGCGTCATCTCAAAGGCTATATTCCCGAATATCCTGTCGGAACAGCCGAAGATATCGCGGGTATGATTGCCGATTTCGTTCCGATTGCAAGAGCCGTTATCGGTGTTAAAAATCTGAAGATAATCACATTCGGTCCCCGTCCTCAGGATTTCTTCGCCTGCAATGCCCCGATTAAAGGACTTTACGAACTCGGCGTCGAAATCGAGGAAAATTCCGAACTCGATCTGCTTGTGTCCTATAAAGCGCACGCAAACGATGCCCGCATACCCGAGGTATGCGAAGATATGAAAAAAGAAATGGGAGAGGGAAAATACTATTCCGACCTTCTCGTGCGTATGGCACAGTTCGAGCTCACCCTTCTCGATTGGGCAGACGCGCATAAAGGCTCGCGCGAGTATGTTGTTTTCGCCGATAAGTGCTGGCCCGCGTTCCCCGAGCAGTTCGGCTTTGAGCCCTGCTATGTAAACTCGCGTCTTGCATCACGCGGTATTCCGGTTGCCTGCGAAGTTGATATTTACGGCGCGCTTTCCGAGTATATCGGCGCCTGCATTTCGGGCGATGCGGTTACTCTGCTCGACATCAACAACTCTGTTCCCGCAAGCCTTTACGATGCCGAAATCAAGGGCAAGTTCGATTATAAACTCACCGACACTTTCATGGGATTCCATTGCGGCAATACGCCTTCCTGCAAGATGTGTGCCGACAGAGCAATAAAATATCAGCTTATCCAGCACAGACTTCTCGAGCCCGCAGGTTCCGAACCCGATTTCACCCGCGGAACGCTTGAGGCCGATATTGCGGCAGGCGATATTACATTCTATCGTCTGCAGTGTGATTCGGAAGGCAATCTCAGAAGCTATATAGCCGAAGGCGAAATTCTTCCCGTTAAGACAGGCAGTTTCGGCGGCATAGGCATTTTCGCCATACCCGAAATGGGCCGTTTCTACCGTCATGTGCTTGTCGAAAAACGTTATCCGCATCACGGCGCAGTTGCATTCGGACATTACGGCAAACTGCTGTTCGAGGTGTTCAAGTTCCTCGGAATCGCCGATATCGCATATAATCAGCCTAAGGCTCTTCCGTATCCTACCGAAAATCCCTTCTGCCGGTAATCCGAAAACCGCGTACTCACTGTTTATTATATTTTAATCACGATTGTATTTGCAGCTTGCAACTGAAAATTAAGTTCGGCAACAATATGCAAACAGTCCGACGCCGAAAGTTTTGGCTTTCGGCGTCGTTTTTTCAAAATGAATAAAAAGCCGAAAGGAAACCGAAAACTATGGATATAAGAATGAACCGATCGGGTATGAATATACTGTTTCGCGTGTATGACGATAAAACCGTGGGACTTGTCGATTTTTCTGCGGTTTCGAATTCGCGCCCTCTCGACATCTGTCCCTCGGACGGACATAACGCTTCTCTTCCGAGAAGACATCCGTGGCAGTTTCTCGCCGTACAGGTAACGGGCGAGAACTATGACGGAAACTTCAGCAAACGCAGTTCGGGCAGTACAAACCGCTATTGGAAATATGTTTCCCATAAAATAACCGATAATGAGTCGGGTAGTCTTCTCGAACTTGATGTTGCCGCTCCCGACCGACTTCACGCCGCATATTTTATGCAGACCTATAACGACATACCGATAGTCCGCACATGGGTAACGCTCACGAATAATTCGGATGCCGATATGGGCATTGAGTATGTTTCCTCGTTTGTTTACAGCGGTATCGGAAAAGACAGCGGAACCGATACGTATGACCATATCAAACTCATGCTCGCACGCAACAGTTGGTGCAATGAGGTACAGTGGCATACGCTTGACGCGATTGATGCGGGGCTTTCGCACATGCCTTATAGGGGATATAATCTGCCCGACGGCGGATCAAACAGATTTGTTTACGGCAGCCGCGATTCCTACTCGACAGGCGAGTATATGCCGATAAGTATCGCCATTGACGAAAAGAGCGGCGAAATCTGGTACGGACAGATTGATTATTCGGGCGCGTGGACAATCGAATACGGCTCGGGCGATGACCGCCACATGTATATCGGACTTTTCGGGCCGACAGACGATGCCGATTTCTGGAAAAATCTCAAACCCGGCGAAAGCTTTACAACCGTTCCGTCGGCTTTCGGTGTATCGCTCGGCAATATAAATAACGCTTTCGCTGCGCTTACTCTTTACCGCCGCGCCATCCGCAGACAAAATCTTGACAACGAGAGATGTTCTGTCGTGTTCAACGATTATATGAACTGCCTTTTCGGCGATCCGACAGAGGAAAAGGAAAAGAAAATTATCGATATCGCCGCCGATCTCGGATGTGAGTACTACTGCCTTGACTGCGGCTGGTATGATTCCGGTCCGTGGTGGGATAAGGTCGGCGAATGGAAAGAAAGCCCCGAACGCTTCCCGAACGGACTCAAAACCGTATTTGATTATTGCCGCTCTAAGGGAATGCACATGGGAATGTGGCTTGAAATCGAGGTTATGGGAGTAAAATGCGAGCTCGCCGATAAACTCCCCGACGATTGGTTTGTATGCACACACGGAAAACGCCGTATGGAGCGCGGCCGTTATTTGCTCGATTTCCGCAATCCCAGGGTACGCAAATACTGCGGGGATGTCGTGGACAGACTTGTAAACGACTACGGCTGTGAATTTTTCAAAATAGATTACAATGTAACAACCGGAACCGGAAGCGATCTCAATTCGGATAGCCGCGGTGAGGCTATGCTCGAACATTACCGCGCGTTTTATGAGTGGATACGCGACATATACAGACGTCATCCGAATCTCGTAATAGAAAACTGCGGCTCCGGCGGTCAGCGTATGGATTACGGTATACTTTCGCTTCATTCGCTGCAGTCGACATCCGATCAGACCGATTATATTTCCAATGCATATATCGGTACGAGCGTTGCGAGTGCTGTTGCACCCGAACAGTGCGGCACATGGATATATCCGTATGAGGATAACAGAGAACATGTTATTTTCAATATGATGAACGGTATTCTCCTTCGTCCGTATGTAAGCGGTATGGTATGGAATATGTCGGAAAGCAGTCTTGACATTCTGCGTGAAGGAATTTCGACATATAAGAAAATACGAGGCGATATTAAGCACATGCTTCCGTTTTTCCCGCTCGGAATGTGCAGAGTCGGAGATAAAGAGCTGGCTTACGGCCTTGCAAACGACGATTTCGCATATCTGTCGGTATTCGCGATAGATAACGGCAGTGTTACCGTCGACCTCGGCTGTCTCGAAAAGAAGATAACAGACATAAAGGTTATTTATCCCTATACCGAGGAATGCGGGTATACGCTCGAAAACAATCTGCTTAAAGTTAAAATGCCGGTCGGCACAGCCGCAAGACTGTTCAGACTGACTTTTTGAAAAAAAGTTCCCGCAGGATAAAAAATCCTGACACATTTCGGGGTTGACGCGTGTATTATTTATGTAAGGACAAAAAAATAACGGGAAAAACAATTATCGAAAGAAGGAGAATAAAATGGGAAAATATACGGCCGAAGAACTTGAAAATTTGAAGCAATCCGACCCGATGCGCTATTTCTATTACAGTCATGAGGACGAGTATAAAGAAATAGGCGTGGATTTCGATAATGAGAGATGGGAAACTCCTTTTCACCATAACGCGGGTAAGCAAAACGGAAGGGACAGCTTTACATATTTTCACGATATGGTATGCTCCGATGGCGGCGCAACGGTGATTGCGCCCGACGGCAGACTTATCAATATCTCGGAAAATAAAGGAATTACCGAACTGTCTCCGAAAGCCGGAAGGGTGCCCGTATTCAAATTCAAACATCCCGTAGAGGCTCCGGCGCCACTCGGCAGATGGTTCAGATTTCTGAATAGGATTACCGGAGGTCTGTACGGGCGCTCTCGACTTCGCGAATATGAGAACAGACTGAATGAGCATAATATACAGGAGCGTGAGCTGGAGGCGGCAAAAGCCAGATTCGAAACAACCGAACTCGCCGAGTACCGTAAACGCGCGCTCAAATTTGAAGACCATCGCATGAACCTTAAACACATGGGAAAAGATCTCAAGGAATGTACGGATGTTACCGATGAGATCAGAAAGCATTTGGCCGATGAAAAAGAGCGAAAGATACTGTTCGATAAGCAGGCATTCAATGTGTCCGATACGCTTGAGCAGCGTGAGCACGGACGCGCCCGCCTCGACTATCTTGCGGGGCCCCGCCGCGGCGACATAAAAGAAGAACAGGCTAAGAGGTGGATTAAAGAGGACGGTACATTCGCCGACAGCAACGGAAATAAAGAACTCGAAATTATGGATATAGCTCTTCCCGAATGTAAAGCGTTCAGCGACCATCAGATAGCTCTGCTCGGACTCGGTGCAATGTGCGATCCGGATTTTGCCGAAAGACTTCATCGCCATCCCATTCCGGGCGGACCCGAAAATAACGAAAAGCTGACCGAAACTCAGAAGAATGAAATACGCGGTATATGGTATAACAATACCGAGTCGCTCTTTACCCGTAAAAGACGTGAGATATGTACGGCAGTTCCGTGGGTCAATAACGCAAGAGCCGAGGTTGCCGATGCGCTTGCGAAATATAATAGCGGTGACAAGAGCGCAGTTGCGAAAATGCTCAAAGACGGATTGCATCAATGCTCAAGAATGCTTATAAAACAGGAATCGGTAACCGATTCGAATACGCTTGCCGATTACAGCTTTTATGCGGGCGAAATGCTCGATATGCTTAACAGCGATAAAGAACTTCTTGCCGAGGCTGAAAAAATCGGATTTACAGAGCGTGATTATAAAGACGGTATTATATGCGCGAATGTCGGCACAGTATGGGATCGCGGTCTTGAGGCACAGAAAAAACTTATAAATAATCCCGAAATGTCTGCCGAAGAGAAGCAGAATGCGATAGTGGATGTTATCGGTATGCGTATTACGCAGAGCTTGCTGCATAATCAGGCTATGGAAGTTGTGAAATCCGAAGGCTATACGAATGCGTTTAATGGTGCCCTTGAAACATTGGGGGAACTGCAGAAATCCGAGGGAAAACTCGATAAACATGATCCCGATTATCGTAAGCAAAAAGAGCGGATTATGGGTTCAATCGATGATTGCAACAATAGATTGGCGCAAATGCAGATGGGCTATATGCTTGATGCATACGGTATTGCAACATCGTTTACCGATACCATGAACGCTATATATGCCGGGAAAGGGAAACCCGATGAACTCCGCGATACCATACGCAAAAAGATAGATGTCGAAAAACTCGGCGAGCGTTCCTGCGATAAGCTTCTGGTCGATCTGCTGGCGAACAAATCACAGGATTACGTCAGGAGCTTCTTCAAAAAAGAGAATGCTCCGCAAAACGAGAAACAGAATGTCAAAGAAAATGTTGTTCGGAAGCAGAACAACATTCCGGTTAAATAATAATCTGTCAAAAATAAAAAGCTGCCAAAGGATACAGCCTAAGGCAGCTTTTTGCCGATAAGGCAAAAATGGAAAGTGTCATTCACATGTTAAAGAAATCTCATGGAAAAAAGAAAAAATTCATAATAATTGCGGCATCGGCAACGGCGGTCGCCATACTGCTGTCCGCTTTTTTTATCTATGTCGGTGATTATTACAGAGCATCTCCCGAAGTTGCCGACTACCCTAAAAAAAACGATCGGATAAACATCACCGAAATTGATGAAGGTCTTTTCATAGACGGCGCGGGAGAAGAAAACGCACTGATATTTTATCCCGGCGCAAAAATCGAGTATACATCCTATTTGCCGCTTGTCTGCCTTCTCGCCGAAAACGGAATCGATGTTTTTCTTGTAAAAATGCCGTTCAACCTTGCGTTTTTCGGAATAAATAAAGCCGATAAAATCATCGAAGATTATCGGTATGAGCATTGGTATCTCGGCGGACATTCGCTCGGCGGCGCGATGGCGGCGGATTATGCCGCAAAACACGGAAACGGAATTGACGGTCTCGTACTTCTTGCGGCATATACAGCCTCTGATCTTAAAGAATCAGATCTCGATGTGCTGACCGTCTATGGCTCAAACGACGGCGTTCTCAACATGGAAAAAATCGAGCAGGGCCGCGAACTTGTACCCGAAAATTCGGTCGAAACGGTAATAGACGGCGGAAATCATGCGTATTTCGGCTTATACGGAGAACAAAAAGGAGATAACGCCGCAACGATTTCACACGAGGAACAGTGGAGACAGACGGCCGATGCGATTGTGAAAATGCTGAAAACGGCAAAATAAAATATAAAAGAGGATTGACGGCCGTCAGTCCTCTTTTATGTGTAAAATAAAATGATTTCTGTCAAAATCAAGCAGACCGTCATTTTTCATTTTTCCGAGTTCGAGTGAAAGGCCGCTTCTCTCAACAGCCAGATAATCGGCAAGCTGCTGTCTCGAAAAAGGAATGTCGAATTCATATTTTCCGATGCGCTGCGCCTCTGCCGAAAAATAGGACATCAGCTTTGCTCTTGTTGTGCGCTGCGCCATGTGGGTGAGTTTTTCGCTGAGCATCAGATTTTTGTTTGCGAGCTCACCGAGTAGATTTTTCACCACTCTGCCGTGATGTTCGCATGAAGACGGGCAGATCGAAAGTATCTTTGAAACATTGAGAAAAATCACCGTGACCGCCGTTTCCGCATATATGCTCACATCGAGAACGGCACCTTTAGCACACGCGTATGCGGCGGCGAATGTCTCACCCGGTCTGACGGTTGACAGAATATTCCGATTCCCCCAGATGTCCTCCTGCGTTACGAGAATCGTACCCGAAAGCAGAATCCCGACTGAATCGGTAGTGTCACCAACACGCAGTATATATGTATCCTTGCCGTAATTTTCTTTTCTTGCTTCAAGACAGCCGAGCATTCCCTTGATTTCATTTTCCGAAATGCCGAAAAACAGTCTTGATGAGCGGATAATCTGTAAATAATTTTCCATCATTTCTCCTTTTGTTGAAAATTCAACAGACTTGATGAAAAAATTATACTATAATAAACCCGAAAAAGCAATAAGAACAATTCGAAAATATTTTTCGGAGATTAAGAATTTAATCGAAAGGGAACGGTTATAAATATGAAAAGAAAAATTATCGAAATCGACAGTGAAAAGTGCATAGGATGCGGCGCATGCGCAGATGCCTGCCATGAGGGCGCGATTGCCATGGTTGACGGAAAAGCGGTTCTCATGAGAGATGACTACTGCGACGGATTCGGAGACTGCCTGCCCACCTGTCCGACAGATGCGATTTCGTTTACTGTTCGCGAGGCTGCCGCATACGACGAAAAAGCGGTTATGGAATCTAAAAAGGAAAAAATGCAAAAAAAAGCCGCCGCGCTGCCGTGCGGCTGCCCCGGAACTCAGGCAAAGAAAATAGACAGAGCCGAAAATGCCGATGACAACGTCTGCCGTACCGAACAGCAGAGCCGTCTTTCACAGTGGCCGGTACAGATTAAACTTGTATCGCCCAAGGCCGCATATTTCGACGGTGCCAAGCTTCTTATAGCCGCCGACTGCACCGCCTACGCATACGCCTCTTTCCACGAACGCTTTATAAAAGGTCATATCACCATTGTCGGATGCCCTAAACTCGACAGCATCGATTATACAGATAAACTTTATGAAATTATCGCAAATAACGATATAAAGAGCGTAACCGTTGTTCGTATGGAAGTTCCGTGCTGCGGAGGACTCGAAAATGCGGCAATTAACGCACTGAAAAAGAGCGGTAAATTTATTCCGTGGCAGGTAGTGACAATATCAACCGACGGCAGAATACTCGACTGAATTGTTCCGATCTGCGGTCATGCCGAATGTATAAAGAACGACGGAGAATAAAATGGATAAAACAGCTTTTCGGGTTAAAATGAAAACCGACGACGGAATATGCGGAAAAAATGCATCCGATGATTATTTTGACAACTGCGATAAACTTGTCGGTGCGCTTGTGGGACTTGCCCGGGCGGCAGACGGCGAGCCACAGACATCTTATGAAACATTAAAAACAATGATAGAGTGTCTTTCTTCGCTGCCGGCGGAAACCGCCTGCGGGGAAAGAAATGCCGATGCACTGATAAGTCTTGTTCATGACGAAAAGAAAAGACTTGCGCCCGGATGCGCGGAATGTGCGTCTCCCTGCGGAAGAACCGCCGATTATGATATGGAGGAGCTTTGGAATTCCGATGACGGCGTTCGCGGTCTTAAGCTCCTGATTCTGCTCGGACTGCGCGGACTTGCGATAAAAATCAGATTCGCTTTTGAACTCGGTATAGATGTGAAGAAAAATTGCGGTATTTTTCAAAAAGCGCTTTTTGCGGTCGGTGAGGAATTCAATGAAGATTATCTTATTGGTATCGCTGCCGAGATCGGCGAAAAAATGCTTGACTGTATGAAGCTGATTGACAGCGAAGATGCAGACTCGCGCATCGAAAAATGCCGTATCGGTCATGATGATGAAAATTGCGGACATTGCTTTGTCTTTTTTAACTGCGCCGGCTCGGATGAAAATTTCCTGTCCGCACATACCGGAGGAAGTCTTGTGAATCTCAAAATAAAAGACACGCTCGTCCCCGTATTTGTGACAGAGTCGGCGGCAGAATATCTGTCATCCGCTTTTGAAATCATCGAAAAATAATTATCATCCGTAAACGGGTGCCGATAATCGGTTCGGCATCCGTTTTTGATTTTCGGCATTCTGTAACTTTTTTTTGAAAAATTACCGTAATACCGCTTTTTTATTGTCCGTTGTGATATAATTACAAAGTGAAAATGAATTTTCCGATTCCGGGACAGTTTGATTTTTACGGAAGGGAAGGCTTTCCGACAATGAGAAAAATACTGAAATGGTTTGATAACTTTTGGTATCATTATAAATGGATAATAATCATCAGTTCTTTTTTTGCTGCGATATTTGCGATAGGTATTTATCAGATTGCGACACGCAGTGAATATGATTTGAAAATTGTGTATGCAGGCCCGTCGGTTCTTATTGACGATGAAAAATCCGACGGTATCAAATCTGCTTTTGCCGGATTTATCGAAAAGGATATCACGGGCGACGGCAAAAAGACGGTTCTCCTGCATTCTTATTCGATTGTGTCGGATAAACAGTTGGAAGAACTCAGAGATGAGGCAAAAAAAGACAATGACTTTGTTTATTACGATGTTTCGCTGAGAGACGATGCCGTAAGCAGCATATCAACGCTGCTTGTAACCGGAGAGGCTTCGATCTGCCTTTTCGACGAGTATGTCTATACTAAATTTTCAGATGAAGATTTGTTTGTTCCTCTTTCCGAAATACTCGGTTATAAACCCGATTATGCCGTAGATGATTATGCTGTAAAACTATCGGATACCGGCTTCGGAAAATATTTTACGGCACTTGATGCGATAGACGGCGATACACTGATTTGTGTCAGAAAGCTGTCCTATCTTTCGGGCGCGGGAAAATCGGAAAGCTCAAAAAAAGAGCACGAACTTGCCGTCGAAACCTTCCGCAAAATTCTCGAATTTGAAAGCCCGAACTGATGCCGCAGTTTGAAATTCGCCACAAAGCAATATTTCGGTTGTCTATACCGCATGGCAATTCTGCACAAAAAACAAAAAAATCTTTTGTGCAATGGTACAAATCGCAATTTTATTGAAATTTTGACCGTCAAACCATTGATTAAAAAAAAAAAAGATGTTATAATACCGAAGAGAAAATGTAACCGATACTTCTCAGAGTATTAAGGGGGAAATAGACTTGAAAAAACTGATTGCAATAATGCTTTGTATCATCACAATCCTCTGCACTTTTGCGGGCTGTGTGAAGAAGGAAGATCCGGGCGCCGAGATAAATGCGTATATGAAACGCCCGACGACATTTGATCCCGCCATCGCATACTCTGATCAGGCATCGGCGCAGTTCCTGTCCATGATATATCAGGGACTTTTTACGATTAACGAAAACGGATCGCTTGAAAAAGCGATGTGCAAGAGCTATACGGTTGACGGCAATGTCATAGAGTTCAAGCTCAAAGACACCTGCTGGTCTGACGGTACCACTGTAGACGCCGATGACTACGTATACGCGTGGAAGAGAATCCTCAATCCCGAATTCTCATCCGAGGCGGCATCTCTCCTTTTCTATATAAAGAATGCCAAAGAGGTTAAAAACGGAGATGTTCCGATTGACAATCTCTGCCTGTATGCTTCGGGTACATCGATTATCAGAGTGGAACTTATCGATGAATCTTATGTCGATAAATTCATATATAATACCGCGAGCGTTGCTCTTTATCCGCTTCGTGAGGATGCCGTAAACAAGATCTCGGTAAGCGAGCCTTTCTATGACAGCAAAATCGATGAAAAGACAGGACTCAGCATACTTGACGGCAATAAATATCTTACCGATTACAGCTGGAGCACACTTGCAACCATCCTCGTATCCTGCGGCCCGTTCTATGTTAAGAAGGTAGACTATTACCCCGAAAGCGGCAACTCGTCGGTACTTCTCGAGAGAAACAAATACTACTACCGCGATACAAGCGATACGAGCGACGATGCACTTCGTAAGGAAGTGAATCCGAACAGAGTTTATGTTGAGTTCTATTCGACAAAGTCGACCGAATCCGCGGCAAAAGCCTATGAAGCGTATAACGCGGGTACACTCAGTGCGTTCAATGAACTTCCGATTCTTTATGATTCGAACCTTCCGCTTGCAAACAGAACGGCAAACGATGATGTTCATGATCTCAACGCAACCTATACGTATTACTTTAACCTGAGCAATCCGCTTTTTGAAAAAGCCGAAGTACGCAAAGCACTTTCCGCGGTTCTTGACCGTAATAAGATTGCGTCTATTGTCGTTTACGGCAAGGCGGCAACCGGTATTGTCAACGATAGCGTTTTCTATACAACCAAAAAGACATCCTTCCGCGAAAAAGCGGGTAATCTGCTCGGCTCGTCTATGACGATTGCCGAAGCGAAAGCCGCCATCACGGCGGCCGGTGCATCTACCGGATCGATTAAACTTACCGTTCGTGACGATGAGGCCGAAATCGCGGTTGCCGAATATGTTAAATCGGTCTGGGAACAGCTCGGATATACCGTTGAAATCGAGTCACTCGGTATTCAGTCGACACGTTTCTATCAGGTTACCGGTAAGAAAAACGACGAATATGATGTTCAGGCGGTTTATGAGGGCCTCACAAGAGACCTTTACCTTGAGAAATATAAATCGGGTGAGTTCGATGTAATCGGCGTTCAGTACAGCATGCTGTCAACCGATCCGTTCGCATCGCTTGCATCATTCGCATCGAAGTATTCCGGAAACGCTTATGATTTCAGCGAATCTGCCGAAGAGTTTGACCCCATCAAACATATAACCGGCTACGACAGCGAAGAATACGGCGCGCTCATAACCGAATATCTCTCCGAGACCGACGAAGAAAAACGTGCGGAAATTCTCGTAAATGCCGAGAAACTCCTTATGGAAGATATGCCGGTTACACCTCTCTACTTTATGCAGACCGGTTCGGTGAGCAGCAGCAGACTGACAGGTATTAAATACACATTTGACGGATTTACCGATTTTATTGACGCATCCGATAAAGATTATGTTTATGCGGTTGAAGCGGTAATCCTTCCCACAAGAAAGCACAGCTTTTTCGACTGATTGAATTTCAAGTCAGACAGGAATTGGAATAAAGAACGAGGGGCGGGTTTTCACGCCCCTCGTATTTTTTGAAAATAAAACAGGAGGTAGCCGATGGTAACACGTTTGTATGACAAAAACGAAATAAAAATATTTATCCTTTTTATACTCAACAGTCTCAACCGACCGATGAAGTATGAGGATATCAATGACACGATAATGCAGGACGGTATTGTCGGCGGCCTTGATTTTGCCGACTGTTTTGCCGATCTTATAGATGCCGGAAACATAAAAGAGGTCAAGGATGAAGACGACCTTTATTATGAGCTGACGCTTCAGGGAAAACAGGTAATAGACAGCCTCCAAAACGATATACCGAAATCGGTACGTACTCAGGGCCTCAAATCGGCATTCAGACTTCTCGATTTCAAGGAAAGAGGATCCGAGATATCGGCAAATTATACTCTCCGCGATGACGGGAAGTATGATCTCTGCTGCAGCATAATAGATGAGAAACAGCTGTCTCTCGAGATTAAGCTGATAGTCGAAAGTTCAAATCAGCTTGAACTTATGATGCATAATTTCGATGACAGACCGGAGGTAATGTATCGCGGCATCATAGCCCTGCTTACCGGCGACATTGAATATCTTCTCAATGACTGACCGCCTTTTTGCCGCTGATTGTATAATTTTGCCTATTTTACGGCATAGTTACCAAAAACCTGTTCAAAAAAAATAATATAATTTGCGCAGTTTGTGTATTTATTTCTTTTGTATATAAAAAGTAACAAAGTTGTAAATAATCTATTGACAAATGAAAAAATTGTGATATAATTGTTGAAAATTATAAAAGTACGATTTTTATGTTGAAGTGGTATTCGACTTATTCCGTGGCAGCCGATGAACGTGAAAAAGCAGAAAAAGAAAAGTACGAATGAGCGATTGATAAATGATATTTTGTCCGAGATTAAGGACGGAAATGACAGCAGATTCGATGAACTTTGCAGATTGTATCGCCCGCTTGTCGAACGTTCCGCTCTGTCGGCAGCCGAAAGGTACTCCGGATACGGGGCGGAGGCCGATGACTTCAGGCAGGAATGCATACTTGCCCTTTATAATGCGGCAAAAAGCTATAATACCGAACAGACCGGCGTCACATTCGGACTTTATGCCAAGATATGCCTGAGAAACAGAATCATATCGGTCGGCCGTAAACTTACAAAACGGACATCCTCTCTTAAATCCGATTCGACAATACCGGATGATGACGTAAGTCACGGTACGGATTATTCGGCATCATCACCCGAATATACTGTCACCGATGAAATGCTCGGCTGTTTTTCCGGATATGAAAGGGAAGTCTGGAAGCTCTATGTAAAAGGCTTTTCGTATTCGGATATGGCAATGAAACTTCAAAAAAGCGAAAAATCGATTGATAACGCAGTTTATCGTGTCCGCTCAAAACTTAAAAAAGCGGCGCGGTGAATATATATGCCCCGATAGTTTAATGTAAAGCATCGGCAACGAGATGGCGGACAAATCCGCCTCGGGACAAAAATTCTTTATTTTTTTATTTTTCAAAGCGAGGTAAAACAAATGTACCAGGACATCACATTGAAGTGCAAGGATTGCGGCAACGAGTTTGTATTCACAGCAGGTGAGCAGGAATTCTATGCTGAAAAGGGCTTCCAGAATCAGCCCCAGAGATGCAAGGCCTGCCGCGATGCAAAGAAGAATGCATCGAAGCCCCAGAGAGAAATGTTCACCGCAATTTGCGCAGACTGCGGCAAGGAATGCAAGATTCCTTTCCAGCCTTCAAACGACAGACCCGTATACTGCAGCGAATGCTTTGCGGCAAGAAGAGGAGAGCAGCGCTGAGCAGCTGTCGGCAGGAGCCTATTCGTTAATTCGCTTGGCTGGATGGTGTGAGTGATTTCCTAATCATATAGACCGTCAGGGACGCATCGTAAGATGTGTCCCTTCTGTTTTTTCGGCTCTTTTTTACTTTGCGGAAAAAAACTATGTACATTTTCTCTTAAGTATGATATAATATCATTTGTGTAGTTATGCACTGTTGAACTGAGAACTTTTAATATATCCGAAGCGGAGAAAACAGATGAATAATAAAAAAAACGGAAATTTTGAAAAAAGAAATAATAATGATAAAAAAATAAAAGAGAAAAATTATAATTCCTCCGACATTCGGGAGGACGACGAAAACGAATATATATACGGTAGAAATGCCGTAATGGAAATGCTGAAAAGCGGTAAAACGATAAATAAGCTTTTTGTAAGTCAGGGTGAGCATGAAGGCTCACTCAGCCTGATTGTTGCACAGGCTAAGGCCGCCGGAATACCCATTGCCGCAACGGCAAAAGAAAAACTTGACATGATGTCAAACGGAGGAAACCATCAGGGAGTCGTTGCCTCTGCGGCGGCTGTCGAATATGTTGATCTTGACAGACTTTTCGAAATCTCCGATGAAAAAGGCGAGCCCCCCTTCTTCGTGATTTGCGACGGCGTCGAGGATCCTCATAATTTGGGAGCAATAATCAGATCTGCAGAAGGAGCAGGCGTACACGGTATCATAATCGCAAAAAGAAGATGCTGCCCCGTGACCGCAACTGTCGCGAAGGCATCCGCCGGCGCAATAGAGCATATTGCCGTGGCACGTGTGTCGAATATCGCATCCGCGATTGATGAATTAAAAAAGCGGGGCGTATGGATATACGGTGCCGAAGCGGACGGAACAAATCTTTATAAGGCAGATCTGAAAGGTTCGGCGGCATTTGTCGTGGGGAGCGAAGGCAGCGGAATTTCACATATAGTGCGTGAAAAATGTGACTTTATGCTGTCGATACCCATGTACGGAAAGGTAAATTCCTTTAACGTTTCCTGCGCCGCGGCGGTAATTGTTTGCGCCGCCGCCAACGCGCGCAATTCGGATAAATAACCGATAATGTCGGATTTTATACTCATTTGATTTTTACCGAAAGGAGACAGCACAATGGGCAGTGACGAAAAGAAAAACAGGGAAGCACCGAACGCCGACTCGCTTTTGCGCCGGCTTCGCTCAAATATAGGCAAGGAAAGCGAAAATTCCGAAAGCAATTCGCAAAATGACGAAAATGTATTGAAAAAAAGCGATGAAAACGAAGCCTCGATTGGCAAGCTGTCCACGGAAGACGCAAAAAAGATTACCCTCGAAGAATTTTACGGATACAGTCCGATAGTTCGGGACAGAGGCTCGAATGTTGATCATAGGGGACATTTTACCAAGAACCGCCCGATTCGAAAAATAAATGTCGATGAAAACGAATCTGCAGACGATACCGCGGTTGACGCCGAAACCGAATTCAACTTGATGTCCATTTTCGGAATGGAAAAGAAGGAATCGCAAAGCGGCGACGATAATTCTGATAAATCGGATACAAAAGCCGAGAATCAGTACAATGATGAGGTTTACGGCGATGAAAAAGGAAATGCCGTGCTTCGCCGGGATGTGAAAAACGAATTCACCGATGAATCGCAAACCGAAAAGATATTTGCCGGCTACAAAAAGAAATATCTGAAATCTGCTTTGAATATTATCTGCTGTCTCTTTTTTGTTTTGTTTACCGCACTTATAGAATATCAGTCATTTCTGCCGTTTGAACTTCCCGCGTTTTTTAATACTTCTTATTATCCGAAGGTCAGCGTTTTCCTTGAACTTCAGGTCATTGTTCTGATAGTTGCGCTAATGCCTAAGAATTATGCGGACGGATTTCGTCAGATTTTTCACGGCAGCGCAGATGAGAATACTTTTTTTGCGATTACCACGACAGTTGCAGCTGTTTATCTCGTATGTATGACATCTGTTTCGGGCGAAAACGATGTAAATCTGTTTGTTTTTCCCGCTGTTTTGTCGGCTTTTCTCGCTGCAATTTCCGATTTTGTCAGTCTCAAACGCGAAATCAACGGTTTTTGTGTCATTTCAAGCAAAAAAGAAAAGCTGGCGCTTTACCGTAAAACGAGAAAAGAAGCCGAAAACGAAATCTATGAGATGTCGAAATATTTGCCCGAAAACAATAAGTTTATCGCGGTTGCGAAATCCGAACGGGTATCGGATTTCTATAAAAATATGAACACCGTGTCCGCGATTACAGACGGCATTAAATTTCTGATTGCCGCCGGAATTTTGATTTCTCTCGCATTCGGAATCTATTCGTTTGTAAAACAGCATAATTTGACCGATTCACTCTTTTCGGCTTACGCGGTACTGATGACTGCATTGCCGTTTTCGGCATATTTTCTCTATTCTTATCCCCTTTATTGCCTTTCAAGACACGCCAGAAAGAGAAAAAGCGCAGTTATAGGCTCGCAGCCTCTCGAACAGTTCTCCGCTCCCGCAACGGTTACATTCTGCGATGATGATGTGTTCACCGAAAACGGCATAAAACTCAGCAGCGTCAAGACTTACGGCAAGATGCCGATGGATAAGCTTCTCAGAATTGCCGCCGCCGTGCTTTGTCCCACGGGAGGATCGCTCGGCAAAGTGCTTGAAAGCATAACCGAATCATGCGACATTACCGATGATATGGAATATCTGAATGTCTATGATGACGGAATAGATGCCGCAGTTGACGGAAGCAGGGTACTTCTCGGATCATATCACTTTATTGTCAGAAATCATTTGACCATTCCGTACGATGAAGACATGGACAATGATACCGACGTTTTTATGTATATGTCAATCGGAAATGAGGTTGTCGCAAAACTTCGGCTTTCGTATATTGCCAATCCCGAGTTCAAAAAGATAATGAAAAATCTCTTTTCGTCGGGACTCAGCGTTGCCGTTAAAACATTCGATCCGAATGTCGATTTGTCGCTTCTTTGCAGAACACTTGAACTTGATGAAAAGAATCCGATAAAAATCATACATACGCATAATCCGCTTGAGGTTTATGAGGTAAAGAAAACGGTAAACAGCACTCTTGTTTCGGTAGGCGGAATGAAGCAGCTTATGGAAACGCTGCATAGATGCAGCAGGACACGTCATGTCATAAGTATCTGCTCGGTTCTTGCGGTAATTTCAGAGATTGTTGCGGCAATAGTTATGGCCGTTGCAATGACGATGACCGATATAACGCAGATATCCTCGCTGTATATAATGCTTTATCAGCTGTTCTGGATTCTGCCGCCTCTCGCAATTTCAAAATTTATGTCATGATCAATCGAATGTGTATGTGCGCATACGATATACAAATATAAACAAAGCATTGCACATTTTTCAATTAAGGATGCCGCGCCGCGGTGTGAGGTGTTTCTATGAACAGTGAAAAAACAAACGAAAACATGAAATTCGATATTAAGGAAAAAATTCTCAGGCAGGTCGAAAAACCGGGAAGGTACATCGGCGGGGAATACGGCGAGATTATCAAGGATAAATCTAAAATAAAAGCAAGATTCGCATTTTGCTTTCCCGATACCTATGAAATCGGCATGTCGAATCTCGGAATAAGAATTCTTTACGGCTCGCTCAACAGATATGACGATATATGGTGCGAACGCTGCTACTGTCCGTGGGTGGATATGGAAGAAAAACTGCGTGAAAATAATCTTCCTATGTGGGCGCATGAGTCTGGCGATCCGCTTAATGCATTTGACTTTGTCGGATTCACTCTTCAGTATGAGCTTTGCTACACAAATGTTGTGAACGTTCTCGATCTCGGAGGAATACCGCTGCTCTCCGCCGACAGAAGCGACAGCGATCCGATAGTAATCGGCGGCGGCCCCTGCACATACAACGCCGAACCTGTCTGCGATTTTTTTGATATTTTTTCAATCGGAGAGGGAGAGGATGCTCTCCCCGAAATATGCCGCTTGTATATAAATATGAAGGAAAGCGGCAAATACAGCCGTAAGGAATTTCTTCATGAAGCGGCAAAGCTGCCGGGATTTTATGTTCCGTCACTTTATAACGTGACATATAAGCCCGACGGAAAAATCGATTCGTATACTCCGGTTTATGACGATATCCCGCGCCGCATCCGCAAACGCATAATGAAAGATATGGACAAGTCATACTATCCCGATAAGGTTGTAATGCCGTATATCGAAACCGTGCAGGACAGAATAATGCTTGAGGTCTATCGCGGATGCATCCGCGGCTGTCGATTCTGTCAGGCGGGAATGACCTACCGCCCCGTAAGGGAAAAAACGGTCGATGTTCTGAATAAGCAGGCAAAAGATCTTTTCGATAATACCGGCTATGACGAAATAACTCTTTCTTCTCTGTCAATTTCGGATTACACCTGCATAGACGAGCTCACAACCGAACTTCTTGAATGGACAGATAAGGAAAAGGTCAATCTTTCGCTCCCGTCACTGCGTGTTAACAGCTTCACACCCGAACTTATGGAAAAAATATCTTCGGTAAGAGCATCCGGAATTACATTCGCACCGGAAGCGGGAACGCAGCGGCTTCGCGATGTTATAAATAAATGTCTTACCGAAGAGGATTTGCTTCGCGCTTGCAATGTCGCATTCGATTACGGAAAAAACACCGTAAAACTCTATTTTATGAACGGACATCCCACCGAAACCGACGATGACATCAGAGCCATTGCCGACCTTGCGAAGCATGTTGTCGATGCCTACTATGAAAATCCGAATACAAAACGGAATAAGCCGCCCACGGTTACAATATCGGTTGCCTGCTTCATCCCGAAACCGTGGACTCCCTTCCAGTGGGAACCGCAGTGTACCGCAGATGAGTTCAAACATAAGCAGGATGTGCTGTACGAAAGAGTATCCCATTACAAACATGTTACTTATCACTGGCATGACGCCAAAGTAAGCCGTATAGAAGGAGTTTTCGCAAGGGGCGACCGCAGACTCGGCAGGGCATTGCTTGAAGCTCATAAACGAGGCATGAAATTCGACAGTTGGAGCGAATTTTTCGATTATGATAAGTGGATTTCGGTATTTGCCGACTGCGGTATAGATCCCGCATTCTATGCAAACCGCAGATACGATTTCGACGAAACGCTCCCATGGGATATAATAGACTGCGGTGTCAGAAAAGAATTTCTGAAACGGGAAGCCGAAAGAGCATATAAAGGTCTTACGACTCCGAACTGCCGTGAACAGTGTTCGGGATGCGGAGCAAACAGTCTTGGAGGTGAACGGTCATGCTGTCCGAAGGTACAGTAAGAATCCTGTTTTCGAAAACAGGGAAAATCAAATATATTTCTCATCTTGATTTGAACAGGACGCTTAAAAGCGCATTTATCAGGGCAAGAATTCCGCTGAAATATTCGGAGGGATTCAATCCGCGTCCCAAAATGGCATTCGCACTTACGGTCTCGGTCGGAAGCGAAAGTCTGTGCGAACTGCTTGATATCGGTATAACAGAGCCGATGGAAGAGAAAGAACTTGTTGATGCACTTTCAAATTCGGTTACCGGTGATATACGGATAAAAAAAGTATATAATCCCACAACGAAATTTACCGAACTTTGCTGGTCCGAATATGAAATTACGGCGGAGAGCGATTTCGACTCCGACGAAATCGAAGAGATGATGTCGAATCCGATGGTGGTGAAAAAACACGGAAAAAAAGGCGATGTCGATACCGATATACGCCCGATGATAAAAGAGTTTCACGCCTGCGGAAATAAGCTGAATCTTATACTGTCGGCATCTCAGGGAAATTATCTTAATCCCGAATATTTTATGAAGGCTCTGAATGCCGTAACCTGTGACAGGTATCCGTTTTATTCCATAATCCGAGTAAATATATACCGCGATGATATGACGGTGTTTGAATAAAAAAGATCGCATCGGGAATATTTATCATGTTCCCGATGCGATGGATTTTTTGGCGGCAAAACAGAAAACAGACCGTCGAAATGTGAACAATATGTAAATTATTAAAAAAACAAGCCCTGAAAAAGAAAAAAAGAAAAAAACTATTGACATTTTTATTTGGTTATGATAAAATGTCAAAGCTTGATGCGTTGATGGCAAAAGTTGCTGAAAAACAGACATACAGACCCAAAACATATATGTCTGACAGGTAATTTTGCCGGAGTATGTCCGATAATCGGGCGAGGCAGAGACGGCATTCGGCCGCATTCTCAATGTTTTGGAAATCTTTATCCGAACTCCGCAGTAGAGAGTTGCACTGCAAAAGTTCGGTTTTATGATGGAAAAGCTGGGAACGCACGGCATAGTGTAGCGTCTCCGGACCTCCGGTATACACTAAGAGGAGGAAAGCAAACAATGGCTGCAAACGAAAAAGTCAGAATCAAACTGAAAAGCTACGATCATACACTGATCGATCAGGCTGCCGGAAAGATAGTCGAGACGGCAAAGCGCAACGGCGCAGTGGTGTCCGGCCCGATTCCGCTTCCTACCGATCGCGAGATCGTTACGATTCTCCGCGCCGTCCATAAATATAAGGACAGCCGCGAGCAGTTTGAGATGAGAACCCACAAGAGACTGATCGACATCGTAAAGCCTTCGCAGAAGGTTATCGAGTCGCTTCAGACACTGGAACTTCCCGCAGGCGTTGAAATCGAGATTAAGATCTGATTTCACACAGGCGCAGAAAGTTTTATGTCAAGTTGGCAGACATAAAACGCCAACCAATAACTAAAACAGGAGGAAAATCCAAATGAAAAAAGGCATTATCGGTAAAAAAATCGGTATGACCCAAATTTTCGATGATAAGGGAAACGTAATCCCGGTTACCGTCATCGAAGCAGGTCCCTGTGCCGTAACACAGGTAAAGAACAATGAAACCGACGGATACGAAGCTGTCCAGCTCGGATTCATTACAAAGAAGGAAAAGAAAGTTTCGAAGCCCGAAGCAGGTCTTGCAAAGAAGACCGGCGTTGCCGCAAAGAAGCATCTCAAGGAATTCCGTCTTGATGATATCTCCGGATATAAAGTAGGCGATACCGTCACCGCCGATCTGTTTTCGGCAGGTGAAAAGGTCGACGTTACCGGAATCACAAAAGGACGCGGATATACCGGTTCGGTTAAGCGCTGGAATAACGCAACCCTGAGAATGACACACGGCACAGGCCCTATTCACCGTCAGCCCGGTTCAATGGGTGCAAACTCGACTCCTTCGAGAATTTATAAGAACAAACACATGGCAGGTCAGTACGGAAACGAACAGGTAACTGTTCTCAACCTTGAGATTGCCAAGATAGATGCGGAGAAAAATATAATCGCGGTTAAGGGTGCTATCCCCGGAGCACGCGGCGGTATCGTATTCATTCGCAATACCGTAAAGTCTAAGTGAGGAGGAAGAAAGGATGCCTAATATGAAGGTTGTCGATATGGCAGGCAAGGAAGTCGGACAGATCGAACTCAGCGAAAGCGTGTTCGGTGCGGAAGTCAATAAGACCGTCCTTCATTCTTATGTCAGAACATATCTTATGAATCAGAGACAGGGCACACAGTCTACTCTCACCCGTACCGAGGTTTCCGGCGGCGGAAAGAAGCCCTGGAAGCAGAAGGGTACCGGTCGTGCAAGACAGGGCTCGACACGCGCTCCTCAGTGGACGCACGGCGGCGTGGCACTCGGACCCAAGCCCAGATCCTACAGAATTGCATTGAACAAAAAGGTAAAGAAGATCGCGATGACATCGGCTCTTTCCGCCAAATATGCGGATAATGAGATTATCGTTGTCGACAAGATCGAGACTGCCGAATACAAGACCAAAACGATGGTGGCAATGCTTGCCGCAGTCGGTGCCGCAAAGAAAGCACTCGTAGTTCTGCCTACGGCGGACAAGACGGTTGTTAAGTCTTTCGCGAACATCGAAGGAACCGCAACGGCAAATGCTTCCAACGTTAACGTTTACGAAATTCTCAACTGCGACAGCCTTGTAATCACAAGCGAAGCAGTAAAGATTCTCGAAAATATCATTCTTAACAACAAGGAGGCTGACGCACAATGAAAACAGCATACGATGTTGTACTGAAGCCCATTATCACCGAAGCGAGCATGGACGGTATCTCTTCAAAGAAATACACATTCCGTGTTGCTTTCGACGCTACTAAGCCCGAAATCGCCGACGCTGTTGAGAAGCTGTTCAAGGTAAAGGTTAAGAGCGTGAACACCGTCATTATGAAGAAGAAGCCCAAAACAGTCGGCAAGTATTCCGGATATACCGGAGAATGGAAGAAAGCGGTCGTTACTCTGAGCGCCGATTCCAAGTCGATTGAATTCTTCGACGGAATGATGTAATAAGGAGGAAACAGACAATGGCAGTTAAGGTTTATAAGCCTACAACTCCGGGCCGCAGACAGATGTCTGTTCCGTCTTTTGATGAAGTAACAAAGCATTCTCCCGAGAAGAATCTGCTTACCGTTAAGAAAAAGCACTCGGGCAGAAACAGCTACGGAAGAATCACTGTTCGTCATCAGGGCGGCGGAAATAAAATCAAATACAGAATAATCGATTTCAAGCGCCAGAAACTTGATATGCCGGCAACGGTTATCGGCGTTGAATACGATCCTAACAGAACAGCATATATCGCACTTGTCGAATACGAAGACAAGACAAGATCCTATATTGTCGCTCCTTCCGGACTGACAGTCGGAGATGTTGTTCTGAGCAGCGAAAAAGCCGATATCAAACCCGGCAATACACTTCCGCTCGGATCGATTCCGGTAGGTATTTTCATCAACAATATCGAAATTCATCCCGGCAAAGGCGCTCAGCTTGTACGTTCGGCAGGAGCTGCCGCACAGCTCATGGCAAAAGAGAACGGAATGGCTCAGGTAAGACTTCCTTCCGGTGAGGTTCGCCTCGTTCGTCTTGACTGTAAGGCGACAATCGGTCAGATCGGCAATATCGAGCATGACACGATTTCGGTAGGTAAAGCAGGTAAAACCCGTCATAAGGGCATCAGACCGACGGTACGCGGTTCAGTCATGAACCCTGTCGATCACCCGCACGGCGGTGGCGAAGGCAGAGCTCCTGTCGGTCGTCCCGGACCTGTTACTCCTTGGGGCAAGCCGGCACTCGGTTACAAGACGCGTAACAAGAAGGCACGCACCGAGAAGTTCATCGTTAAACACAGAAAAGGTAAATAAGAAGGAGGCACACATAGATGAGCAGAAGCCTGAAGAAAGCTCCGTTTGTGGAAGCAAAACTTTATACCAGAATTGCTGCTATGAACGAAGCGGGAGAGAAAAAGGTTATCAAAACATGGTCGAGAGCTTCCACCATTTATCCCGATTTTGTTGGACACACAATTGCCGTATATGACGGCAGAAAGCATGTTCCGGTATATGTCGTAGAGGACATGGTCGGACATAAGCTCGGTGAGTTCGCACCCACGAGAACATTCAAAGGTCACGCGGGTTCAAAGACATCCAACAACGGCAAGTAAGCCGAATAATTAGATTTCGCAAAACAAGCGAAGGGAGGCAAAAGTCTTAACTATGGAAGCAAGAGCATATCTGAAATATGCGAGAATAACTCCCCGTAAAGTCTGCATCGTACTTGATCTCATCAGAGGCAAGCAGGTTGATGAAGCGATGGGAATTCTTAAAAATACACGCAGAGGCGCATCCGAGTATCTTATCAAACTGCTCGCAAGCGCAACCGCAAATGCGGTAAACTATGCCGAAACACATAACATAGCTGATTTTGACAAGAGCAATCTTTATGTATCCGAATGCTTTGTCTGCCCGGGTCCTACACTCAAGAGAGGACAGGCAAGAGGCAGAGGCGGATTTGATCGCCTTCTTAAAAGAACCAGCCATATGACCATCGTCGTAAAGACGAAGGACTGAATTTTCACGAAGGAGGTAAGAAAAAGTGGGTCAGAAGGTTAATCCTCACGGACTCCGTGTCGGAGTCATAAAGAACTGGGATTCCAGATGGTTTGAAAAAGACGAAACATTCGGAGATACCCTTGTTTCGGATTATAAACTGAGAACAGCCCTGAAGAAGCAGCTTCAGGAAGCCGGCGTGCCGAAGATCGAAATCGAGCGCGACAGCGAAAAAGTCAGAGTCTTTATCCATTGCGCAAAACCCGGTCTGGTAATCGGACGCGGCGGCGAATCAATAGAAAAGCTCAAGGCTCAGATTGAAAAAATGGTCGGAAAGCCCGCAGTCGTAAACGTAATCGAAATCAAGCAGCCCGATCTCAACGCACAGCTTGTTGCCGAGAATATCGCCGGACAGCTTGAACGCCGTGTATCCTATCGCCGCGCAATGAAGTTCTGCATCGGCAGAACAATGCGTCTCGGCGCAAAGGGTATCAAGGTTATGCTTTCGGGACGTCTTGCAGGTGCCGATATAGCAAGAACAGAACAGTATCATGAAGGTACTATTCCGCTTCAGACACTCAGAGCCGATATCGAATACGGTTTCTGGGAAGCAAACACCACTTACGGTAAAGTCGGTGTTAAAGTATGGATTTTCAAGGGCGAAGTTCTTCCGGACGTAAAGAAGAAGTTCACCGTAATGCCTACAGTTGAGCAGGTTCCCGCAAGAAACGACCGCCGCGGCGATCGCAGACAGGGTGACCGCAGACAGGGCGACCGCAGACAGGGCGGCAATTACCGTCAGAACGGTAATAACTTCCGTCAGGGCGGCCAGGGCGGCAACTTCCGTCAGGGCGGACAGAACAACGGAAACCGCACTTATGCCGGCGGCGCAAACAGAACGCCTAGAGAAGGGGGTAACAAGTAATGTTAATGCCGAAGAGAGTCAAGTACAGACGTGTTCAGCGCGGCAGACTCAAAGGAAAAGCATCCCGCGGCAACACAATCACTAACGGCACGTTCGGACTTGTTGCAACCGAGCCCGCATGGATCACGAGCAACCAGATTGAGGCAGCCCGTATAGCCATGACACGTTACACAAAGCGTGGCGGTAAGGTATGGATTAAGATATTCCCGGATAAGCCGATCACAGAAAAGCCGGCTGAAACCCGAATGGGTTCCGGTAAAGGTTCACCCGAATACTGGGTAGCAGTCGTTAAACCGGGCAGAGTAATGTTCGAGATGGACGGCGTAACACCCGAAACAGCGAAGGAAGCAATGCGTCTTGCAGCCCACAAGCTGCCGATAAAGTGCAAGTTCGTTGCAAAAGAAACAACCGAGGAGGCATAAGCAGTGAAAACCGGCGAAATCAGAGAAATGACTGTCGAAGAGCTTGAAAAAAAGCTTTCCGAACTGAAAGAAGAACTGTTCAATCTGCGCTTCCAGCACGCGGTAAATCAGCTTGACAATCCTCACAAAATGACGGAAGTCAAGAAGGATATCGCCCGCGTTATGACCATTCTTCATGAGAAGAAAGCATAAGTAAGGGAAGGAGATTCGATCATGGCAGAAACAATCGAGCGCAACCTCCGCAAAACCCGTATCGGCAAGGTTGTAAGCAATAAAATGGATAAAACGATTGTCGTCGCAATCGAGGACAACGTAAAACATCCCAAATACGGAAAGATCATCAAGAGAACTCTTAAGATTTACGCACAGGATGAAAATAACGAGTGCGAAATCGGAGATAAGGTACTCGTAATGGAGACCAGACCTCTTTCAAGACTTAAGAGATGGCGTCTTGTTGAAATACTCGAAAAGGTTAAATAATCAAGTAAATACAACAAAGATTGTGTTGAAAACAGGAGGAAATAATCGTGATACAACAGCAAACTCGTATGAAGGTTGCCGATAACACCGGTGCCAAAGAGATCATGTGTATTCGCGTCCTCGGCGGCTCAGGCAGAAGATATGCAAATATCGGAGATGTCGTAGTGGCCTGCGTTAAAAAGGCTACTCCGGGCGGAACCGTCAAGAAAGGCGAAGTTGTAAAAGCAGTTGTTGTAAGATCCGTTCACGGCGTAAAGCGCGCCGACGGTTCGTACATTAAGTTCGACGAGAACGCAGCGGTAATTATCAAACCGGATAAGACACCGGTTGGTACCCGTATTTTTGGGCCGGTGGCAAGAGAACTTCGTGATAAGGATTATCTGAAGATTCTTTCACTTGCTCCCGAAGTGCTTTAAGGAGGAAATGACGATGGCAAAGATGCATATTAAAAAAGGCGATACCGTCATAGTTCTGTCCGGTAAGTACGAGGACAAGTATGAAAAACCCGGTGTTGTTAAAACAGGAAAGGTTCTCGAAGTATCTCCCGAAGAGGGAAAAGTAATTGTTGAAGGTATTCACCGTGTTACAAAGCACTTCAAAGCAAGAAAACAGGGTGATACAAGTGCGATTCTTAAGGTTGACGCTCCTATCTACGCATGCAAGGTGCAGCTCTACTGCCCGGACTGCAAGGCAGGCCGCCGTTCGACCATTAAGGAAATCGACGGTAAAAAAGTTCGTGTTTGCACAAAGTGCGGACATAAGTTTGATTAAGAAGGAGGAGCAAAGAAATGTCAGAACTCAGAGAATATTATAAAAAAGAAGTTGCTCCTGCTCTTATGAAAAAGTTCAACTATAAGAGCGTAATGCAGATTCCGAAGTTTGATAAGGTTGTCGTAAACGTAGGATGCGGCGACGCAAAGGATAACTCCAAGGTTATCGAAACCGTCATTTCCGAACTGACCGCAATCACAGGTCAGAAGGCGGTTCCTACAGTTGCTCATAAATCGGTTGCAAACTTCAAAATCCGTGAAGGCATGAAGATCGGCGTAAAGGTTACACTTCGCGGCGAGATTATGTACGAATTCATTGATCGTCTTTTCAACCTGGCTCTTCCCCGTGTCCGCGACTTTAAGGGTATCAACCCCAACGGCTTCGACGGCAGAGGAAACTACAGCCTCGGCCTGAAGGAACAGCTCATATTCCCGGAAATCGAATACGATAAGATCGATAAAATCCGCGGTATGGACATCGCTTTTGTGACAACTGCCACCACCGATGAAGAAGCAAAAGAGCTTCTCACACTGATGGGCGCACCGTTCGCAAAATAATATTTACTGGAGGGTAACAAAAGATGGCTAAGAAGTCAATGATAAACAAACAGCAAAGACCCCAGAAGTTCTCTACCCGTGAATATAACAGATGCAAAATCTGCGGACGTCCTCACGCGTATATGCGTAAGTACGGCATTTGCCGTATCTGCTTCCGCGAACTCGCATATAAGGGCGAAATCCCGGGCGTAAGAAAAGCATCTTGGTAATATTACCGGTTACGGAATATACAGTATAATTTCAGTTTCAGCTCCAACTAATCGGAAGGGAAGCAAAAGCTTCAACCGCCGATGTGCAGCCCTAAAAGGGCAGCAAGAAAAATAACTTGCATAAGGAGGATTATAATATGCAAATTTCTGATGTAATTGCGGATATGCTCACAAGAATCCGCAACGCAAACAACGCAAAACACGAAAGCGTTGATATCCCTGCATCTAATATGAAGAAGTCCATTGCCGACATTCTTCTCGCCGAGGGCTATATTAAAGGCTATCAGGTAATCGAAGACGGCAAGCAGGGTGTTATCCGCATCACACTCAAGTATATCGGCAAGCAGAAGGTCATTCAGGGACTTCGCCGCGTATCCAAGCCCGGTCTGCGTATTTACGCCGGCTGCGAGGATATGCCGAAAGTTATGAACGGACTCGGCATAGCAATCGTATCAACATCCAAGGGTGTCATGACCGACAAGAAGGCTCGTGAAGAGAAGGTCGGCGGCGAAATCCTTGCGTTCGTTTGGTAATTGAAGGGAGAGTATAGAGATGTCAAGAATTGGTAGAAAACCTGTACTGGTTCCCGCCGGCGTTGATGTTACATTCGGTGCCGAAAATACCGTTACCGTAAAAGGACCTAAGGGAACAATAACCGAAAAATTCCACCCCAATATGATCATTGAGATGGAAGGAAACGAGATCATTGTAAAACGTCCCGATGATGAAAAGTTCAATAAATCGCTTCACGGTCTGACTCGTACGCTCATTCATAACATGATCGTCGGAGTTACCGAAGGCTTTGCAAAGCGTCTTGAAATCAACGGCGTCGGATACAGAGCCGCGAAGAACGGCAAAACACTTCAGCTGTCACTCGGCTATTCGCACGGTATCAGCATTGAGGAAGCAGACGGAATCACATTCGAAGTTCCCGATTCTTCCACAATCATTGTACACGGAATAGATAAGCAGAAGGTCGGCGAAGTAGCTGCTATCGTCAGAAAGAAGAGACCGCCGGAACCCTACAAGGGCAAAGGTATCAAGTATGCCGATGAGCACATCCGTCGTAAGGCGGGCAAGACCGGTAAGTCCGGAAAGTAATGAAAGGAGTACAGTAAGATGGTATCAAGAAAAGACTCCAACATTCAGCGTAAAAAGAGACACGCTAGAGTCAGAGCAAAGATTACAGGCACACCCGAGCGTCCCCGCCTTTGCGTATATCGCTCAAATGCCAATATCTCTGCCCAGATTATAGATGATACAAACGGTGTTACACTCGTGGCAGCCTCCTCCTATGAGAAGGACTTCGAAAACGGCGATAATAAAGAAGCAGCCAAAAAGGTCGGCGAACTGCTTGCGCAGCGCGCTGTTGAAAAGGGCATTTCGGTTGTCGTTTTCGACCGCGGCGGCTATCTTTACCACGGAAGAGTACTTGAACTTGCCGAAGGCGCACGCGCCGGCGGACTTAAGTTCTGATAAACAGGAGGAGAAAAATGGCAAAGAATATAGAGGCAGAGACGCTTGACCTTCAGCAGAAACTCGTTAAGACAAAACGTGTTTCCAAGACGGTTAAGGGCGGTCGAATCGCATCCTTCGCAACAATTATGGTTGTCGGCGACGGCAAGGGAAATGTCGGATACGGCCTCGGAAAAGCTTCCGAAGTTCCGGAAGCGATCCGTAAGGGTATCGAGGATGCAAAGAAAAACATGGTCAAAATATCTCTTAAGGGTGATACAATTCCTCACGAGGTTACTGCCGAATACGGAGCCGGCAAGGTTATGCTCAGACCGGCACCCGAAGGAACAGGAATTATCGCAGGCGGTACAATGCGTGCTATTTTCGAAATGGCAGGCATTAAGAACATCCGTGCGAAGTGCCTTCGTTCTTCGAATGCAACCAATGTCGTAAAGGCAACATTTGCGGCACTTGAACAGCTCCGCACCGCAGAAGAAGTTGCCGCAATGCGCGGACTCTCTGTTGAAGAGATTTCTAAATAAGGGGGATACAAGACAATGATTAAAATCACACTTGTAAAAAGCCTTATCGGGTCATTACCCGCACAGAAGAAAACCGCAGCTGCGCTCGGACTCCGCAAAATCGGCGACAGCAAGACTCTTGCCGACACACCCGCAACACGCGGACAGATTAAAGTGATTTCCCACCTCGTATCTGTTGAGGCGGCAGACTAAGCCACTGCGAAGGCTGCTTAAAAATATCAATAAGGAGGAATTATTATGAAGCTCCATGAACTTTCACCGGCGCAAGGCTCTGTAACAAAGTCTTTCCGCAAAGGAAGAGGCGTTGGATCAGGCAACGGAAAAACTGCCGGTAAGGGCCATAAAGGGCAGAATGCCCGTTCAGGCGGCGGAGTTCGCCCCGGCTTTGAGGGCGGTCAGATTCCGCTTTACAGAAGACTTCCTAAGAGAGGCTTCTGCAATGCAAGATTTGCAAATGTTTACAGCATTATCAATGTCGAGACACTTAACACTTTTGAAGACGGCGCAGTCGTTGACATGGCAACTCTTCTTGAAAAAGGAATTGTCAGAAAAGAAAATGACGGACTCAAAGTTCTCGGCCGCGGCGAAATCACAAAGAAATTAACCGTAAAGGCTAATATCTTCTCAGCAAGTGCAAAAGAGAAGATTGAAGCTGCCGGCGGAACTGTTGAGGTGGTCTAAGTGAAGAGTGCAATCGGAAAAATAAGAGATATCTGGAACGCAACCGATATCAGAAATAAGATTCTTTTTACTCTCTTTATACTGCTTATCTATCAGGTAGGATCGGCAATTCCGGTTCCGTATGTTAAATCCGAAATCGCAACATGGTTCCAGCAGACATACGGCAATACGATTTTTGCCTATCTCAGCCAGCTGTCGGGCGGTTCGCTTGAACAGGCCAACCTGTTTGCTCTTTCGATTAACCCGTATATCACCGCGTCTATCGTAATTCAGCTTCTTACAGTTGCAATTCCGAGATGGCAGGAATGGTCAAAGGAAGAAGACGGACAGAAAAAGCTGACACAGATTACCCGTATCACAACTGTTATTCTTGCACTCATCACAGCATGGGCGTATTACAACATTCTGAGCAATGCAACCACATCGTCGGGCTCGTCACTTCTTTACTCCGACGGAGTATTTGAAGCGTTCGTAATTATAGCCTGCTTCTGCGGCGGCGCTGCTATCGTAATGTGGCTCGGTGAGAAAATCAATGAAAAAGGTATCGGAAACGGTATCTCGATGATACTTTTCGCAAATATCCTCGCAGGATTCCCGAGAAGACTTCCTTATATTTGGGATCTTTTCACCCAGTGGGGATGGGGAACCGCAATCGCCGTTGTCGGCGTAGTCGGCATTCTCGCGATTATCGTCTTTATTATCTTTATCACCAACAGTGAGCGCAGAATTCCCGTACAGTACTCTAAGAGAGTTGTCGGAAGAAAAATGTACGGCGGCCAGAATACAAACCTTCCTCTGAAGCTCAATATGAACGGCGTTATGCCTGTCATCTTCGCTTCGTCGATTGTTTCTCTCCCCGCCACAATCGGAACATTGCTTGGTCATACAACAAGTGACAGCGGATTCTGGGGAACATTCCTCAAGATTTTTGAGGCGACATCTCCTCTCTATATCGTTCTTTATCTTGTGCTGATCATCGCATTCGGATATTTCTACACACTGATTTCTTTCGACCCTGTTGAAGTATCCAATAATCTTAAGAGAAACGGCGGTACCATACTCGGTATCCGTCCGGGCGCACCTACAGCCGAGTACATCAAGAAGATTCTTAACAGAATCACTCTTATCGGCTCGCTCTTCCTCATTGTTGTAGCGGGACTTCCGCTCATAATCAATGCGGTTGCAACTGTGCTTCCTTCAAGCTGGGGCCTCTCGTCTGTTTCCGGACTTGCGTTCAGCGGAAACTCTCTGCTCATCGTAATCGGAGTTGCACTCGAGACCTACCGCGATATCGAAGCTCAGATGTCCATGCGCCACTATAAAGGCTTCCTGCAGTAATTTACCCCGTAAAGGAGATTATGTTATGAAAATAATGTTTTTGGGCGCTCCCGGCGCCGGTAAAGGCACACAGGCAGAATTTGCGGCAAATAACTACGGTATCCCCGCAATTTCGACCGGTGCAATCATCAGAGAAGCACTTAAAAACGAAACCGAGATGGGTAAAGCAGCCAAGTCTTATATCGAGGCAGGCGCGCTTGTACCGGATGAAGTCGTAATAGGAATCATCAAAGAGCGCTTAGCCGAAGATGATTGCAAAAACGGATTCATTCTCGATGGATTTCCCCGCACGGTCGCGCAGGCTGAAGCTCTTGACGCCATGGGCGTTGAGATGGATGTCGTTATCTCGCTCGAAGTACCCGATGAAGCAATAGTCGAAAGAATGTGCGGAAGACGGGTCTGCGATAAGTGCGGAGCAAGCTATCATACTAAATATAAGCCATCAAAAGACGGCAAGACATGCGATAATGACGGAAATCTCCTTTCTATTCGTAAGGATGATGATCCCGAAGTCGTCAAAAACAGGCTTAAAACCTATCATGAGCTTACCGAACCCCTTAAAGACTTCTATAAGTCAAAAGGCAAACTCAAAATTGTTGTCGGTCAGGAAGAAGTCGCAGATACGACAAAACTTACTGCTGCCGCAATTGAGAGCGTGAAATAATCACGCAAACAATAGGGTAAAGTAGAATGATATCACTCAAAAACGAAAAACAGATAGAATCAATGAAAAAAGCCGGCAGAATCACAGGCGAAGCCCTTCTTGTGGCAAGAGATGCGATTCGCCCCGGTATAACTACAAAACATCTTGATGACCTTATCAGACATTATATAGAGAAATGCGGCGCAAGACCGTCATTTCTCGGATATGCCGGATTTCCGGGAAGCGCCTGTATAAGTGTAAACAACCAGATAATTCACGGTATTCCTTCTCCGAACGTTGTTCTGAAAGAAGGAGATATCGTGAAGGTGGATGTCGGAGCTTATATAGACGGCTTCCACGGTGATGCCGCGAGAACATACCCGGTAGGCAATGTCAGCGAGGCGGCTGCAAGGCTGATCAGAGTAACCGAGGAGAGCTTCTGGAAAGGCATCGGACAAATAAAAGAGGGCAACCGTCTCGGTGACCTGGGCGCCGCCGTTCAGGGTCATGCCGAAAGCAACGGTTACTCGGTGGTAAGACAGTATGTCGGTCACGGTGTCGGTCATGAACTTCATGAATCACCCGATGTGCCGAATTACGGAACACCGGGCAGGGGACAGCGTTTTATTCCCGGAATGGTTATCGCCGTTGAACCCATGGTAAATGAGGGAACCGCCGCGATAATCGAAGGTAATGACGGCTGGACGGTTCTTACCGCGGACGGAAAACTGTCCGCACATTATGAGAACACGATCGCAATTACACCCGACGGTGTGCTTGTTCTTACAAAGTATGATTAATAATATCTGTATGGAAAGTTAGGAGGGATTCATCTGGCTAAGGATGATGTTATTGAGTTTGAGGGCGTAGTGGTAGAGGCTATGCCGAATGCGACCTTTAAGGTTAAACTGCCGAACGATCACATAATCGTTGCGCACCTTTCGGGAAAGCTTCGAATGAACTATATTTGGGTATTGCCCGGTGATAAGGTAACCGTAGAGGTTTCGATTTACGATCCTACAAAAGGTCGTATAACATGGCGTTCTAAATAAGAAAGGAATGGTGTATAATGAGGGTTAAACCGTCCGTAAAGAAAATTTGCGATAAATGCAAAATCATTAAGCGCAAGGGAATCGTAATGGTAATATGCGAAAACCCCAAGCATAAGCAGAGACAGGGCTAATTGAAAGAAGAGGTGAAAACTAAATGGCACGTATAGCAGGCGTAGATATTCCGAACAATAAGCGAGTAGAAATCGCTCTTACCTATATTTACGGTATCGGAAGAAAAAGCGCAAACGATATACTCGCAGCAACAGGTATCGATCCGGATACACGCGCAAAAGATCTGACTGATGCCGATATAGCAAAGCTTCGTGATGAAATCGAAGAAAACTATAAAGTAGAGGGTGACCTTCGCCGCGATGTCGGACTTGACATCAAGAGAATGGTTGAGATTAACTGCTACAGAGGCATAAGACACAGAAAAGGTTTGCCTGTAAGAGGACAGAGAACAAAGACAAATGCGAGAACACGCAAGGGACCCGCAAAGACAATTGCGAATAAGAAGAAGTAAGGAGTGAAGACAGCAGATGGCAGCAAATAATGCAGCTAAAAAAGTTGTTAAAAAGCGCAAAGAGCGTAAGAACATTGAAAAAGGTGCAGCTCATATTCGCTCTACATACAACAATACCATCATTACAATAACCGATATGAACGGAAATGCTGTTTCTTGGGCATCGGCAGGCGAGCTTGGATTCAGAGGCTCCAGAAAGTCTACTCCCTTTGCAGCACAGTCGGCAGCTGAAACTGCGGCAAAAATCGCAGTTGAGCACGGCATGAAAACCGTTGAGGTTTATGTTAAGGGACCCGGATCCGGAAGAGAATCCGCAATCCGCGCACTTCAGACAGCAGGTCTTGAAGTTACACTTATCAGAGATGTAACTCCTATTCCGCACAACGGATGCAGACCGCCTAAGAGAAGACGCGTTTGATTACAAGAAGGAGGAGAAAGAGAAATGGCAAGATATATCGGACCCTCATGTAAGCTTTGCCGCCGCGAGGGCAGAAAGCTTTTCCTCAAGGGTGACAGATGCACGTCCGGCAAATGCGCACTTGATCGTCGTCCTACCGCTCCCGGTCAGCACGGCGCAGCAACAAAGAAACTGAAGGAATACGGAATGCAGCTTCGTGAGAAGCAGACCGCAAGAAGATACTACGGTGTGCTTGAGAAGCAGTTCTCCAAGTACTTCGAAATGGCAGATAAGATGGAAGGCGTTACCGGTGAGAACCTGCTCCGCATTCTCGAAACACGTTTTGACAACGCTGTATACAGAATGGGACTGGCTCCCAGCAGAAACGAAGCTCGTCAGCTCGTTCTGCACGGCCATATCAGACTTAACGGCAAAAAAGCAAATATCCCGTCTATCATTCTGAAAGTCGGCGATGTTATTTCCGTCAGAGAAGAAAGCAAATCTTCGGCAAGAGTAAAGCAGCTTATTGAGGATCTTGAGGGCGCTACAGCTCCCGCATGGCTTGAAGTTGATAAAGCAAATGCTACCGCAAAAGTAATTGCGCTTCCCAAGAGAGAAGATATCGATTTCGACTTCAATGAGCAGCTTATCGTCGAATTGTATTCTAAGTAATACAGACCTCCGCAATGCTCCGGTTTAAGATAAACCGCCAAAACAAAAGCATAACCAATAAAAGGAGGGTAATTTAGTGATAGAAATGATAGAAAAGCCCAAAATTACAACAGAACAGCTCAGTGATGACGGCAAAGAAGGCTGTTTCGTTATTGAGCCGCTTGAGCGTGGCTACGGAACGACTCTCGGTAACTCACTCAGAAGAGTTCTTTTAAGTTCACTCCCCGGCGTTGCTGTTGTAAGCATTAAGATTGACGGCGTACTGCACGAAATATCCACAGTTTCCGGCGTTAAGGAAGATGTAACCGAGATTGTCCTTAATGTAAAAGGAATAGTGGCAAAACTTCATGCGGACGGACCGAAAACCGTATTTGTTGATATGACAGGACCTTGCAATGTTACTGCGGGTGATATTAAGCAGGATTCGGATATCGAAATTCTGAATCCCGAACATCATATTGCAACACTTAGCGAGGGCGCAAGATTCTATATGGAACTTACCTTTGATCACGGCAGAGGATATGTGTCTCAGGAGAGAAACAAACAGCTCGCACTTGAGGCAGCGAATGACCGTTCGCACACCTTTGTAGCAACAGATAAGACCAAACAGTCATCTGCGCCTGCACTCGGAACGATATTCACCGATTCGATTTACACCCCTGTTTATAATGTAAGCTATACGGTTGAAAAGACCCGCGTAGGATCGATTACAGACTTTGATAAGCTTACAATGAATGTAAAGACAAACGGCGTAATCTCGGCCAAGGAAGCACTCTCGCTCGGAGCCAAATTCCTCAGCGAGCATCTCACCCTTTTTGCCGACCTCTCGGAAGGAACAAAGGGAACACAGATAATGGTTGAAAGCAAAGAGACCGAACAGGCTCAGGTTTTGGGGATGACCATTGAAGAACTTGACATGTCTGTGCGCAGTTTCAACTGTCTGAAGCGCGCAGGCATCAATACGGTTGAAGATCTTATCAACAAAACCGAGGAAGATATGATTAAAGTCAGAAACCTCGGCAAGAAGTCACTTGAAGAAGTGATTGCAAAACTTCATTCTCTCGGACTCGACCTCAAGCATGAGGATGAGTGAGAGAACAGACGATTAAGTATAAGGAGGTAACCTAAAATGCCAGGTACCAGAAAACTCGGCAGACCTACCGCACATAGAAATCTTATGCTTCGCGGAATGGTAACCTATCTGCTTGAGAACGGCAAGATCGAAACAACCGTTACAAGAGCAAAGGAAGTGCGCGCACTTGCCGAAAAAATGATAACCCTCGGAAAGGCAAATACATTGGCTTCCCGTCGTGCTGCACTTGCATTTATCACAAAGGAAGATGTAGTTAAAAAGCTGTTTGATCAGATTGCTCCCGCATATGCTGACAAAAACGGCGGATATACTGCAATATATAAGCTCGGACCCCGCCGCGGAGACGGCGCCGAAATGGCACTTATAAAGCTTGCCGGAATCGAGCTTACAGCCGCTGATGATAAGAAAAAAGCAAAAAAAGAAAAAAAGACAAAGGAAAAGACCGATAAGGCCGAGTAATCGGTATATGTCTTAAGCCTGACTGCCCGCAAACCGTTTGGATTGCGGGCAGTTTGATTTTGCGGTTTTTTCGAAAGCAAAATCAGCTGAAAAAA
>CAVGEY010000010.1:0-25927 GCA_963628435.1 bacterium
GTACAGACTAATATAAAAAAGCAATTTTAAATCCACCCAAGATATTATAGCTTTTTTTTTAGGAAAAAGCAATAGCTAAATGCCATAAAATAAAAACTTGCAGAAAATTTAATATCAAAAAATTATAAAAACTATTGCATTTTACATAACGATTTGATATAATATGAAATCGATTTACAGGCTTAAACGCTTTATTGATTAAGCCTTGGCTGCTGTCTTTTTTGATGGCGGCAAATTTTATTTTATTTTGATTTCCAAAAGAAAGGAAGCCCAACTGTTGCATGGGCTACGGTCAAAAAAATGTATGATAGCACAGGAGAAAATGTAATAATCAGCTTGAGAAAAGTATGTAAATCATTTGACGGTGAAACAGTTCTTGATCATATTGATCTTGATATTCACGAAAATGAATTTGTAACTATTCTCGGACCATCCGGATGCGGCAAGACAACTACGCTCAGAATTATCGGAGGTTTTGAAAAGCCGGATGACGGCGTTGTTTTGTTTGAAAATCAAAATATAGCGAATATACCACCTTATAAACGAAATATAAATACCGTATTTCAGCGTTATGCATTATTTCCTCACCTTAATGTTTATGAAAATGTGGCTTTTGGTCTGCGTCTCAAAAAAATATCCGAACAGGAAATTAAGAAATCAGTACAGGAAATGCTCGCTCTTGTCAATTTGAGCGGATTTGAACACAGACACGTAACAACACTATCCGGTGGTCAGCAACAGCGTGTGGCTATTGCACGCGCGCTTGTTAATCAACCGCGTGTTCTTCTCCTTGATGAGCCGCTAGGCGCGCTTGATTTGAAACTCAGAAAAGACATGCAGAACGAGCTTAAAAAGATTCAGCGGAAAACAGGTATTACTTTTATATATGTAACGCATGATCAAGAGGAAGCACTCTCAATGTCGGATACCGTTGTCGTAATGGCAGAAGGAAGAATTCAGCAAATAGGCTCCCCGGTAGATATATACAATGAACCTGATAATGCATTTGTTGCGGATTTTATCGGTGAGTCAAACATAGTCGATGGTACCATGATTGAAGATTTCAGTGTTTATTTTTCAAATCACAAATTTGAATGCCTTGACAGCGGATTTCAGAAAAATGAGCCTGTAGACGTTGTTATAAGACCTGAAGATGTTGATGTTGTACCGCCGGAAAAAGGGATGCTGTCCGGAAAAGTTTTCTCTGTTACATTCAAGGGTGATTACTATGAAATAATTGTCGATGTTGCCGGTTTCAAATGGATGATTGAAACATCTGATTTCGTTGATGTAGATCAGATTATCGGTTTGAGTATTGACCCGGATGCTATTCATGTTATGAAACGATCAAAATATTCCGATACATTTGGAGACTACTCTACATTTTCCGAAGAAATGGATCATCTCTCTGATGTTGATGAGGAGGAAAAAGAGGAATGACAAAAAATATTAAATCCGAAAAAGTCTTATGTTCGGACAATCGTTCTCTTTTTCAAAAAATCGCGGCGGTTCCTCATATAGTTTGGACGATAATGTTTATTGTCGCTCCGATGATATTTGTCGTATATTTTGCATTTACAGATTCGAACGGCAGTTTTTCTTTGGAGAACTGGTCGGATCTCGGCAGATATTACAATACATTTATTCTCTCGATTGCTTTTGCCTTGATTGCGACATTTATCTGTCTTTTAATCGGATATCCTCTTGCGTATTTTATGGTTCACACTTCACCGCGCATGCAGAAAATTCTTATGATTCTTATCATGCTTCCAATGTGGTGTAACCTTCTTATAAGAACATATGCTCTTATGGCATTGCTTGATAACGGCGGACTTCTTAATTCATTTCTCGAAAAAATAGGCATGCGGCATGTTTCTATAGTCGGTACCAACTTCGGTGTAATATTGGGAATGATTTATGATTTTCTCCCGTATATGGTTCTTCCTATATTTACGGTAATGTCGAAACTCGATAAACGTTATATTGAAGCGGCACACGATTTGGGCTGCAATAAAATCCAAACACTATTCAAAGTAATTATTCCACTGACACTTTCCGGTGTAGTGTCCGGGGTTACTATGGTATTTGTTCCGTCAATTTCAACATTTTATATTTCTCAAAAGCTCGGTGCCGGAAAGATTGATCTCGTCGGAGATACGATTGAGCGTCTTTTCCAAAACACAAGCACATACGGTGTCGGAGCATCCATGTCTCTTATCATGATGATTTTAATTATAATTTCTGTTTGTTTTGCTAACAGATTTACAGACAATGATAACGGAGGAAATAAGAATTGAAATTTTTTTCTCGATTTTATATAGGAATTGTATTTCTTTTACTTTATCTGCCTATTATTGTATTGGTTGTATTTTCTTTTAACGATGGCGGCAGCTTATCATCATTCACAGGCTTATCGCTCAAATGGTATGCAGAACTGTTTTCGGATGAGGAAGCGCTCATATCTTTAAGAAATTCAGTTGTTCTTGCAGTCTTATCGGGTCTTGTTGCAACAATTATCGGTACGTTTGGGGCGCTTGGCATAAATTCAATGCGCAGACGCTGGCTGCAGAGCTCAATTAAGGCGGCAACAAATATTCCGATGATGAATCCCGATATTGTTACCGGAGTTTCGATGATGTTACTTTTTGTTGCTCTTGCTTCTTTTGTCGGCAATACAAGTACTTTCGGATTCGGAACATTATTAATAGCTCATGTAACTTTTAATTTGCCGTATGTTATACTTTCTGTAATGCCGAGATTCAAGTCGCTTGACCGTTCACTTTCGGAGGCTGCTCAAGATCTTGGATGTACCCCCTCGCGAGCATTCTTTTTGGTCGAACTTCCCGAAATTATTCCCGGAATTATCTCCGGATTTTTAACGTCATTTACGCTCTCTCTTGATGACTTTGTTATATCGCATTTCGTCAGCTCACCTGATTTTCAGACTTTACCGTTATATGTCTATAATCAGACCGCCCATAATGTTAAATTCAGTATGTATGCATTAAGTGCAATAATAGTTATTACGGTACTTGCGATTTTACTGATCGTAAATTTTGCCGACTCTTTCAGAACAAGTCGAGTCAAACATCGTGAAGGAGAGGCAAGAATATGAAATTAAGAAGTAAAACAATATCGCTCATATTACTGTTTGTTCTGCTGACTTCTTCTCTGATTTCGGTTTTAACCTCATGCGGCTTAAACATAGGCAACTCTACTACAACGCTTTATGTTTATAATTGGGGCGAATATATATCCGATGGCTCGGAAGATACGCTTGATTCAAATGCGGCATTTGAAGAGTGGTATTATGAAACATACGGTGAGCATGTAACCGTCAATTACTCTACATATTCAAGTAACGAAGACATGTACGCAAAATTATCATCAGGCTCAGTTTCATACGACATTGTTATTCCTTCCGATTATATGATACAGAGACTTATAGAAGAAAATCTCATTCAAAAGCTTGACCATACTAATATTCCGAATATAGAAAATCTTCATGAAGATTTTTATGGAGAAAACTCAAAATATGATTATTATGATAGAGGCTGTGAGTATTCTGTTCCGTATATGTTCGGAATGGTAGGCGTTATTTACAATACAGAGATGGTGGATTCGGATGATCCCGATATCGGAAGCTGGAAGCTTCTTTGGAGTGAAAAATATTCCGGTAATATTCTGCAGTTTAATAATTCACGCGATGCATTCGGATCTGCGCAATATCTTCTCGGCTTAGATGTAAATTCCGACGATGAGAACGATTGGAGATTAGCTCTTGATAAACTGATTGAGCAAAAAAAAGTCGTACAGGGATACGTAATGGATGAGATTTACAATAAAATGGAAAACGGATCTGCCGCTATTTCATCTTATTACGCCGGCGATTTTATGACTATGTATGAAGAAAATGATGCTCTCGAATTCTATTATCCATCAGAGGGTACGAATCTTTATGTTGATGCAATGTGTATTCCGACATCATCTAAAAACAAGATTATTGCCGAAAGATATATCAATTTTATGCTTTCTGAAGAACCTGCCGTAGCAAATGCAGAATATACATATTACGGTTCGCCAAACAAGCTAGTTCGTGAAAATGAAGAATATATTGAATATATGAACAGCATCAAAGAAGGCGGCTTTGACTTAATGTATGACACAGATAATGTAACGGCAACTGCCTACGAAAATCTGTCCGCGCAAAAGCTTGCACTTCTTAATCAGCTTTGGGAAGAGCTTAAATCCGATATAGAAATCAGCACCGGGATTTATGTAATCTGCGGAATAATCTTGGCATTTTTGTTAGCTCTTTCATTGTTTTTTGCGATAAGAAAAAAGATTAGAAATATATATTAGCTTCCGATTGAGCAAAAAATATCCGATGGCTTTTAGCAGCCATCGGATATTTTTATTATAATCAGTTATTATAAGGTTTTTTTGAAGTGTAACTCGTATGTAAAAGTTCATGCGCAAGATGGGAATTCGGTTCACCGAGAAAATCGTTATATAATGCTTTAATTTGAGGATTGTTGTGCGATTGGCGAACTTTTTGCTTTTCATCTTCGGAATAAAGAGCATTTGCCCGTTTCTGCATATATGTATCAACAATGTCAACATCCTCGTTCGGAAGGAAACACGGTCTGACATATGGCTGACCGCCACCGTTAATGCATCCGCCCGGGCATCCCATAATCTCTATAAATTGATATTTGCTTTTACCGGCACGGATGTCATCGAGAATTACCTTGGCATTTTTCATTCCATGAGCTACGGCTACATTTAATTTCATGCCGTTAAGATTGAAAGCCGCCTCTTTTATACCGTTAAATCCTCTGACTTCATTGAATTCAATATTTTCGTGCTCTTTGCCTGTAAGAACAAATGCGGCAGTACGTAATGCGGCTTCCATTACGCCGCCGGTAACTCCGAATATAACGCCTGCTCCGGAATAATCTCCGACGATATCTCGATCAAAATCTTCATCTGGTAATTTTGCAAAATTGATTCCGCTTCTTTTTATAAGTTTACCGAGTTCTCTTGTTGTAAGTACCGCATCGACGTCTTTGAGTCCTCTTGTCTTTAACTGATTTCTGTCTTTTTCAAATTTCTTTGCAGTGCATGGCATTATTGAAACGACATACATATCCTCGGGTGCAATACCGATTTTGTTTGCATAATAGTGTTTCAATATCGCTCCCTGCATTTCGTGAGGCGACTTACACGAGGAAATATTTTCAAGGCAATCACCGAAATAATATTCCGCGTAGTTGATCCAGCCCGGAGAGCATGATGTTATCATCGGAAGTTTTCCGCCATTTTGTATCCTGTCAATAAGTTCGTGAGCTTCCTCAATAATGGTAAGATCTGCGGCATAATCCGTATCAAAGACTTTCTTGAATCCGAGACGTTTTAATGCTGCAACCATCTTACCGGTTACAGGGGTTCCGATTTTCATACCGAATTCTTCGCCTAAAGCCGCTCGAACTGCCGGAGCAGTCTGAACAACAACATATTTTCCTGATTTGAACGCCTCGTCAACTTTTTCTATTTCACTCTTTTCCATCAATGCACCGGTAGGACATACACTTACGCATTGACCGCACATAATACAAGGAGAATTTACAAATGATCTGTTCTCGGCAGGACCGACAATTGTCTTAAATCCTCTGTTTTGAAAAGTAAGAACACCTTGACCATGTGCATTTGAGCATCTTGCCACACATCTTCCGCATAGGATACATTTTGAAGTGTCTCTTATTATAGACGGCGAAAGCTCATCAATTGTTGTCGGTGTTTTCGCGCCCATATACATATTTTCACGGGCTCCGGTAATACGTGCTGCATTCAGAAGTTCACATTTTTCATTTTTTTCACACTGTTGACAATTCATAGAATGATTGGATAACAGAAGTTCAACAGAAGCGCGACGTGCTGCAACTGCTTTAGGCGATGAGATCGTAATTTCCATACCTTCGTTTATCGGATAAACGCAGGAAGCTACAAGACCTCTTGCACCGGTTGCTTCAACAAGGCACACACGGCATGATCCGCGGTTGCATTCTCCATGATTATATGTGCATAATGACGGAATTTCATAGCCGCATTGTCTTGCCGCCTCAAGGATTGTAAGTCCGGCATCAACCTGATAGGGAACACCTTCGATTTTAATATTTACTTTTTCCACTTGTTCTTCCCCCTCACTTCTTTTCGATAGCTTTGAATTTGCATGAAGCCATACACATACCGCATTTTATGCATTTATTGTTGTCAATCTCACGAGACGGTAATTTATGATTAGAAGCAACATAATCGGTTTTTGTTATGGCACCGATAGGGCATTGGCGTTCGCACAAACCGCATCCGAGACATTTATCCTTATCAATGCTGTATTGCATAAGTTTTTTACAGACATGTGCAGGACACTTTTTATCAACGATGTGTGCCATATACTCGTCCCTGAAATGAGTGAGTGTTGACAGCACAGGGTTGGCTGCTGTTTGTCCGAGAGCGCAAAGAGAACCTACTTTTATCGTTGAAGCAAGTTCTTCTAATTCTTCTAGATCGCTCAGCGTTGAAATTCCATCTGTTATTTTGTTGAGATATTCAAGGAGTCTTCTGGTACCTATACGGCAAGGAGAACATTTACCGCACGATTCATCACAAATAAATTCCATATAGAATTTTGCAACATCAACCATACAGTTGTCTTCATCCATTACGATTGCGCCGCCCGAACCCATCATTGACCCTTTTGCAATAAGATTATCAAAATCAATCTGCGCATCCAAATCTTTTTCGGTAAGACAGCCTCCGGAAGGTCCACCGGTTTGAATTGCCTTAAATTTCTTTCCGTTGGGAATACCACCGCCGATATCATATATCAGTTCACGAAGAGTGGTTCCCATAGGAACTTCCACAAGTCCGACATTATTGACTTTTCCGCCAAGAGCAAAAACTTTGGTTCCTTTTGATTTTTCGGTTCCGTATTTTGTAAATGCATCTACTCCGTTACGCAGTATATATGGAACACAGGCGAGCGTTTCAACATTATTTACAATTGTCGGACATTGCCAAAGTCCTTTTACGGCAGGGAACGGAGGACGCGGACGCGGCATACCTCTCATTCCTTCAATTGAATTAAGAAGAGCGGTTTCTTCTCCGCAAACAAACGCTCCGGCTCCAAGACGAATATGTGCACGGAACGAAAAACCGGTTCCTAGGATATTATCTCCTAAAAGACCAATCTCCTCAGCCTGACGAATTGCAATTTTTAATCTATTAACAGCAATCGGATACTCGGCGCGAACATAGAAATAACCGTTTTGCGCACCAATCGCATATCCCGCAATCATCATTCCCTCAATAACAGCTAAAGGATTACCCTCAAGAATAGAGCGATCCATAAATGCTCCGGGATCTCCCTCATCGCCGTTGCATACCACATATTTTTCGCCATCGGGTTGTGCATAAGCAAACTGCCATTTTCTGCCGGTTGGAAATCCACCGCCGCCTCTTCCGCGAAGTCCGGAATCGAGAACTTTTTTTATGACATCATCACGGCTCATCTTCAGAGCATTCATAAGTCCTTGGAATGCTCCCGCACCAAGCGCTTCTTCAATATTTTCCGGATCAATGGAACCACATCCGTGCAATGCAATTCTTACCTGTTTTTTATAAAAATTTATATCATCCTGCTTTGCAACTTTTTTATTTGTAGCGGGATCAATATAAAGCAGACGCTCGACTATTTCTCCGTCTATAAGATCCTTCTCGACGATTTCTTCAACATCATCGATTTTTACAAGTCTGTAAAGAGTATCTTCGGGATATATTTTAACAAATGGGCCTTGTGAACAAAAGCCGAAGCATCCGACCTGATTAACAGTTACTTTATCGGTAAGTCCTTTTTCTTCAACTAATCTTTCAAATTTTTTGCGAATTTCAGCAGAATTTGATGAAAGACAGCCTGTACCTCCACAGAGAACAACCGCACGTTTTCCCGATGCGCCTGTAAATTTGTTGTTTAGACATTCGGTGCAGCTTTTTTGTCTTGCCGTTAATTCCTCAAAATTATTGATCATAATTACATACCTCCATCTGCACGAAGTTCGTCAATTATCTTCGGTACAGCATTTACCTGTACTTTAGGATATACTTTTCCGTTTATAGATACTGCAGGAGCTATGCCGCATGCGCCTATGCAGCGAAGAGCGTCAATCGTGAAAAGACCATCCTCGGTTGTCTCACCGGGCTTAATTCCGAGAATTTCCGAAAACTTATCTATTACCTGTTGAGCACCTTTAACATAGCATGCAGTACCGAGACAGCATCCAATAATGTATTTTCCTTTAGGTTTCAGTGAAAAGAACGAGTAAAATGTCACAACTCCGTATATTTCGGCAACACTCACACCAGTTTCTTTTGAAACAAGCTCCTGAACCTCGAGAGGAATATATCCGTATTCCTTTTGGATATCGCTTAAAATCATCATCATCGGAGTTCTTTCGTTTTTATAACGGTTGCAAATTTCAATAATTTTTGACGCTGCCGCATCGCTTAAATGAGCCATTGTAATCCTCCTTTTTATTTAGTTAAATTTTTGACAAATTTTGATTATTATAAACTATTTTTAATTACATGTCAATATTTTTTTGAGCTTTTTTATTATATTTTTATTATAAATTTTTCAATTAGTAAATTTATTTCCATCTATTGCTAAAAATTTACCGATAAGCGTTTTACCGTTATTCGATCATCTTAAAATATCAAATAAAATATACGTTTTTTGTAATTAAGTAAGATTTTGCATATATCCCGAATGTTCCAAAAGAAAATCTTGACATTAAGTGTTTACTATGATAATATGAATAGGGAGGTAAATGAGATGAAATATTCAAGATCAACGCTGCTTTTCATTCTTTCAATATTGATTGATTTAACTCTGCTCGGATGTGAAACTCAAAACAATTTGAGCCTACAAAACAGTCTTTTTACATTTTCATATTCGCCTATTTTCAATGAGACCGAAGCCCCGATAACAGATGAAATATATGCCGAAAAAATTCTTACCGACGAAGGCTCGGATGAAACCGATTTCATAGCATCTACTACTGTTATTGCTGCAAGAATTTCAACAACGATTACCGATAAGAAGAATGTCAACACAGAAAAAATAATTACCACTGTAAATCAAACTTTACCCGAGACATCTGTAAGATTGGAAACAACGAACATTGATTACGATAATAAACTCATTATTCTCAAATCTCCCGGCAGCGTGAAAAGAGGAAGCAAGGCTACACTTGAAATTAAAGGAAAACCTAATACCGAATATTCGATAAAAGTCAAATATTCTTCAGGATACAGTAACGCAAAAGGACTTGAAAATATCATAACCGATGAATACGGAAAATGCAGTTGGACTTGGAGAGTAGGCGGTTCGACTAAGTCCGGAACTTACGAAATCAAAATAAGTGACGGTGACAACACTTTTTCTTTAACTTTTGACATTGTTTGACTTTTTACATTGCTTTATTTTACCCGTGTTCTTAATATTTGCATATATAACTTAAAATAAATGCCATTTTAGTTACATTTTTTCGAAAAAAGTATTGCTTTTTTCGAAAGGATATTGTATAATGAATCAGTAGATTATAGAGATGTTTAAGGAGAGCGTGAAAGCGCTCTTCTACTTTTTGTGATGATAAATAATCAGAAGCATTTGAAAGGGAAATTATATGGCAAAACAGGCTTCCGGTATTGCAGGAGAGGTAACGAATATAATTGATACCGCAATAAAAAATCTCGGGTTCTCGCTTTGGGATGTCGAGTATGTAAAAGAAGGGTCAACATGGTATCTGCGAATAACCATAGATTCCGAAAATGGAGTCGATCTAAATGACTGTGAGTTGGTTCATCGTACAATCGATCCGATTCTTGATGATGCTGATCCGATTGACGGGCCATATACACTTGAAGTTTCTTCGCCCGGACTTGAGCGAAATATTCGAACTCGCGAGCATTATATTAAATGTTGCGGAGAAGTAGTTCAAATTAAATTATTCAGACCGATTAACGGTTCAAATGTATTTATCGGCACACTTTCTTTCGACGAAAATAAAGACATTGTTGAACTCACAGATTCAAATGGGGCAAAACATTCATTTGAATTGCGATCAATAGCAAAAGCTAATGTGTATTTTGAAATGTAATAATTACATAACTTGAGAGGTAACCTTAATGAATAACGAATTATTTGATGCGCTTGAACAACTGGAAAAGGAAAAGGGAATATCACAGGAATATATGCTTGAAAAGGTTGAAGCGGCACTTGTAAGCGCATATAAACGAGAACATGGCGGCGAAAGCAATGTAAAGGTTGTTATTGACAGAACAAAACGTGATATAAAAATGTATCAGCAAAAGGAAGTTGTCGAACAGGTGGAAAATCCCGAACTTCAAATAGCTGTAGAAGAAGCCAAAAAAATGCATAAAAGAACTCAGTGTGGTGCTATAGTCGATATTGAGTTAAAACCGCAAGATTTTCGCAGACTTTCGGCGCAAACCGGAAAACAAGTTATTATTCAAGGCGTGCGTGAGGCAGAACGTGGGCTGATGTATAAGGAATACGAAAGTAAAAAAGAAGAAATAATTACCGCAACAGTACAGAAAATCAATCCTCTGACGGGAGATGTTGTTGTAGATACGGGGACCAGCCACGCCGTTTTGTTAAAGAGTGAGCAGATTCCCGACGAAATACTTAATGTAGGCGATCATATAAAAGTGTTTGTATCCGAAGTTAAGAAGGAATCAAGAGGGCCGATTGTCTCACTTTCCAGAATAAATCCGAATATGATTAAAAGACTTTTTGAACTTGAAGTTCCCGAAATTCGTGACGGAATCGTAATTATTCAGGCCGTAACGCGCGAAGCAGGCTCAAGATCAAAGATTGCCGTTTATTCAAGAGAGCCCGGAGTCGATCCGGTAGGCGCATGCATCGGTTCACGCGGAATGCGTATAGCAGGTATAGTAGATGAACTTCGCGGCGAGAAAATAGATGTAATTAAATACAGCGAAGACCCTGCGGAATTTATTGCAGCGGCACTTTCTCCCGCAAGCGTAAATCAAGTTGTAGTTGACGGTGAAAAAAGCTGTCACGTTTATGTAAACCCCGATCAGCTGTCACTTGCTATCGGAAAAGTCGGGCAGAATGCGCGCCTTGCCGCTCGTCTTACCGGTTATAAAATTGATATTAAAGCAGAGGTATAATAATTAAACTCGGAGGTTTAGTTTTTTGTCTTTATCTAAAGAAAAAAAAGTCCCAACCAGAAGATGTCTCGGATGCATGAATTCTTTCGATAAGAAAAGTTTGATTCGAATCGTCAAAAGTGTTGATGGAAGCATAGTTATTGATACAACCGGAAAAATAGCGGGAAGAGGGGCATATATCTGTAAGCAGATATCTTGTCTTAAAAAAGCGCAAAAATCAAAACGAATTGAAAATAACCTCCAGTGTCAAATTTCAGATGATATATTTGAAAATATAAAGCTCACATTGGAAGAGGAGATCGATAAGGATGAATAATCTTCTCGGTGTAATCGGACTTGCTTGTCGAGCCGGAAAAATCAAATTCGGTGTTGAGCAAACGGTTATGACAATAAGAGCAGGAAAAAAAGATGTTTTTGTATGTCTTTCATCGGATTCGTCGGCAAATTCAAAAAAAAAGGTAACCGATTGCTGCAAATTTTACGGTATCGACTATTTTGTTTTGCCTGTTTCCGGTGATGAACTCGGCAAATGCATAGGAAAAACAATGGGGGTTTCGGCTATAGCCGTAACCGATAATAATTTTCGCACAGCTCTGCTTAAACAAATTGATAGTTTGACGATTTCGGAGAGTAAAGCTCCGCAGGAGGTATAATAATGGCAGTAACTAAAATTAAACTCGCAGCTTTGGCAAAAGATTTAGATCTCAAAAACAAGGATTTAATTGATATATTAAATATCGATGGATTATCTAAAAGTTCTTCGGCAGTTCTTGAGCCGGATGAATTTTCTTATTTGCTTAACAAGCTCACCGAAAACAATCAAATTGTCGGATTTGATGATTATCTGAACGGTAAAACAAAAATTTATGATGAAAGAATTATCAGCGGCGGGTCGCCTGCTATGAAATCCGTACCGGCACCAAAAGATCAGAAGTCGGAATTAAAAACGGAATCAAAATCATCGGATGGCGCTGACAATGTAAATAAAGCGCCCGAATCCGAAATCAAAAAGTCCGATGAAACACAAAACACAACTGCCAAAACCGGCGAAATCAAAAACAATAATGAAAAAACAAAAAATAACAGGGAAGTACCGTTAACTCAACATAAAAAGCAGAGGGAGGATGTTAAGCAAAACAGATTTACATCTGTAAACCCTGTTGCCAATCAAACTCAGCCGAAGAAAAAGGAAAAACCTGTTGAGCAGAAACAACGTCCGCAAAATAACATATTAAGAACAAATAAAGCGGAAAATACTTCCACAACTGTTACAAGCGCGGAAAAGATTTCATCATATACCGGAGCTAAAAATAAAGTTGTCGACACACGCGGCGCATCTGTCGACTTGTCAAAATACGATGAAAGTCTCGAAAAATATGCAAGCGACAATACAAGTAACAAATTCGAAAACAATGATTCCCGCCAAAAACTAAAAAAACAAAATCAAAAAGGAAATACCCGTGCAGACAAAGAACGTCAGGGTATGCAAAAACTTAAACAGAATAAGCAGCAAAAGCCCGTTAAACAGCAGGTTTCTATAACCGTGCCGGATGAAATCACTGTCGGAGAGTTGGCTTCAAAGCTTAAAGTTACAGCCGGTGAAGTAGTTAAGAGGCTTATGATGCTCGGTATAATGGCGGGTATAAATCAAGTAATTGATTATGATACAGCGGAAATTGTCGGTACCGAGCTCGGTGCTAATGTATCGAAGGAAGTTGTTGTAACAATAGAAGACCGCCTTTTCGATGAAGAAACAGATAAAGAAGACCAGCTGGTTGAAAGAGCGCCCGTGGTTTGTGTTATGGGCCATGTTGACCACGGTAAAACTTCGATACTTGATAAAATTCGCCATTCAAATGTAACAGCCGGTGAAGCAGGCGGAATTACACAGGCGATTGGTGCATACACCGTAAAAGTTAATGGTAAAGATGTAACATTCCTTGATACACCCGGCCATGAAGCATTTACAGCTATGAGAGCAAGAGGTGCCATGGCAACCGACATTGCGATTTTGGTTGTCGCTGCGGATGATGGTATAATGCCTCAAACCGTCGAAGCTATTAACCATGCAAAAGCCGCGGGTGTTGATATCATTGTGGCTATCAACAAGATGGATAAACCCGGAGCAAATCCCGAAGGCATAAAGCAAGAATTGACGAAATACGAGCTGGTTCCGGAGGAATGGGGCGGAGATGTTATATGTGTTCCGGTTTCCGCTCTTACCGGAATGGGAATTGAAGATCTTTTGGAGAATGTACTTCTCGTTGCCGAAGTTAAGGGACTTAAGGCTAATCCGTCAAGACGTGCTAAGGGAATAGTAATTGAAGCAAGGCTTGATAAAGGTCGCGGACCTGTTGCAACCGTTTTGGTTCAAAACGGAACGCTCAAATCCGGAGATGTCGTTATTGCCGGCAGTGCCGTCGGACGCGTTCGTGCTATGATTGATGATAAAGGAAAAACCGTAAAGTCTGCAGGACCTTCTGTTCCCGTTGAGATTACCGGTCTTTCCGATGTCCCCGAGGCAGGCGATGAATTTGCTGCCGTACGCGATGAGAAAATGGCGAGAGAACTTGCGGAACAACGCAAAACCAAGCAAAAGCAAGATGAGTTTAAGGCTAATGCAAAGGTTTCACTTGATGATTTGTTTAACCAAATTTCAAGCGGTGTAAAGAATCTGAATATCATTATTAAAGCCGATGTAGGAGGCTCTGCCGAAGCAGTTAAATCGTCTTTGATTAAGCTTTCAAATGATGAGGTTAAGGTGAATGTAATACATACGGCAGTTGGCGGTATTACCGAAGGCGATGTTATGCTCGCGACAGCATCAAATGCCGTAATTATAGGCTTTAATGTAAGACCCGACAAAAATGCGCTTGACAGTGCAGAACGTCAAAAGGTAGATATTCATACTTATCGTATTATTTATGAATGCATTGAAGAAGTTTCAGCAGCAATGAAAGGTATGCTTGCACCTACTTATAAAGAAAATCTGCTCGGTCATGCCGAAGTGCGTCAGACTATACATGTATCAAGCGTCGGAACAATTGCGGGCTCATATGTTCAAGATGGAAAAATCACGAGAAATTCGCTTATCAGAGTTGTACGCGATGGAGTTGTAATTTATGAAGATAAGATTTCTTCGCTGAGACGCTTTAAGGATGATGTAAAAGAAGTTGCATCCGGATATGAATGCGGTATAGGCCTTGAAAAATTCAATGATATAAAAGAGGGCGACATACTCGAGGCTTATGAGATGGTTCAGGTTAGACCGGAATAAAAAATAAATATAACTTAAACAAGAATAAGCGGCAATAGTTATCATTGCCGTTTTTTCTTATATTAAATGAAAAAGTCCACAGGATTATATCCTGTGGACTTTTTACGTTAGAATTTATTGTAAGAATTATTTAATGCAGTTCTCAGCAAAATACTTAATTGTACGTACCATCTGGCTCGTATAGGAGTTTTCATTGTCATACCAAGAAACAACCTGAACCTCATAAAGATCATCGGCAATCTTTGCAACCATTGTCTGAGTTGCATCAAACAGAGAACCATATCTCATTCCGATAACATCTGATGAAACGATAGGATCTTCGTTATAACCGAAAGATTCGGAAGACGCAGCCTTCATAGCAGCATTGATACCTTCCTTGGTAATATCATTACCCTTTACAACAGCTGTAAGAAGAGTAGTAGAACCGGTAGGAACAGGAACTCTCTGCGCAGAGCCGATAAGCTTACCGTTAAGTTCGGGAATTACAAGTCCGATAGCCTTAGCAGCACCGGTAGAGTTAGGAACAATGTTCGCAGCACCTGCACGAGCACGTCTCTTATCGCCTTTTCTGTGAGGACCATCGAGGATCATCTGGTCGCCTGTATATGCATGAATTGTTGACATGATACCGCTCTGAATGGGAGCATAATCATTAAGAGCTTTAGCCATAGGAGCGAGGCAGTTTGTTGTGCAGGAAGCAGCAGAGATGATATTATCATCAGATGTTAATGTTCCTTCGTTTACGCTGTATACAATAGTCTTAAGATCATTTCCTGCGGGTGCGGAAATAACAACTTTCTTAGCACCTGCATCAATGTGTGCCTGGCTCTTTGCCTTTGAGCAGTAGAAGCCTGTGCATTCAAGAACAACATCGACATCAAGCTCGCCCCAAGGAAGATCAGCAGCCTTAGGCATAGCATAAATTGTGATTTCTTTTCCGTCTACAATAATTGCGCCGGGAACTTTAACGGTCTTGCCGTCTTCTTCGTATACTGCTTCCTTATAATCTACAGTATGAAGATTTTCGCCGATTCTTCCGCAATATCCACCCTGAGCGGTGTCATATTTAAGAAGATTAGCAAGCATTTCAGGGCTGGTTAAGTCGTTAATTGCTACTATTTCATACCCTTCTGCGCCGAACATCTGTCTGAACGCCAAACGTCCGATACGTCCAAATCCATTAATTGCAACTTTAACTGACATTAGATTTTCCTCCAATAAATATTCTATTTGTACCATTTCTTTTCGTACCCATATATTTTATATTAAAGCTTTCGATTATTCAATATTTTTTTGATAATTTCATTATTTTTTTACATTAATATAAAATTTCGTTCAAATTACTTTTGATTTCATTATTTACAAATTTTATTGATTTTGATATAATTACATTAAAAATAATAGAGAAAAGCGTAGGTGAGAAATTATGAAGTATATTGCGGGAAATAACGGATTTGATGATCTGCTTTTTCCGGTAATTATATGTAACTCCGACGGACTTGTTATTTACAAAAATGATGCGGCTGTAAAAAACATAAGACTTCCGAGACGCAGAACAGATATATTTTCCCATCTTAATGTTATTGACAGAAATCATTTACGCTTGTTAAAATATCAATCTTTTCCAATAGCTTTGAAAGTATTTACCGGTGACAAAAATGCTTTTGCAATAGTTCAAAAATATGATTATAATTTAGTTCACTCCACATTATGGATTTTTCCGCCTTTTATGCAGGTTAATTATTCGTCGGTTGAACTTTCAAAATTCGGTAACATTATCTTGTCTCAATCAAACTGCATATGTGATATTGTTTCAGGCTTAGAAAACAAATCCAAAACATTGGATGAAAAAGAAATAAAAAAACTGAACGGCAGAATTTGCAGAAGAATTAACCGCATCATATCTTCAATAGCCCGAGATACCGAAAACGACTGTTATATCTCAGTTAATAATTTTCTTAACAAATGCCTTTCGAAAGTCGCCTCTGTATTCAATGAAAATAAATACTTTTTGGATCTTTTCATAAACGAGTCCGTGTGTGATAATGAAAATAAGATAAGCATAAACAAATTCATTGTCTTTTATACTCACATTTTTTCAATGCTCTGTGAAATTGCTCAAAATAATCAAATTAAAGCAGATTTCAAAGAAATAAAAGAAAATGAGTTAAGACTCAGCTTGAGTTTTTCAATAAATTATCCGCCATTTTACACCGAAAAAGAAAATAATCTTAATTTGATGGAAAAATTTATTCACGGTCACAATGTTGATATCGCTGTAATAAAAAAATTCATTGATATTTGCGGGTATAAATTTAACTTTTCAATTAAATCCGATTGTTATTATAATGCCATTTTTGACTTTTCGATTCCGTGCATATCAGAAGACGGGCATTCTAATCAAAACTATGCCGACAAGCACTGCGATAATATCGGAAATGATCTTTGCGCATTAACAAATAATATGCTTTTATGTGCGAAGTTCTTACCCGATTCCGACAGGTTGTCATGACTTTGAAATGTTTTATTTCATTGGTTCAATTTATTATTTACAAAAAATTCAATTTAGTGTTACAACACAAAAATGTAGTTATATTACAATTATCAATTGAAATCAGGGACTGAAATGTTTGGATATATTAAAATTTATTCTCCCGAACTTCTTGTCAAAGAGGATACTTTTTATCGTGCCGCATATTGTGGATTGTGCCACTATATGAACAGTATTTGCAAACTTTTTCCGTTGACGTTATCATATGATTTTACATTTCTTTCTGTTCTTCGAATGGGAATCTCTGACGAAAAAATATCATTCAAGAAAAAAAGATGTATTGTACATCCATTTAAGAAAAAAGTATATGTGGAAAAAAACGATTCTGTTAAATTTTCTTGTTCATCAGCTGCTTTCTTTCTGCATTGTAAATTTAATGACGATTATTCGGATAACAGTGGGATAAAAAGAATCATATCAAAAATCGGTATGAATTACTCAAAAAAAATTGAAAGTAAACTCGAAAAAAAAACTAATATTTCAGACACTTTGAAAAATGATATTTTAGATAAATTATCATCAATTTACGAACTTGAAAAAAATAATGTTGACAGTGTATATTTACCGGCGGATTTATTCGGTGATATTATGGGAAGCGTATTTTCTTATGAAATAAATGAGCCGGATAATAACCGTTGTTTGTTTGAGCTCGGAAAACATATCGGTCGATGGATATATATAATAGATGCTTTCGATGACTTAGAGTCTGATATAAAAAAGGGAAGTTATAATCCGTTTGCCGTTTTGAGCGATTATAAATCAGAGTTGTTTCCAGAACGTATTCTTGACGCATTGAAGCTCGAACTCAGAGATGCCGGTTTGGCGTTGGAGCTACTTAAGTTTAATGATCAAAATTTGTATCATATTGTTAAAAATGTAATCTATTTCGGATTACCTAAAGAAGCAGACAGAATTTATCAAAAAAACAAAAAATATCTGCAATCTGTTGCAATCAACCGGGAGATTAATCAATGAACGATCCATACAAAGTCCTTGGAATATCGCGTAACGCCACCGATGAAGAAGTAAAAAAAGCCTATCGTGATTTAGCAAGGAAATACCATCCTGACAATTATGTTGATAATCCTCTTTCCGATTTGGTTCAGGAAAAAATGAAAGAGATTAATGAAGCATATGACACCATACAAAAAGAACGTGCAGCCGAAAAAAATACATATAATCAAGGTACAACAGGCGAAACTTATTCGACCGGTAACTCAAATTATTCCGGTGAACTGGTTCACGCCCGTCAGCTCATAAACGAAGGAAGATATTCGGAGTCTGATATAGTTTTGTGCAGCATTCCAGCTCAGGGTCGGAATGCAGAATGGAATTTTTTGATGGGAATTGTCAAAACAAGACGCGGATATTATTATGATGCAATGCGATTTTTTGAAACAGCATGCTATCTCGACCCCGGTAATGCAGAATACAGATATGCGTTAAATGATATTCGCAATCAAAGCGGAAATTTTGCAAGATCAAATAACACTTACAAGACAACAAGTAACAGTGATGATTGTTCCGCATGTGATATTTGTCAAGGTTTGATATGCGCAAATTGCTGCTGTGAATGTATGGGTGGAAATTGTTTCTGATAAATATCAAAATCATACAACAAATATTAAAGGATCTAATCATATGAGAGCTCAAAGGCAGCTAAAAGTTAAAAAGATGGTTCTTTCGGCGGTCTTTTCTGCAATTAGTGTAGTAATCTTGTGGATTGGCGGTATACTTGGCGATCTTGATCTAACGTTTGCCGCTTTTTCGTCACTTATAATTGTACTTTCGGTTGTTGAAATGGGAACAGGATACGCCTTTTTGGTTTATTGTGTTACTTCAACTCTCTGCCTTATTCTGTTTCCGACTTTTTTCATTACACCGATGTATGTTTTGTTTGTCGGTATTTTTCCCATAATCAAATACTATTTCGAAAAACTGAATAAGTTAGTGGCGTTTCTCCTGAAAATTGGTTTTACGAATTTAATGCTTGCTGTTTTACTTTATCTGGGAAGCTATATATTCGGGATAAAAGATGATACTGCGGCGTGGATTATTATTTTGCTCGGAAATATAGCCTTTGTTTTATTCGATTACGCTTTAACCGGTCTGGTTGCAATATATGAGGCTAAAATCAGAAAAAAAATCGGAATAAAAAAAATGCTGAAATAAAATTCTCCTTGAGCTTTTGCTCAAGGAGAATTTTATGTTATGTCATTTAACAAAAATCAATTATCTGTTTTTCAGCATTTCCTGTTTCAAGTCCCACAGCTTTTTAGACAAGTCAACATAATAATTATGGGGATTTTCAAACCTCTTTACCTCATCCCATAGCAGAGAAAGCTGAGATTCGCAATAATTTTTAATTTCGGCAGTTGAAGGTCTTTTATATACAAGATTTCCGTTGCTGAATATCGGAACAAGTAACTCATGTAACTCATAATTATCGTATGTCTTGCTTTTCCATGTGTAAATCGGATCAAAAATGGTAAGCGGCTTTGTTGAATCTATTTTCTCATCATGAATACAAATCAAATCGGCCTCGGCTTTTCCGGAATCTTTGGAAAAAATTCTGTATACTTTCTTAAAATGAGGATTGGTTATCTTGGCGGTGTTTTCGGATATCTTTATTTTCGGTATAATAGTACCTTCGGAATCCTCAACGGCTGCCAGTTTATAAACACCGCCGAAAACGGGTGCCGATTTGGATGTAATAAGGCGTTCGCCTACACCGAATGAATCGATTTGCGCGCCCTGATTAAGCAAATCTCTGATTATATACTCGTCAAGAGAGTTGGAAACAACGATTTTGCAATTGGGGAGACCTGATTCATCTAATATTTTTCTGACTTTTCGTGAAAGATATGCAATATCGCCCGAATCGATTCGAACGGCACATTTTGTTATACCGTTGTTCTTAAATGCTTTTATTGCGTTGGGAAGACCGCTTTTTATAACATTGTAAGTATCTATAAGAAGAGTGGCGCTTGAAGGATAGATTTTGCAATAGGTATCAAATGCCTCATATTCGCTGTCAAACATTTGTACCCAGCTGTGTGCCATTGTACCACCTGCGGGGACGCCGTAAAGCTCATCTGCAATTGTGCATGCTGTCGAAGAGCAGCCTCCTATATATGCCGCTCGAGCTCCTAAAATTGCCGCTGCCGTTCCTTGTGCGCGTCTTGAACCGAATTCTGAAACCGGACGGCCATCGGCAGCTCTGACAATTCTGTTCGTTTTTGTTGCAATAAGGGATTGATGGTTTAATGTTAAAAGCAAAAAAGTTTCAATAAACTGTGCTTCGATTGCGGGAGCTCTTACTGTTAATATCGGTTCACCGGGGAATATCGGAGTTCCTTCTGGAACAGCCCAAATATCTCCCGTGAATCTGAATGTTTTCAGATACTCAAGAAAATCATTGCCGAATAAATTTTTGGATCTTAAATATTCTATATCTTCATCGGTAAAATGAAGATTGAGAATATAATCAATCACTTGTTCAAGACCTGCGGCAATAGCAAATCCGCCTCCGTCGGGAATGTCACGAAAGAAAACGTCAAAATAAGAAACGGTATCCATTTTTTTACTGTTAAAATAGCCGTTTCCCATTGTCAATTCATAAAAGTCGAAAAGCATTGTGTAATTTTGACTTTTCAGAGATTCAGATAACATTTTGTTCTCCTTTATTCTTGCCAATATATTGACAAATTGTATCAAAGAATGTATAATTAAACATATAATTTATATTTGTTCAATTATATCAACAATATTTCAATTTGTCAAGAATGATATTCATAAATACAAATTCAAATTAAAAGGTAATTTTTATGTTAGACGGATTTATAAAAACAGCAGCTATATCTCCGAATCTTAAAGTATCGGATACTGAATATAATTCACAAATGATAATTTCGGCCGTAAAAAAAGCCGTAAATGACGGCATACGTGTCCTGTGTTTTCCCGAACTTTCGATTACGGGATATACCTGCGGTGATCTTTTTAATTCTCAATTTCTTGTTTCCGATGCAAAGCAGAAATTGCTTAAGATTGCAAGTGAGACATCCGAATTTCCGATAATTTTTACCGTAGGATTACCATACCGACATTTGGGAAAGCTCTACAATGTTGTTGCCGTGATTAGCGGCGGAAAAATTCTCGGATTAGTACCGAAAACCAATATTCCGAACTATGGAGAATTTTATGAAATGAGGAATTTTACTCCCTGGGTTGGAGAAAATTCCAAAGCCGACATAACCGATGACTGTTTAATAGGAACAAACCAGCTATTTATTTGCAAACAACTACCCGAATTATCGATTGGTGTTGAGATTTGCGAAGACGCTTGGGTTACGATACCTCCATCGTCGTCTCTTGCAGAGAAGGGAGCAACTTTAATTCTTTCGTCATCTGCTTCGGATGAGCTTGTCGGAAAAGATAAATATCGTCGGCAGCTTGCATCGTATCTTTCATCAAAATTGATTTCGGGATATGTATTCGCAAATGCGGGATGCGGAGAATCAACAACCGATATTGTTTTCGGTGGTCATAATATTATTTGTGAAAACGGTACGATTCTTTCCGAATCGAAACCTTTCGGTGACGGATATGCTTGTTCCGAGATAGATGTTTATAGGATTTCAACCGAACGATCAAGAATAACGACTTTTAAGAATATTATTGATAGCTCCACAAATAAGATTTATTTTTCACTTCCGGTTGATACGACAAAACTCACAAGAACAGTCAAACGTTATCCGTTTGTTCCAAACGACTCAAAAGTTTTAAGTGAGAGATGTGAATTGATTACCGAAATACAGGCACGCGGCCTGGCCAAACGATTAGGTCATATCGGGTGCAAAGCTGTGCTTGGAATATCGGGCGGTCTTGACTCAACACTGGCACTCTTGATTTCATGTAAAGCATTTGATATTTTGGAAAGGCCCCGCTCCGATATTATTGCAGTAACAATGCCGGGATTCGGAACAACAATCCGCACTAAATCAAACGCCGAATTGCTTTGTAAGAATTTAGGTGTTACTTTTAAGACAATATCAATAAGTGCCGCAGTGAAACAGCATTTCTCGGATATTGATCAAGATCCCGAGCTTACCGACATAACATATGAAAATTCTCAGGCACGCGAACGCACTCAAATTCTTATGGATATTGCCAATAAGGAAAACGCGATTGTCATAGGAACCGGAGATTTATCCGAACTTGCTCTCGGATGGGCAACATATAACGGCGATCATATGTCAATGTACGGAGTCAACTCTTCAATACCCAAAACGCTTGTACGTTATCTTGTGTCATATTTTGCATTGATAAGCGAAAACGAGGAACAAAAGAATGTGCTTTATGATATTCTGGATACACCGGTTTCGCCCGAACTTATTCCGCCTGATGAAAACGGGAAAATAAAACAATGTACGGAGGATATTGTCGGGCCGTATGATTTGCATGACTTCTTCCTCTATTATTTTGTCAGATGCGGTTTTTCGCCATCAAAAATCTATAGACTTGCGCGGTATGCCTGGGGAAACACTTATGACGACGCTGTAATAAAAAAATGGTTGCGCGTATTTATAAAACGTTTTATTACGCAGCAATTTAAGCGTTCTTGTTTGCCCGATGGTCCGAAAGTAGGATCGGTAAGTCTGTCGCCGAGGGGTGATTGGCGTATGCCTTCGGATGCTTCGCTATCTGTTTGGCTTTCCGACTTAAATAATCTTTGACAACAATTTCATTCTGAGAATTAATTTATAAGTTATAAAAAGGAGAAGAAATAATGAAAGAAAAGATTGTAGGTATTGTTGCAGAATATAAGGAGATAGATCCTTCCGAAGTCAAGACAGATAAGCTTTTTACTGAAATGGGCCTTGACTCTTTGGACACCGCTGAGCTGTTAATTAAAGTAGAAGATGCTCTCGGAGTTTCAATCGAACTTTCGTCGGACATTAACACAATTGATAAGCTCGTTGCTTATCTTGAAGCAAAATAATTGTCTGTTTTTGCAGATAGTATGAAAAATTGTCCAATCTGCTATATTATTGCCGCGATGAATCCCGGTAACAATATGACCTATAATAAAGAAGACGGTGATATTGTTATTGCCGCAGATGCAGGATTAAAATTTGCAGATAAATTAGGGCTTACTCCGGACATTGCAGTCGGTGATTTTGATTCACTCGGATATACACCGAACAAAATACCGCATATTGTTTATCCAAAAGAAAAAGACGACACGGATACAATGATTGCCGTGAAATACGGCTTATCAAAGGGTTACAAAAGATTTGTTATTGTCGGAGCGCTCGGGGGGCGACTCGATCATACAATCGCGAATATACAAACTCTGTCGTATTTGGCTTATAATAATGCGGTGGGACTGATTCACGATGAATACTGTTCGATTATTGTAATTGAAAACGCGGAGATTGATTTTACTTCCGATTTTAGTGGAAATATATCTGTTTTTTCGCTTACCGATAAGTCCGAAATCTCAATCAGCGGTTTGAAGTATAATCTAAGTCGTGATATACTTAAATCTGATTTTCCGCTCGGTGTTTCCAATGAATTTATCGGGCAAAATGCTTCTGTGAATGTCTACAGCGGTAAAATAATGATTATATGCGGGCAAAGAATGACTTTTGACAATATTGCTTTAATAAAAATCATATAATTAACGGATGCTTTTCCGAATATCGGAAAGCATCCGTTTTTAATTTGTGTGTTACATTTTTGAATGCATGCGATTTTTGAAATTACATTATCAATAAAATCGACAATCAGGTAAAATTACTTGTTTTTATTATCATTTGATCCTTTTATTCCGAGCATAATTCCAATACCGGCGGAAAGAAGTGCTATCATCAGTGCCGCAACAGCAGAGGGATCAATGGGAATATGCCGATTTTCTTTGTTTATCTTGTTTGAAGTTTTGCTTTCATTTATGGAGTTGCTTTTTTCAGTTAAGCAGTCGTTTACTATATAATCCTTAATCTTTATATTTTTGCGATTTTGCTCAATTTGATAAACGCTGATTTTACTGTCAAAACAGCAGAGAAGAATATTTGTTATATTTGAATCTCCCGAAAGCAGACAAACCTTGCAGCCTTTCAGCTTTTTATTAAGACACTTTTTTTTGTATTCTACGAAATCGGACTTTTCGGTTTTATTCAGTATTTCAAGACCTTTGGAAGAGCTTAGAATCAAGCATAATTCATTATTATCTTTTTTGAAGATTGCAGGCGCCGAAGGTGAATTTAATTTTTCTGCAATCAACTTTGGTTTCGTTAATTTATAATTTTTGTATTCAAATTTACAAGAATACAGCTCAGATCCACGAGTCAAATAGACAATTAAATCGTTATCCGAATCATTATATATTGAATAATCGCCTTGACAAACAGCCGTTGATTCTAATTCGAAATTTCCAAAAGGACTGTCGGATGCAAATGTGCAAAGATAATCACAGTTTTCTTTTCTGCACTTTACAAACATTATCCATCTTCTCTTGAAAAAAACCACCTTAGGAGCCTCGAAAGACTCAAATCCGTCTTTTGAAACCACTGTCAAATACGGTCCTGACCATTTAGTAAGGTCATGGCTTAAATAGCAAAAAACTCCGGAATCTGTCCCGTATGACGCGATTGCCGCTTCATGCTGAGCAAGTGTTCCATATAAAACATAAATACCTGCGTAAGAAACAAGGCAAGGATCATCAATTGAAAGAGATGACAAAGACTGGTTGTAATGTATATCAAGAATATCGGGGTTATAACAAATTTCTTCTTTATTATCCTTCATTTAACGCTTAATTGAATCCTTTCAAATACAATCTCTGATATTTAATCAGCTTAAGATTTCGCTTCCGACGACCTCAACTTCTGTAATTGCAGCCCATCCGGCGTGATCAACCTTTTCAAGTTTTCTGATTTTTACATATGATGTAATTTTTCCGCCCAAATCAAAAATCTGCACGTTTGTATCATTGGTTATTTCAAAAGTCAATGTTGATTTATCTGAAAATTCAACTGTCATCGAATTAAAGTAAGTATCATGGGGAAAATCGGCTCTAATATACAAATTAAGTGTATCGGCCGTAATATCATGTCCGAAATCTATAAGCAGATAACCTTTCGTTTCGCTGAAATCCGAATCGGGTCCCCAAGACTGATACGGATAATTACCGTGACCTTTATTTTTAGTATATCCGTCAATCGCATTTCGCGCTTCAAATTGATATTTTGATTCTTCACTATCGGAAACTCTGCACACACTTGATGTTGAGGCATGTGGATAGACGCTGCCCGACCAATACGCTTTGTATTTGTATCCCGAAATCCTTGTCGAGTCATCAATAAGGTCGAACGGGTTTAACGAGAGAACATGCGACTGTGACAGTTCTGAATTGTCCGGGATTCTTGCGGTTATTGTATGAGAATATGCACTCTTCATTTTTGCGGGATAACTATATGAAAAATTAGGTATTATGTATGAAAACTTGGATTCGGGAAGATAAACAATTGCTTCTTCCATTACATCCTTTGAAATATTAACAGCCAAATAATGTTCGCCCTCCGGCAGTTGAATCTCAATCTTTGCGCCCTTCTTAAATATTGATTTATCCAGCTTAAGTTCAACACTTCCGACTCCGCTTGCCGTATTTTCTCCGCATGATATCGTAATTTCATTTTCCGGCAGATTAGACTTATCGTCTTCTGTTAATGCGGCAGTTGTAATTAATGATTCTTTTTCGGTATTTGTTGCTTCGGTGTTTGACTGCTTATTTTGATTACAGCCGCTTAATAAAGCTGCAATTA
>CAVGEY010000010.1:25937-74827 GCA_963628435.1 bacterium
TTTTAATTGATTTACCGGTCATTTAAAATCACCTCATAAATTTTCTTAATTTCATTTTATCATAGACGGTTGACAATGTCAATATATTCTATTGACTTTTCTTTATGTGTTATGTTATAATTAACTAACAAATAAAGAGAGGGGTATGTCTACCGCATATAGGCAGAAATTTAAATTCGAAATGAACAACGAAGAAAATAATATAATTACGCAGGTACTAAACAGATACGGAATAGATGAACAATTTCAGCCATTCGGAAACGGTCACATAAATGACACATATATAGTCGGCGATTATGTGGTTCAGCGATTAAACACAAATGTTTTTCCTAATTATAAAGAACTTATGAGAAACGTTGAACTGGTAACAACTTATCTTAAGAAAAAAATCCAAAGTGCCGGAGGTGATCCGGAACGGGAAACGCTGACCATTATTCATACGATTGACGGTTATTCCTATGTTGAAACCACCGAAGGTGTTTTCAGAGTTTATAAGCTGATACAAGGAGCTAAAAGCTATGACTCTGTATCGCCGAGCCGTTTCTATGAGGCAGGATATGGCTTTGGAAAATTCCAGTCCTTGCTTTCCGATTTTCCGGCAAACGAACTATTTGAAGTTATTCCCGATTTTCACAATACAAGGTCAAGATTTAATCAGTTTTTGAGTTCATTAAAAGAAGACGCAGCAGGTAGAAAGAAATTTGTTTCGGAAGAAGTCGACTTTATTCTGTCCAGAGAAAATTATGTCGATGTAATAAACTCAAATATCAAAGAAAATAAAATTCCACTGCGTGTTACACATAATGACACAAAACTCAATAATGTTATGCTTGATGATATAAGCGGCAAGGCCGTATGTGTTATTGATCTTGATACAGTTATGCCCGGTTCTCTTCTTTATGATTACGGTGATGCAATCAGATATGGTGCCTCAACCGCCGCCGAAGATGAAACCGATTTGTCCAAAGTTAATTTTGACCTCGCTTTATTCAAGTCATTTACAGAAGGATTTATTCAAGGTCTTAACGGTCTGTATACAGATAACGAAATTAAGCTTTTTCCTTTTTCTGCAAAACTTCTTACTTTCGAATGCGGCATGCGTTTTTTGACAGATTATCTTAACGGTGACAAGTATTTCAAGATAAGCCGTCCGGAGCACAATTTAGATCGGGCACGTACACAATTCAAGCTGGTTTCTGAGATGGAAAAAGCGGAAGATAAAATGAATCTGATTGTGCAAGACATTCTGAAACAGTAATCAAGAGTAAAAAAATATATGAGGTAATGATATGAATAGAATAATCAGGTTACTTTGTGCATTCCTTTCGGCTGCTTTGGTAATCGCATCTTTATGCTGCTGCACAACCAAAGAAAGCCAAAACACCCAAGCTGCAAATAATTCATCCGATTCAAGTGTAGAGGTAACATTGCCCGTAATTGCCGATGGAACCAGCAAATATACGATTATAAGTCCGGCATCTGAAAAAACCGATGCAAACAAGCTTTATGTCGGATTCAAATCGTCTATCGCCGAAAAAACAGGTGTCGATTTGGCTATAAAAAATGATGAAACCGAAGAAGGGGAATATGAAATTCTGATCGGTAAAACAAATCGTTCGGCATCAGATGATGCTTATGCGCTGCTTTCCGAGAACCAATTCAGTTTTTCCGTATCGGGATCCAAAATCATCATTTCCGCGTATGACAGCGACTGCATGAGCTTGGCTCTTGACAAATTTATAGAACTTTTTGTTGAGAACGGAAGTTTAAGTATAAATACAGCATCATTTCCGATTACATATCAATGCAAAGACGAAATATCCACTGTCAAAATAAAAAATACAAGAAACATCCGCGGCGACGACCCATATTTTGTCGAGCACGACGGAAGCTATTATTATTGTTGGAGTGACGGCGGTATAAATGTTGCAAAAATCAATTCTCTGGATAATATAACGAAAAATACGCGAAATAAAGGGAAATGTGTATTTTCCGGTTCAAATGGTTACGGACAGATTTGGGCTCCCGAACTGCATTATATTGACGGTGAATGGTATATATATGTTGCTATGACCAAAGGATCCGATAATAACGAAGACCATCGCATGTATTGTCTTAAGGGCAGTTCGCAAGATCCGACCAAACCATTTGAAGTCATCGGACAAGTTACGGACAAAACCAATAAATGGGCAATAGACGGAACCGTGTTTACATATAACGATGAACTTTATACAGTATGGTCCGGGTGGGAAGGAAACAATAATGTTTCACAAAAACTTTATATTGCCCATATGAGTAACCCGTGGACAATCGACAGTAAGAGAGTGCTGATTTCAGAACCGACAACATGGGATGCCTATACGCAGGGGCCGTCAGTCAACGAGGGACCATGTGCTTTAATTGTCGACGGTAAGTTGTTTATTCTTTATTCGGGTAACGGCAGTTGGACCGATGATTATTGCATAGGCTATGTATCACTTGACGGCGACGATCCGTTAGATTCAAATTCATGGAACAAATCGAGAACTCCGATTCTCAGTAAAAACGAAAAAGCATACGGTCCGGGACACTGCTCACTGTTTAAGGCAGAGGACGGTAGTTATTGGATTGCATACCATGCCAATTTGGAGTCGGGAACAGGATGGAGCGGCAGATCAATGAGAATTCAGCCTTTAACATTCAAAAACGGAAAACCCGCGGTTTCCAAGCCGATGCTTGAAGTTGATATTCCCAAAGCTAAGAAAGTAATTGAGGGTGAAGTGAATTGAAACTTGGCGTAAAAATCAAAAAGCTGAATAATAATGCCAAAATTCCGGCATACGGCTCTCATTCATCAGCCGGCGCAGACTTGTATGCTTTTATTGACAATGAAAACGGCATAACTATCGATGCAGGTCAAACGGAATTTATACATACGGGTATATCAATTGAATTTCCCGACGGATATGTTGCACTTATCTACGCCAGGAGCGGACTTGCTTGCAAGCAGGGACTTGCACCTGCAAATAAAGTCGGAGTAATTGACAGTGATTACAGAGGAGAAATTATTGTAGCGCTTCATAATCACTCATCAATACCGCATAAAATACAAAACGGTGACAGGATTGCCCAGATGGTATTTACGCCATTTTATACGGCCGAATTCGCCATGGCAGACGAATTAAGCAATACCGAACGCGGTGCTGGAGGATTCGGTTCCACAGGAATTTAATATAGGAGATAAAATTAAATGACAGCTACCGAGAGATTACTGAAATATGTAAGGATTAACACACAAAGCAATGAAAACAGTGACGAAACGCCATCAGATAAAAATGTATTCAAACTTGCCGAAATTCTCGCCGATGAGCTTCGTGAATTAGGCGTAAGTAATGTTAATATTGATTATTCAAGCGGATGTCTGTATGCTTTGATTCCTCCGACACCGGGTTATGAAAACAGAAAAAAAGTCGGTTTTATTGCTCACATGGATACGTCACCCGATTATTCCGGAGAAAATGTTAACCCTCAGGTACATGAAAATTATGACGGAAATGATATTAAACTCGGAAACAGCGGCAAAATATTGAAAGTTTCCGATTTTCCTCACTTATCTAAACTTAAAGGAAGAACACTTATAACCACAGATGGAAATTCGCTTCTCGGTGCTGATGATAAAGCCGGGATTTCGGCCATTATGACAATGGCGGAATATATAATAAACGAAAAAATACCGCACGGACAGATCTCGATTGCATTTACTCCGGATGAAGAGGTCGGACGTGGCACGGACAATTTCGATATTGTAAAATTTAATGCGGAGTATGCGTATACTGTTGACGGTGATGATGAAGGCGAAATAGTATATGAAAATTTTAACGCCGCATCAGCTGTTGTTAAAGTAAACGGATTTAATGTTCACCCCGGTTCAGCCAAAAATACAATGATAAATGCAGCCCTTGTTCTAATGGAACTTAATTCAATGTTGCCTGCTGCCGATATTCCGTCAAAGACAGATAATTATGAGGGATTCTATCATTTGACATCAATGTCAGGTGATGTTGAATCTGCTCAGGCATCATATATTATCAGGGATCATTCAAAGGAATTGTTTAACGCACGTAAATATTTAATAACACATGCGGTTGATGTACTTAATGAAAAATACGGAAAAAATACCGTCAATATACAGATTAAAGATTCCTACTACAACATGTGTGACATTATCAAAGAATATCCCGACGTAGTCGAAATCGCCAAAGACGCAATTAAAAATATTGGTATTGACCCTATTTCAACACCAATAAGAGGTGGAACCGACGGTGCAAGGCTTACATTTATGGGACTTCCTTGCCCGAATCTGGGAACCGGAGGTCATGCTTTTCACGGTCCTTATGAGCATATAACATCAGAAGGACTTGATTTGGCTGCGAAAATTGTGATTGAGATAGTACGCCGTTGGGCTGATTAAGGAGATTTTATGAATAATCAATATGTTGATTTTGCGGTTGAAAAATTGAGGGAACTGATTTCAATCGACAGTCCGACAGGTTACACCTCTAAAGCATCCGATTATGTTATAAGAGAATTTGAAAATCTGGGTTTTAATTCAAAGAAAACAAATAAAGGCGGTATTCTTGTTGATTTGGGTGGAGAGGACACCGATAATGCTCTTCTTATAGAAGCACATATAGACACACTCGGTGCGGTCATTGCAGAGATCAAAGGAAACGGCAGGCTTCGTGTTTCACCTCTCGGCGGAATGAATGCAAATAATGCCGAAGCGGAAAATGTAAGAATCTACACCAGATGCAATCAAGTATATGAGGGAACTTTTCAACTGATCAATGCTTCTATCCATGTTAATGGTGAGTACAATTCAACATCTCGTACATTTGAAACATCAGAAGTCGTTCTTGATGAAGATGTAAATTCAGCCGAAGATGTAAAGAAACTCGGTATAAACATAGGCGATATTGTATGCTTTGAGCCCAGATTCAAAGTAACGGAAAACGGATATATTAAAAGCAGATTCCTTGATGACAAATTATCTGTGGCAATTATTTTAGGTTTGGCGAAAAATATCAAAGAAGAAAACCTTAAACTCAGTCGTAAAGTATACATTCATTTGACTGTATATGAAGAAGTCGGTCATGGAGGTTCGGCTTCAGTTCCGCTCGGTGTAACCGAAGCACTTTCCGTTGACATGGGCTGTGTAGGCAATGGACTTAACTGCTCTGAAAAACAGGTTTCTATTTGCGTAAAAGACAGCGGAGGCCCTTATGATTACGGTATGATTACACGATTGATTGATGCGGCAAAGAAAACATCATCGAATTATGCACTTGATGTCTATCCGCATTATGGATCAGATGTTGAAGCAACCCTTAGAGGAGGGTATGATATACGTCACGCTTTAATCGGGGCAGGTGTTTATGCGTCACACGGATATGAAAGAAGTCATATAGAAGGCGTAAAAAACACTCTTAATACTTTACTCGGTTTTATCATTGAATAAAAAAATATGTATAGCAAAAGACCGAAATCACTCGATTTCGGTCTTTTGCTCGTTTTCGGATTTTATCTTTTCGTTTAACGAAAATTCGCATCCGCAGTAGTTTTGCCTATATAAATCATATTCTCTTGAAAGTTCGATTGACCTTTTGTATCCCTCACGTTTTTTAAAATCAGAATATAGCCATCTTATTTTATATTTTTCGGCTAACTCCTCACCGATTTGATTAAGCAGCTGGGCATTTTTATGAGGGCTGACCGTGAGTGTTGTACCGAAAAAATCAAATTTCTCGTTTGATGCTTTCTTTGCGGTTGACTCCAATCTGAGTCGAAAACATAAATCACATCTTTTTCCTCCTTCGGGTTCTTTTTCATATCCTTTGATCGCGTCGGTAAAAATCCTATGATTATATTCACTATCGGTAATTATACCGTAATTTGTTATTTTCAAAAATTGTTGCTGTGTTTCAAGCCGATGAATATATTCGCTCTCCGGATAGATATTCGGATTGTAATAATAAATCCATATATCAAAATATTTTGTTAGATATTCGGTTACATAGCTGCTGCACGGTCCACAACAACTATGCAGAAGTAATTTCGGACGATATGTTAGCGAATTCAGCAATGAATCCAATTTTATCTGATAATTCTGATTCATGATTTTCCCCATTCGGTTATATTAAATTACTTTTTACGGGTATTATTGTAACATAAAAAAATTATTTTATCAATCATCTGCAAGACATAAAATTTTATTTTATATAACTTGCCGATTTACCGAGAAATAAATTTTCATTTTCGGTATTTAAGTTAAAAAGTTTTGATGTATTAGTTGACAAAAACCGTTAAATGTTATATTATATATGGTAAATAATGAATAAAAATACAGGAGACTCAAATGACCAGACGAGAAGAAAGGGAAGCTTTATTTGCCCTTTTGTACGAAATGTCTTTTTACGATAAAGAGCAATCGGAAGATGTGTTGAAAACCGAAATAATTGAACGTGATTTTGACGGAGAGTACATAATAAATAATTATCATGGTATTATCAAAAACTTAGATGAACTTGATGATTTGATTCGTGAGAAATCAAACGGCTGGAAGCTATCAAGACTGTCTAAAGTTACTCTTTCTATACTCAGACTTTCGGTTTATGAAATGTTGTTTACCGACCTTCATTATACAATAGCGATAAATGAGGCCGTTGAACTTGCAAAAAAATATGATTATGAAAAATCGCCTTCGTTTATAAACGGTATTCTGAATAATATTGCCGAGGAAAAAGGAATAAAAGAAGGTAAATAATGAGCAATCTTTTTTTGGGAATTGATACAAGCAACTATACAACATCGGTTGCACTTCTCCAAAACGGTATAATAATTGCCAATGAGAAGCTTCCCGTAAATGTAAAGGAAGGACAGCGCGGCGTAAGACAATCGGATGCTGTGTTTTCTCATGTGAAGAATATTCCCTTGATTTTTGAAAAAATAGGAAATATTTCAATTGATGCTGTCGGTGTTTCGACGCGTCCTCGCGATATTGAAGGTTCATATATGCCATGCTTCTTAGTTGGATATTCGATTGCCAAAGCCATATCAGAAACAAGCGGTAAACCTTTGTTTGAATTTTCTCATCAGCAAGGGCATATTATGGCGGCATTATACTCGGCGAAAAGAGAAGATTTATGGAATGATAAATTCGTTGCCTTTCATGTTTCCGGCGGCACGACAGAACTTTTATATGTGGAGAACGGAAAAATTACCAAAATCGGCGGTACTCTCGACCTAAATGCAGGTCAATTAATAGACCGAATCGGTGTAAAAATCGGATTGAATTTTCCGTGTGGCCCCAAGCTTGAAAAAATAGCCGCGCCTCTTAAAGATGTTGATTGCACTTCTCATGTTAGAAATCTTGAATGCAATTTATCCGGGATTGAAAACAAGGCGACAATGATGATTGAAAATTCCGTAGATAACTCTGTTGTTGCGGCGTACATTATTAAAAGCGTTTTGCAAACCGTAAAGAAATTAACTCATAATGCGTTAAAAATTTACGGAAAAATTCCGGTACTTTACGCCGGTGGAGTGATGAGCAATAAACTCATACAAGAAAGCCTTTCCGAATATGAAAATGCTGTTTTTTCCGAACCGCAATTTTCTTGTGATAATGCTGCAGGAATTGCTGTTTTGTGTCAAAACAGCTTTTATAACAAAGCTGCTTTATGAAAGGAAATCATACATGCCGATAGAAAAAACCGTTCTCACGGTTTCTCAGATTAATGAGTATATTAAAGGTAAAATTGAAAATGATAAATTGTTAACAAACATATATGTGAAGGGTGAAATATCAAATTTCACTCGCCATAAATCCGGACATTTGTATTTTACACTTAAAGATGAAAAATCCAACATTAAAGCCGTAATGTTCAGAAATGATGCCTCTAAACTCAAATTTATTCTGGAAAATGGCATGAAAGTAATCGCTCATGGAAAAATATCGGTTTTTGTTCGTGACGGAAACTGTCAGTTATATGTAAACTCAATAGATCCCGATGGAATCGGGGCGTTAACAATAGCGTTCGAACAGCTTAAAACCAAACTGAAAAATGAAGGACTTTTTGATTCATCAAAAAAGAAATCCATACCGAAAATTCCGACGAAAATCGGTATTATTACCTCGCCGACCGGGGCAGCTGTAAAAGACATAATAAACGTAGCAGGACGGCGTTTTCCGTATGCGACATTGATTATATTTCCGTCATTGGTCCAGGGAAATGACGCACCGGCTCAATTAATTGCAGGTATTAAATATTTTAATAAAGCTAAAACCGTTGATGTTATAATTATCGGTAGAGGCGGAGGATCAATAGAAGATTTGTGGGCATTTAATGATGAAAATCTGGCACGTACAATTTATGCATCCGAAATTCCGGTTATTTCATCGGTCGGACATGAAATCGATTTCACTATTTGTGATTTCGTTGCCGATTTAAGAGCACCGACTCCTTCCGCAGCAGCCGAATTGGCAGTTCCCGAAACGGTCGAACTTGAAAGAAAAATCAATAATATTATTTCACATATGCAGCTTGTAATAATGAAAATGATATCCGAAAAGAAGCAGCGTGTTCGGCATTGCACGGAATCAAGAATAATGACAAATCCCGAATCAATGCTTGACCAAAGAAAACTGCTGACTGTATCATATACAAACGACATTACAAATTCAATGAAATATATATGTGAAAGAAGCAGAACCGTTCTTGAAAAAAATGCTGCAAAACTTGATGCTTTAAGTCCGCTGGCCGTATTTTCACGCGGATATTCGGCGGTTTTTTCAAGCGGAGGAAAATTGATAAAAAATACAAAAGATGTTGAAATCGGTGAATTAGTATCGGTGCAATTATCCGACGGAAAATTACTTGGAGAAATAAAAGGAAAGGAGTCACAAAAAAATGTGTGACAAGCAAAATAGTGACAATATTTTATTCGAGGATGCCATTGCCAGACTTGAACAAATTGTAAGAATGCTTGACGGCGGTAATGTACCACTTGACAAATCTCTTGAACTGTACGAAGAAGGAGTAAAACTTGTTAAAATATGCAATTGCAGACTTGAAAATGCAGAGCAAAAGATAAAAGTACTTGTTGAAAAAAACGGCGAATACCGCGAAGAAGATTTTAATAGAGAATCAAAAGTAGAAAGTAATTGATTGGAGTATGTAAGTATGTCCTCTCTTGAAAACAAAATTGAAGAGATTGCAAAAACAGTCGAGAAAAGACTTGCCGAATGTTTGAAAACTGATGACAATGACATTGCAAAATTATATGAAGCGATGTCATACAGCACTTTCGGCAAAGGGAAACGCATACGTCCTTTTCTGGTTATCGCTGTATGCGATATGCTTTCCGGTAATATTGAAGAAGCACTTACATACGCAGCGGCGATTGAAATGGTTCATACTTATTCACTTATTCATGATGACCTTCCGTGTATGGATAATGATGATTTACGGCGCGGACGTCCAACCTGTCACATCGTTTACGGGGAATCGAGAGCAGTACTTGCAGGTGACGGACTTTTAACAAAAGCATTTGAAATAATCGCAAAAGACGATTCTATTGCAGCAGAACATAAAATAAAAGCAATTTCGATGATTTCGGAATTATCGGGACCTTCCGGTATGATTGGCGGTCAGGAGATGGACGTAGCGTATGAAAATCAAGCAATCTCCTATGAAACGATGGTAAAAATTCATAATCTTAAAACTGTTGATTTAATTAAATGCGCCTGCCGGCTCGGTGCTATCTCCGCATCCGCCGACGACAAAACAATAGGTGATCTGGACAATTATGCCGAGGGAATCGGACGGGTTTTTCAGCTGACCGATGATCTGCTTGATGTATCGTCAACAGATAAAGAGCTAGGAAAAACAGTACATTCGGATGAGAAAAACCATAAAACCACATACTTATCATTTATGCCGACTGAAATTGCCATGCAGCTTGCGGATGTGATAACAGAAAAAGCCGTAAATTCTTTAGCCGGTTATGATCGTAGATCTACATTGTGTGAGCTCGCGCTCTATCTTAAAGACAGAAAGAAATAATGAGACTGGATAAATATCTTTATTTGAAGGGGCATTCCGAGAGTCGTCAAAAAGCGCAGGAATTGATATCTGGCGGTTACATAAAGAAAAACGGACTTATTGTAACTAAAACAAGTACCGAAATAACCGATCTTGATACAGTTGAAATAATAGGTAAACCATATCCGTATGTGAGTCGTGGCGGATTGAAATTGGAAGCAGCAAAGAAGGAGTTCCAAATAGATTTTACAGATAAAATCGCATGCGATTTGGGAGCATCCACAGGCGGATTTACAGATGTAATGCTCAGATCGGGAATAAAAAAAGTATTTGCGGTTGATTGCGGTCATAACCAGCTCCATCCGTCTATCTCGGCAAATGAAAGAGTGGTTAACTTAGAAGGTACAAACGCCAGAGACATAGACGATAATTTTTTCGGAGTCAAATGCGATATCGTTGTCAGCGATCTTTCTTTTATTTCACAGACACTCATATATTCATCCGTTGTGAAAGTGCTGGCAGACGGCGGTTTGTTTATCAGCTTGATAAAACCGCAGTTTGAAGCCGGAAAAGAAAATATAGGAAAAAACGGAATTGTAAAAGATAAGAAAATTCATGTTAATGTAATTGAAAATTTATTAAAAGAAGCAAGTAAATACAGTCTGTTTTGCGATGGATTAACAAAATCACCGATTAAAGGTGGTGACGGAAATATCGAATATCTCGCAAAATTTAATTTTAATCCGGAGAGCAAAATAACATATTACATTGACAAAAATTATATTCAGAATGTTGTTGATAAATCATAAATCGAAAGGAGACGTTGGATGAAAAACAAACGACAGGAAGCAATTGTTGAAATAATTTCAAATCAAGATATAGAAACTCAGGAAGTCCTGCTTGATAAACTTCACGAAAAGGGATTTGAGGTAACGCAGGCTACAATATCCCGTGATATAAGAGAACTTGAAATTATCAAGGTTGTTTCAAAAAACGGTATATACAAATATGCAATTCGCACTACCGACGATCAGCGGCCTAACGCAAAATATATGAATATTATGCGCGAGACCGTTGTTTCAATCGATTATGCAAATAATTTGGTTGTTATAAAAACATTTTCTGGTATGGCGCAGGCTGCGGCTGCGGCCATTGATGCGCTGTTCGGCAGTGAGATACTCGGAACAATAGCGGGAGATGATACGATTTTTGTGGCAACGCACAACACAAATTCGGCTCAATCTATAGTACACAGAATAAAAGATCCCTTAAACATTAAATGACATAAAAGTGTAGTCAGAATATAAATACGGGAGAATGGGGATATGCTAAATTCACTTCATATTGAGAATATCGCCGTTATTCGCAATCTCGATATTAGCTTCGAAAACGGTTTTACTGTTATGACCGGCGAAACAGGTGCGGGAAAATCAATTATAATCGATTCAATCGGAATTGTTCTCGGTAATAAATTTCCGAAAGATATGATTAGAACAGGGCAAAATCAGGCAATGGTTTGCGCACTTTTCGATTCATTAAATTCTAAAACCGTCAATGCGCTTGACTCTCTCGGGTTATCTCCCGATGATGATGGGAATATATATATTCAACGAACTGTTACCTCAGACGGACGATCAACGATAAAATATAACGGAAGATCGATTCCGCTGACAATGTTAAAATCGGCCGGTAATCTGCTTATAAATATTCACGGGCAGTTTGAAAGTCAAAAATTGCTTGATAATTCTACCCACATCGGTTATCTCGATAATTTTGCAAATAACGAATCTTTATTGAGCGAGTATACCGATTATTTTAATTCAATGACAGAGGCAAAAAAGTCCATTGAATCATTAAGTAAGAGCGACAGAGAAAAACAGCAGCGACTTGATATGCTTAAATTTCAGATAAAAGACATAGAAGCCGCTAAAATAAAACCCGGAGAAGAAGAAAAGATTCGCAGTGAGAAAGATATACTCACAAATGCAAAAGTCATATCAAAGCAGGCAAACATTCTTTATCGTGCGCTTTATAAAAACGATAAAGGGTTATCTGCCTATCGAATGTTGGAAATTGCAAGAAAGGCAATTGAAGAAATCGGTGATATTCTTCCCAATGCATCTGAATATTCGGATAAGATCTATGATATGCAGTATGAAATAGAATCGATTGCCGATTCTGTTATGAATGAGATTCCGAAAGGAGCCGATAATCCCGAACAAGCAATACTGAAAATTGATGACAGACTTGATATTATACATAAAATCGAGAGAAAATACGGAAGCAGTGAAGAAGAAGTTTTAGCCTTCCTTACAAACGCAAAATCTGAACTTAACGAAATAATGCTTTCGGATGAGAAAATCAAAGAATACACCAAAATTTATGATAGTTTTCGCTCTAAAGCCTTAGAAACAGCTAAAAAACTTTCAACGGCAAGAAAAACATCCGCGTCGATTCTTTCCGACAAAATATGTGAAGTCTTGCAATATCTTGACTTAGATAAGATAAAATTTACAGTTGATGTTAAGCCGAGAACAGAAAAAGACGACTCTCTAATCAAAACCGGTACTGACGATGTTGAGTTTCTCGTTTCAACAAATCCCGGTGATCCGCTTAAGCCTCTAAGTAAAATTGCATCAGGCGGTGAACTTTCAAGGATAATGCTCGCAATTAAGAGCGTTCTTTCAAATGCCGATGCTGTACCGACGGTAATTTTTGATGAGATTGATACAGGTGTATCCGGAAAAACATCTCAAAAAATCGGAATAAAGCTACATGATTTATCAAAATCTATGCAAGTTGTATGTATCACACATTCAGCGCAGGTTGCGGCAAACGCTGACATACACAAAAAAATCGAAAAAAACGAAATCAACGGCATGTCAGAAACAAATATACGTACATTAAATTTCGAAGAACGAGCAAATGAGCTTGCCCGTATAATGGGCGGAGTTAAGCCCTCTTCAAAGATATACGACAGTGCTGTCGAAATGCTTAAAAATGCTGAAATAACAAACTAAAAAATAAATAAAAGGAGTTTAATATTTAGTATGAAATTATACGAAGAACTTGTTGCAAGAGGACTTATTGCTCAGGTAACAAACGAAGAAGAAATAAAAAATATGATAAATGAGGGTAAAGCCACCTTCTACATCGGATTTGACTGTACAGCGGACAGCCTCACGGCAGGTCACTTTATGGCACTGACTTTAATGAAAAGATTACAGCTTGCCGGCAATAAACCGATTGCTCTTATCGGTGGCGGAACTACAATGATCGGTGATCCTTCGGGAAGAACCGATATGCGAAAAATGCTGACAAGAGAAGATATCAATCACAATGCTTTATGCTTCAAACGTCAAATGGAAAGTTTCATAGATTTTTCCGATGATAAAGCTATGATGGTAAATAATGCCGATTGGCTTCTTAATCTTAATTATGTCGAACTGCTCAGAGAAGTCGGGGCTTGTTTCTCGGTGAACAATATGCTGCGTGCCGAATGTTATAAGCAGCGTATGGAAAAGGGCTTGTCTTTTCTTGAATTCAACTATATGATAATGCAGTCTTATGATTTTTATTATATGTTCAAGAAATATGGCTGTAATATGCAATTCGGCGGTGATGATCAATGGTCGAATATGCTTGGCGGAACCGAATTAATAAGGAAAAAACTCGGCAAAGATGCTCATGCCATGACAATAACTTTACTTACCGATTCACAGGGTAAAAAAATGGGAAAAACAGCCGGCAATGCTGTATGGCTTGATCCCGCGAAAACATCTCCTTACGATTTTTATCAATATTGGAGAAATGTTGATGATGCAGATGTAATTAAATGTATCAGAATGCTTACGTTTCTGCCTATCGAAGAAATAGATGAGATGAGCAAGTGGAAAAATGAAGAGCTCAATAAGGCAAAAGAAATTCTCGGATATGAACTTACGAAAATGGTTCACGGCAGTGATGAGGCCGAAAAAGCTCAAAAAGCCGCCAAAAGCGTATTTCTCGGTGGTGAAGCAGCTGATATCCCTTTCACAGATTTAAACACAAGCGATTTTGTCAATGATAAAATCGGAATAATCGATATGATGGTCAAGGGTGGACTTGCGGCATCAAAAGCCGAATGCCGTCGACTTATTCAACAGGGCGGGGTTACATTATGCGATGAAAAAGTAACCGATGTAAATCTTCTTGTCGACAGATCTGCTTTCAAAGGTGATAATATCATTGTAAAAAAGGGTAAAAAAATTTACCATAAATTCAAGTTAATTGATTAATCGGAGTGACAATTTTGAATTTACCAAATCAGTTTGTAATCATCCTCAACGAAATGCAAAAAAAAGATGAGGTGAGCCTCAAATACAACGAACCGCTTTCTAAAATTTCAAGTTTTAAGATTGGCGGAATCGCAGATGTTATAATTTATCCGAAAACAATTGAAGCCCTAATGAAAATAATTTCTTTGGCTGATAATTACAATATAAGATATGATGTTTTCGGAAATTGTACAAATATTTTGTTTGATGATTTCGGGTACAGAGGTGCACTGATTATTACAAATAAAATTTCAGCTGTCAGTATTGAGGATAATCTTATTCATGCCGAATGCGGAACATCACTTATGTCACTTTCGATTGCAGCTGAAAAAGCCGGACTTTCCGGATTGGAATTTGCGTACGGAATACCGGGTACAGTCGGTGGTGCAGTAACAATGAATGCAGGAGCATACGGCAGCGATATATCCGCTGTTCTTGAATATTCCGAGTACATATCGAACGGAATATTAAACAAGCTTTCTAATCCGGATCACAAATTCGGATACAGAAAAAGTATTTACTCAAACAACCGATTTTATTTAACCTCGGCGACATTTAGACTCGACAAATCAGAGTGCAGCGTGATACGCGGTAAAATGGACGAACTAATGAATTTAAGGAGAAGTAAACAACCTCTGGAATATCCAAGTGCAGGTTCGGTATTCAAGAGATATCCGGGCTTTTTTACCGCAAAGCTCATTGATGAGGCCGGGCTAAAAGGATTTTCCGTAGGCGGTGCAGAGGTTTCAACAAAACATGCGGGATTTATAATAAATACCGGAAACGCCACATCTTCCGATGTAAAAAAACTAATCGAAATAATCAAAAACAAAATTTATGAAAAAAACGGGATTAACATTGAATGTGAAATAATTTCAGTCCCCGAAACCATTTCATAAAATATTTTATATGTGTGAATGGAGAACTTATGGATGTTGTAATTATTACCGGTATGTCAGGATCCGGAAAAAAAACAACAGCACATATGCTTGAGGATATAGGCTATTACTGTATCGACAATATGCCAATATCACTGATTGAAAGCTTTCTTGATATTTATAAAAAAAATCCCGAAAAGAACACATTGGTTTCGTTTACACTTGATATACGCGCAGGAGATGACATAAATAATTTATTAGATGTCGTAAAAAAAATCAAAGAGAGTGGTGTAAATTCTTGCCGTATTCTCTATCTTGATGCATCGGATGATGTCTTGATAAGACGTTATAAGGAAACGAGGCATGTACATCCGCTTGTCCGTTCTATGGGAGTTTCGCTTGAAAATGCTCTCGAAATAGAGCGTAGTATTGTTTCAAAAATAGAAAAATACGCTGATTTTACCATCGACACATCAAATCTTCGTGTACCTGAATTGAAGGAGCATGTTAATAATCTTCTTCGCATTCCAAGTGACAACAAATTCATTGTATCTTGTATATCATTCGGATATAAGTATGGTATGCCGCATGACCTCGATTTGGCATTTGATGTAAGATGCCTTCCAAACCCATTTTATATTGCATCGCTTAAAGATTATTCGGGACTTGACAAATGCGTATGCGATTATATTTTTTCATTTGATTGCTCAAATGAATTAGTCGTTAAACTTACCGATTTAATCGATTTTCTTCTGCCGTATTATATAAAAGAAGGCAAATCCAATCTTTCTGTCGGAATCGGCTGCACGGGAGGAAAACATCGTTCTGTGGCAATTGCGGAATCAATATATCGTCATTTGCAAAATAACAGTAGTATATCATCGTCAATAATACATCGTGATATTAAAAAATAATATGTCTGAAGATTATTTTTGCATAAAAGGGAATAATCAATATGTCATTTGCATCTGAAGCAAAAAATAATATAGCTGCACTTCCGGTCAAATCCAAGTGCTGCAAAAAGGCAGAATTATATGGTCTTTTTTATTCTCAATCCGATTTTCTGTCCGGAAAATTAAAATTCTCTACCGATGATGAACGTGTTGCCGCATTGTGTTCATATCTTACCAAATCGGTATTCGGATTTGAATCAATATTTGAGGAGTCTGACCAACTTACGGCGAAGGGAATTCAGACAAAAGGATTTAAGTTTATTTCTCCGAAAGCATCCGACATCGAAAAAATCAAAATGGCTTTTGCATCCGATAACTATTTGATTGACACTCTGTTTGAATGTGAAAATTGCGCAAGATATTTTTTACGAGGACTTTTTCTTTCAGTCGGCTTAATAACAAACCCCCGAAGCGCTTATCATCTTGAATTTACCGTAATAGATGAAAAAAAGGTAATTGCACTCCGGACGTTATTTACCAATGTAGGCATACCGGTTAAAGTCACATCAAGAAAAGGCATCTTTGCAATCTATATAAAAGAGAGTGAAGTAATAGAAGATTTTTTTACATATATCGGTGCTCAGCAAATATCGCTGAAAATTATGGATATTAAAATAATGCGCGAAATACGCAATAATGAAAACAGACGAAATAATTGCGATACTGCCAATATTTATAAAGCAACCGAGGCATCGGTAATGCAGTTAAAAGCAATAAACGCCATAATCAGCAATAACCTTTTTAACAAATTGCCCGAAGAACTTGCTCAAACTGCAAAGCTTAGAATCGATAATCCCGAAATTTCAATGAATGAACTTGCAGGACTTCATGAACCACCCATCACTAAATCGGGAGTAAATCACCGTTTGACAAAAATAATTGATTTTTACAAAAAAAATATCGAACAATAAAAGGATACCAAATCCAGAATGTCAGATTTCGTACATCTTCATCTGCACAGCGAATACAGTCTCCTTGACGGAGCATGTAAAATAAGCGAAATACCCATGGCTGTTAAATCCATGGGTCAATCTGCTGTTGCCATTACCGATCATGGTGTAATGTACGGTGTCCCTAAATTTTACAAGGAATGTCTGAAGGAAGGAATAAAACCGATTATCGGATGCGAAGTGTATATTTCCGATACAAACGGTTCCGATATTACCGCCGATAATAATTTATATTCAAGTCTTATTTTGCTTTGTATGAATGATATAGGATACAAAAATCTTTCTTACATAGTTTCGAAATCGTTTGAAAATGAAACAAATACAAAGCCGCATACCGACATAAAAATTCTTTCCGAGCACGCAGATGGGCTTATTTGCCTGTCAGGCGGATTTTCAGGAAGAATAGATTATTTAATACTGAACAAAGATATTCATGGTGCGGAGAAATTTGCTCTTGAGCTGAAAGAAATATTTTACGGGGAATGTTTCTATCTTGAAGTGCAAAATCATGGAATTGACGGTCAAGATGAAATCAATAATGAACTTGTAAAGATATCCGAAAAATATAATATACCTCTTGTCGCAACAAATGATGTACACTATATTTCAAAAGATGATGCATTTATTCAATCGGTATTATACTCAATAAAAAAGGGGCAAAAACTGACGGATGAAGGATGTCTGTATAACGGAACAGATGAGTATTATCTGAAATCAGCAGATGAGATGCAACTCTTGCTCGGGAAGTATAAGACCGCGGTATCAAATACAAAGAAAATTGCCGATATGTGTAATTTTACATTCAATTTCGGAAAACCCATTTTCCCCGATTTTCCGATAGATAATGGTATTACACCCGGAAAATATCTGGAACAGCTGGCAAAAGAAGGGCTTGAAAACAAAATAGCCGATGGTTCGATTAAATTTGACGATATTAACACATATGATATTTATAAGTCAAGGATGATATATGAACTGCTCGTAATAGGCAAAATGAAGTATGAGCAGTATTATCTTGTTGTCTGGGATTTTGTAAAATATGCCAAAGATAATAACATTCCGGTCGGACCGGGCAGAGGTTCGGGAGCCGGCTCTTTAGTTGCTTACCTTATCGGAATAACCGAAATTGATTCTGTTAAATATAATTTGCTTTTTGAACGTTTCTTAAACCCACAACGTATATCCATGCCCGATTTTGACATAGATTTCTGTTACAATCGACGTGAAGAAGTAGTTAAGTATGTTGAAAAAAAATATGGCAGGGATCACATATCGCAAATTATTACATTCGGCACATTATCGCCCAAAGCAGCAATTCGTGACATCGGCCGTATACTTGATATTTCAAATGACTATATCGATAAAATTGCAAAACTGATTCCGAACGGAAACGATATACCAATAAAAGAACTTCTTAAACATGAAAATGCATTAAATGATATATATCGAAGTGACAGTAGTGCAAAAAAATTGATTGATATCTGCATGAAAATAGAAGGAATGCCGCGTCACGTCTCGATTCATGCAGCGGGGATTGTAATATCCAAAGATCCTGTTTGCACTTATTTGCCTATTTCAAGGCAGGGTTCAACTATAATAACTCAATATGATATGGATACGGTTGCTGAAATCGGACTCTTAAAATTCGATTTTTTGGCACTTCGCTATTTAACGGTTATTTCAGATGCCGAACGGGAAATTCAAAAATCAAATAAAGATTTTAATATTATTAAAATTCCGCTCGACGACTCAAAAACATACAAAATGCTCTCGTCCGGACAAACAGCCGGATTATTTCAACTTGAATCCTCGGGCATGCGTCAATTACTTGTGAAATTAAAACCGACTTGTCTTGAGGATATTATGGTTGCCATTGCACTTTACAGGCCGGGGCCTATGGATTCAATATCAAAATATCTTGAAAACCGACGTACACCTGATAAAATAACCTATAAAGTCAATCAGCTTAAGGAAATACTCGGACCGACATACGGATGCATAATATATCAAGAACAAGTGATGCAGATATGTCGAAAAATCGCTAATTTTTCATACGGACACGCCGATATTGTCAGAAAAGCAATGGCAAAGAAAAATTCTGAATTGCTTGAGCAAGAAAGAACGGCATTTGTTGAAGGTGCAAAATCAAATTTTATAAATAAACAGTATGCAAATGAATTGTTTGATGAAATGTCCGAATTTGCCAAATACGCGTTCAACAAAAGTCATGCAGCCGCATACTCGGTAATTACATACCGCACATCATATCTTAAAACAAACTATCCTGCCGAATATTTTGCAGCCTTATTAAATTCCGTTGCAGGTGATAGCGCCAAAACTTCCGCGTACATCTCGGAATGCCGCACCATGTGTATCGACGTACTGCCTCCCGACATAAACAGAAGTGAAATTTTATTTACAGTAGAAAATGGCAAAATCCGTTTTGGTCTTTCTGCGATTCGTGCTATCGGTGAAGCATTTGCTAAAAAGATAATTGAAGAGCGAAAGAAAGAAAATTTTTCTTCGTATGAAAGTTTCTGTCAAAGAATGATTAAAGTTGAATTGACTGCAAATCAAGCTCAAGCACTTGTAAGTGTAGGCTGTTTTGACAATCTCGGGTTAGGCAGAGGCACATTGATTTCCGCATATGAAAAGATTTTCTCGGCATATCAAAATTCCCATAAATACTCGATAGACGGACAAATAGATATTTTTTCAAATCGTTCGGAAGCAATTAAAATATCCTTGAATTACGAAATAAAGCCGGATTTGTCCGACGTTGAAAAGCTGAATCTTGAAAAAAATTATTTGGGAACATATCTTTCGAAAAAGCCGCTGGATAATTATCAAAAGATAATAAACAATCTTTGTGCTGTATCGATAGCTCAGATTAATGATTCGTTTAATCGTGAATCCGATTGTCCCGAATCTTTTTCGGATAAACAACAGATTGTTATTGCCTGTGTTTTAGCTAAAATCACCGAAAGAAAAACTAAGAGCGGAGAAAATATCTATATTTTGCATGTCGAAGATAATACAGGCGAAACTGATGTTCTGGCATTCTCAAAATCTTTTTCAAACTTAAGTACCGAAATAAAAACGGGAACCGCTCTTGTCGTTAATGGCAATTTGTCGGCAAGAGAAAATGAAAACCCGAAAATAATTGCGACAAACATTTCACTGCTTGACGGTTTAGGTGACAATAATATCAGAAGACACGATAATGTTCAAAATAATTTTGATCACGAAAAGAATAATGAATATACGAAATTATACATAAGAATTGATATGGTTAATTCAAAAATGTATGATAAAGTGATGGATATTCTTGACATTTTCGCAAGAAATGACTCCGACAGTAACAAAAATATGCCCGGATATATTAAAGTTCTTCTTTTCGATCAATCTGAAAAGAAATATATTCCGTATAAAGACAATCCGGTTTATGTAGATGACTATGTGATTAAAGAACTTTCCGCAATATGCGGAGGCTCGGAAAATGTTGTTGCGAAATAAATATAATGAAAATTTTGTTGTATTTAATATTTTTGTTAACATCTGATTTATATCATTATGTTATAATCTTTCAGAAAGAGTTCCCGGATATAAGAAATCAACTATAATATTATGAGGTTCAAAAATGCCAAAAGATAAAAATACCGAAAATCAAGTAGAAGAGGCAGTGCATACATCGTTCGCATTATGCCGATCGGCAGTTTCGATTATTCTCAGCATTTTAATTTCCATTGTCTTGATTGGTGCAATCGCAGGATGCGTTGTTGTGGGAGCATTTGCAATTTATCTTGCCAATAATGTTGACAATAACGTAGATGACATTGTTCTTATAACCGAGCAGGGAAGCGGAAATGCCACAAAAATTCTATACTATGATCAAGACGGAAACTTAGTCGAAGACGAATCACAGCGGCTGAGCAGTGAAGGAAGTTCATATTGGGTTTCCTATGATGACATTCCGGAAAATCTGGTTAATGCATTTGTCGCGATTGAAGACAAAAGATTTTGGGATCATAACGGTTTTGACTTAATTACAACAGTAAAAGCGGTCGCAAAATTCTTTTTACCGCTCGGGGAAGGCGGCGGAGGCTCAACAATTACCCAGCAGCTGATTAAAAACGTAACCCATAATGATGAGTATACAATTCAAAGAAAAGTAAATGAGATTTTCAAATCGATTGAACTTGAAAAGAAGGTCGGCGATAAAACCAAAATTATCGAAAGCTATCTAAATGTAATATATCTTTCACAGGGTGCTTATGGCGTTCAAGAAGCAGCACATACATATTTCAATAAAGACGTCAGTGATTTATCGCTTCTTGAATGTGCGGCAATTGCGGGTATTACTCAAAACCCATCAAAATGGGATCCTGTTACCAATCCGGAAAATAATAAGTCAAGACGAAATGTAATTCTGACCGCGATGTATTCTCAGGGATTAATAACAAAGTCGGAATATGATGAGGCTTATGATGCTGTTTTAATCCTTGATGTTTCCAAATCCGAAGTTATAACCACAGGGACAAACTCATGGTATACCGATGCGGTTATAGATGAGGCATCCGAACTACTTGCGAAAAAATACGGCACAAGTACTCAAATAGCATCAAAAATGCTTTATTCCGGCGGATATTCAATAATTACAGCGCAAGATAAAGATGTTCAGGCAATACTTGATAAATATTATCAAGATATGAGCGATACCTCTGTATTGCCGGTTTCAGATGTTATAAATGTCGAATCTGCAATGGTTGTAATGGATCCTCATAATGGAAATATACTCGGCCTTGTAGGCGGCAGAGGTGAAAAAAAGCAAAATAGAATATTTAATCTTGCAACCGATGCAGTCAGACAGCCGGGATCATCGCTGAAACCGATAGCCGTTTATGCGCCTGCACTTCAGGCCGGAATTATAAATTACGGCTCTGTTTTTGACGATATTCCTTATAATTTCGGTACCGTTACGACAGATGAAAACGGAAAAGAAACTTATTCAAAACCGACAGGATGGCCGCGAAATTCTAATAATGCGTACCGTGGACTGACGACAGTCGAATATGCGATAGCAATGTCCAAAAACACAATCGCGGTACATGTTTTGGATGCACTCGGCATTAACAACTCATATAATTTTTTGACCGATAAAGTGCATTTGACAACACTTGTCGACTCGGATAAGAACTACGCAGCACTGGGACTCGGCGGTCTGTCATATGGTGTAACCTTAAAAGAGCTGACTGCCGCTTATTCAATTTTTTCAAATAATGGTGTTTATACATCATCAAGAACTGTTATTGAAATTCTTGACAATAACGGTGACACAATTATAAATAATGAACCCCAAAAGGAAATTGTATTAAGCGAAGAGAATGCACAGGTAATGACTAAATTGCTCGGTCAGGTTATTCATCATTCGGGAGCAACAGCATCAACGAGTTTGAAACCTATCAGTAAACTTGTAGATGTTGCGGGAAAAACAGGTACAACAAATAATAACTACGATAAATGGTTTGTTGGTTATACCCCTTATTATCTTGCGGGTATCTGGACCGGTTATGTTGAACAACAAAATATAGGCAGCAAAGTCAGCAACCAACATTGCGTGTTGTGGAATAAAGTAATGGTTGATTTGCATCAGAAAGTATTGAAAAATGTCGCAGATGGTAAGGAAACGCTCAAGACATTTGATGATGAACTTCTTATAGAAGCAACCTATTGTATTGATTCCGGTAAACTTATAACAGAAGCTTGCGAAGCAGATCCACGCGGAAACAGGTCCGAAGTAGGATATTTTACAAAAGATACATTACCCACCGAAGAATGCGATTGTCATGTTTTAGTCAGATATTGCATTGGACATGGTGTAGCGAATGACTCGTGTCCCGAATCTTCCTGCACTTATGTCGGGATGCTCAATGTCAAGCGAGTTTTCCCTGTTAATATTTATGTTACCGATGGGCAGTATACTTATACTGATTTGAATGGAGCATTACCATATACATCCGATGGAAATTATCCGTTCTATTGGAATTTGTATATTGCGATTGATAAATATTCAGGCAGAACTTACAGCACCGAAGGTCAATATAACAGATATTGCACATTCCATAAAGAAACTGAAACAATTCCCGACGATACCACGGATGTTGAAACAGATGAAGATACTGATTGGGAGAATCCATGATTTTGATTATTCGAGGATTTTGAAATGTTGATTATCGGATTAACCGGAAACAGTGGCAGCGGAAAAAGTTATGTTGCATCACTTTTTGAAAGAAAAGGTATACCATCGATTGATACCGATACTATTGTACATCGACTCTACGAAGACAACTCCGATTGCATCAACAAACTTAAATCCGTCTACGGAGATTCGATAATACTTCCAAATGGTACCGTTAACAGAAAAGCTCTTGCAGACATAGTTTTTTCCGATTCGGAATATTTGAAAATTCTTAATGAGATTGTTCACAGTTTTGTCAGGTCCGAAGTTCAAAAAAAACTCAAGGAATTTGTTGAGCAAAATAAAGCTGCGGCCATTATTGACGCTCCTTTACTGTTTGAGTCATATCTAAATAAAGAATGCGATTTGACAATAGCGGTTATTGCGGATGAAAAAACAAAAGTAGCAAGAATTGTAGAGCGTGATAAAATCACTTCCGAAAAGGCAATTATGCGCTTAAGAAATCAAAAAAGTAACGATTTTTTTAAGGAAAAATGTGATTTTATAATTTCAAATAATAAAAGTGATAATCCCGAAGATTATGTGAATCAATTTATCGAAAAATACATATACCGATAATTTATACAAAATGGAGGAAACAAAATGTTTAATACCGATGAGGAAATAAACGCCCTTAAAGGAAAGATTACGTTCAGAAAGAAGAATGTTTATGAAGAGCTTACCGATAAACAGGAAAGCGAAATGAATTGTTTTTCTGAAGACTATAAGCATTTTCTTGATTTATCCAAAACAGAAAGGGAAGCCGTAAATCAGGCTATAGATATTGCGGAAAAATTCGGATTCTCCGAATATAAATTCGGCGATAATCTGTCGGTCGGCGGAAAATACTATTTCAATAATCGCGGAAAAGCAATTTATTTATTTGTTATAGGATCCGAAAATATTGAAAACGGTGTCAGAATTTCTGCAGCCCATATAGATTCTCCGAGACTTGATCTGAAGCAGCATCCATTGTTTGAAGAAGGAAATATGGGTTTCTTAAAAACACATTACTACGGAGGAATAAAGAAATATCAGTGGACTGCAATTCCGCTTGCAATACACGGAAGAGTTGTCAAATCCAATGGTGAATATGTCGACATTATTATAGGAGAAAACGATTCGGATCCCGTTTTCTATATCAACGATCTTCTTCCGCACCTTGCCAAAGATCAAATGTCCAAATCGCTTTCCGAGGGAATACAGGGAGAAAAACTAAATATTCTAATCGGTTCAAGACCAATATCGGCTAACGGAGATATTAAGCTTGGACTGATGAAAATCCTTTATGAAAAGTACGATATTAAAGAAGACGATTTTGTTTCCGCAGAGCTCAGTATAGTACCTGCGTTCAAATCCCGCGATATAGGTTTTGATCGCTCTCTGGTAGGCGGTTACGGTCACGACGACAGAGTCTGCGCTTATCCCGCTCTTCGTGCAATAGTAGAATCCGAAAATCCTATTCATACTCTCATGGTTGTCTTAGCCGATAAAGAAGAAGTCGGAAGTGGCGGTGCAACCGGTATGCAATCGTCGGCTTTTACCGATATACTTGAGGAAATCGCAAAATCACAAAATGCAAATTATCATACTGTAATCTCTAATTCAAAATGTCTCTCTGCTGATGTAAACGCCGCATATGATCCCAATTTCGGGGAAGTTTATGAGGCTAAAAACTCAAGCTTCATAAATGAAGGCGTTGTAATGACTAAATATACGGGAGCACGCGGAAAAAGCGGAACATCCGATGCGTCTGCCGAGTTTGTTGGTTTTGTCCGTAGTATTTTTGATAAAAATAATATTGTATGGCAAACAGGAGAATTAGGTAAAGTCGATCAGGGCGGCGGAGGAACAGTCGCAATATATATTGCAAATAAAAATATCGATGTGGTTGATCTTGGCGTACCGGTTATATCAATGCATTCTCCGTATGAGGTAATTGCCAAAGCCGATCTTTATATGACCTATAAAGCATTTTTAGCATTTAACAAATAATTGTCATTGAAAATAAACTGCGGCACTATTTCTGCCGCAGTTTATTTTAAGAAATATTGACAAATCGTTTAATAAAGATTATAATATAAGAAAATATGCGGATATGGTGAAATCGGTAAACACGCCGGTCTTAGGAACCGGTGCTTTCGCTTGTGGGTTCGAGTCCCACTATCCGCACCAATAAAACAGCTCTGTCTTGTTATATGCGGTACGATAGTAACCGCAATAATGGGGAATGCGGGGATTATGCTCGGCTGCACGGTATTCGCTACATTATTGGCGATGATGATTATAGCATCGTAATCCGAAATATGGGAAGACGGTATTTACAAGCTGTCTTCTCTTTTATTTTTTTCAATATTGTATAGTTGTTGATACACAATAATAAATTTTATAATTTATATCCAAATCTATTGAAATTACTCATCAAATAGTGTAAAATATAAAGGCAAATAAAGTGGAGGTATTAGTATGACATTAAAATTAAACGACAAATATTTATCCGAATATGTTACAGCTGAAGATTTATGCAAAATTGAACCTGAAGTTAAAAAAGCACATGAAATATTGAAAAGAGGTACAGGTGAAGGCAATGATTTTCTCGGCTGGATTGATCTTCCCGTAAATTATGACAGGGAAGAATTTGAACGCATTAAAGCGGCAGCGGAAAAAATCAAAAAAAGCTGCGACGTTTTTATCGTTATCGGAATAGGCGGCTCTTATCTTGGCGCACGTGCCGCAATAGAATTTTGTACGAGTGCAAAATATAACTCGCTGAAAAAAGAAACCCCCGATATTTATTTTTCGGGCAATGACATCTCAGCATCAAACATGGCCGAACTGCTCTCTATCTGCGAAGGACGCGATGTCTGCATCAATGTGATATCAAAATCCGGCACTACAACAGAGCCCGCGATTGCGTTCAGAATATTCAGAGAACTTCTTGAAAAGAAATACGGTAAGGAAGAAGCAAGAAAACGTATATTCGTAACAACCGACAAATCACGCGGAAAGCTCAAGGAGCTCTCAAATGAAGAAGGATACGAAACATTTGTTGTTCCCGATGATATCGGCGGACGTTATTCTGTTTTGACTCCCGTCGGCCTTCTGCCTATTGCAGTTGCAGGTATAAACATCGACGATATGATGTCAGGTGCCGCAGCAGCACGTGCCGAATATACATCAACCGATATTTCAAATAATGATTGCTACAAGTATGCGGCATTGAGAAATATTCTTTATCGCAAAGGTAAATCGGTTGAAATTCTTGCGTCTTATGAATCGTCTCTCGGTATGACAGCTGAATGGTGGAAACAGCTTTACGGTGAATCGGAGGGCAAAAATAACAAGGGCATTTTCCCTGCATCTGTTTCGTTCACAACCGACTTACATTCAATGGGTCAATTTATTCAGCAGGGAAGTCGAATAATGTTCGAAACAGTAATAGACCTTATCAATTCTTCCGACAGCGTGGTAATCCCGTATGACGAAACAAATTCGGACGGTCTTAATTTCATAGCGGGTAAAGATATGCATTATGTATGCAGAACCGCATTTACAGGAACCGCAATAGCTCATACAGACGGCGGAACACCGAATATCGTTATTGAACTTTCGAAGCGCGGTGCATATGAGTTCGGATACCTTGTATATTTCTTCGAGCTTGCTTGCGGAATCTCCGGATATATGCTCGGAGTTAACCCGTTTAATCAGCCCGGCGTCGAAGAATACAAGAAAAATATGTTTGCACTTCTCGGAAAGCCCGGATATGAAGACCTGCAAAAAGAGCTTCTCGCCAAAATGTAAACAAATTGTTAGAATTGCTCGTCAATGCTTGAAATACAATAATTATTAATGTATAATATATCCAACAAGTAAAAGGGTTTAACCCGAAGGAGTTGTATACTATGACAAACATAATCGTAGGGCCGAAGGGTCACAACAAAACATCTTTACTTATTGACAGAGTTAACGCAGCTGCTGAAATTTCAAAGGGAAGCGTTATCTGTATTGAAAAGGTGTCTGTTTCGCAATTTCTTGTTTCCAGTAAAGTTCGTTTAATCGACATCGATGAATACGAAATAATTTCCTATGATACATTTTACGCATTTATATGCGGACTTATTGCATCAAATTACGATATAACCGATATATTTGTAGATTCTACGTTGAGAATCGGTGGAAGAGACATGAACGAGCTTGATTCGTTTATCAAAAAGGTAAATGCACTTGGCATGGAAAATGATATAAACTTTACATTTACCGTTTCTTCCGATGTTCATAATATTCATCCCGAAACAGTAAGTTTGTGCAATACAACGATCGCCTAAAAACGATTAATACAAGAAACCGGCACCCAAAAAGGTGTCGGTTTCTTGTATATAACTATAAAAAATTATTTTTTAGCAAAGCTGTCTTTTAATGTTACGATTCTGTTATATGTATTTGGATATTTAGTATCTTTAACGAAATATCCCATTCTTACGAATTGGTATCTGTCTCCGGGTTTTGAATCCTCGAGTGAGAGTTCAGCTTTGCATCCCGTAAGTTTCTTTACAGAGTCGGGATTTAAGAAATCATTGTATTCGGTGCCATCCGGCATATCATTCAAATCAGGAATAGTGAACAGCTTATCATACAATGTCACGTTTATATCTTTACAGTATTTTGCCGACAGCCAGTGTATGGTCCCTTTCACTTTACGATCTGTCGGATTACCGTTACCGACTTCCAAATCTGCCGTACAATGAATTTCACTTATTTCTCCGTTTTCATCCTTGATTACATCCGTACATTTGATTATATATGAGCCCATCAGTCTGACCTCTCCGTCGGGCTTCAATCTGAAAAATTTAGGAGGCGGATTATCGGAAAAATCAGATTTATCTATATATAATTCCTTTGTAAACGGTAAATTACGCGATCCGGAATTCTCAACAGTCGGATTATTGGGCAATGCGAAATATTCAATTTTGTCATCGGGATAGTTATCAATAATAACTTTTACAGGATCAAACACGCATACTCTGCGCTCGGCTTGTGAATTTAATTCGTCGCGTACACATGATTCGAGTAATTCTATGTCAATTAGACTTTCGGTTTTGGCGATACCTGCTTTCTTTATAAACTCAAATATCGATGACGGCGTATATCCGCGTCTGCGTAATGCGCAAAGCGTAGGAAGTCTGGGATCATCCCATCCATCAGCGATTTGAGTTTCAACAAGCTTTCTGAGATAACGTTTGCTCATTACGGTATATGTGACGTTAAGACGTGCAAACTCTCTTTGTTTAGGACGTCGTGATCCCTTGAAGCAATTTTCTATAACCCAGTCATAAAGAGGTCTGTGATTTTCAAATTCAAGCGAACAAAGCGAATATGTTATTCCTTCAAGTGCATCTTGTATTGGGTGAGCAAAATCATACATAGGATAAATGCACCACTTATCTCCTTGACGGTGATGATGTGCATGAACGATTCTATATATAGCAGGATCTCTCATATTGATATTCGGAGATGACATATCAATTTTTGCACGCAAGGTCTTTGCACCGTCGGGAAATTCTCCGTTTTTCATACGTTGAAAAAGATCAAGATTTTCTTCAACAGATCTGTTACGATAGGGCGACTCAATGCCGGATTCTGTCAAAGTTCCCCTATATCGGCTCATCTCTTCTTTTGATAAATCACATACATAAGCTTTTCCTTCTCTTATCAGTTGAATAGCAAGTTCGTAGGTTTGATCAAAATAGTCTGAACCGTAGAAAATACCGCCGTTCGGTTCGCATCCGAGCCATTTTAAGTCTTCAAGAATTGAGTCAACATATTCGGTATCTTCCTTTGTAGGATTGGTGTCATCATATCTGAGATTAAAAAGTCCGTTGTATTTTTTTGCGGTCGTATAGTTTATGTAAATCGCCTTTGCACTTCCAATATGCAGATATCCGTTAGGTTCGGGAGGAAAACGAGTGTGTACTGTATTATTAACGCCGGCCGCAAGATCGGCATCAATTATTTCGTGAATAAAATTGCTTGCAATATCATCAGTATTCATAATTATTATAAATCCGCCTTTCTGTATAGCTTAATTCACATCATACAATTATATTGAATATGCCGCTTTATTGAGTCGTTCAACCGATCTGCTGTAACCGAGAATCTGCATAATTTCCCAAAGATCCGGAGAATTCAATCTTCCGGTTATTGCAATTCTTATAAACGAACTTACATCGCCCACATGACCTTTATAAGAATCGGGAGATAATTTATATTGCTTTATGTCGGGTGAAAAACCGTTAATCTCGGCAACCTTTTTTACAAGCTCAAACCATTCATTATTGTCAAATGAACTGTCATATTCTTTTGAAAACATTAAGAGAATATTCTTTATATCGCTTTTATCGAATTGTTCGGAAAAATTGTCGATTCGTGAGAAGTATTCATCATAAAAGAATGACATATACGGTTTTACATCTGCCCAAGTGCAAATATCCTTACGCGGTTTTTTTCCTCCGCGTCCTATTGAAAGTATACGTTTTGCATAATTAGAATCATTTGACAGAATTTTCGCAAAATCAGTGTCATACGATTCGGCCCAATCAAGTGCGTAATCGTAAACCATATCGGCATTCATTCTCGATATTACATTTTTGGAAACATCATTAAGTTTGTCAAAATCAAACAGCGCGCCGGATGTTGACATTTTCTTAATACTAAACGGAAAATCAGTGTAGGGAAGAGTCGGATTAGCAGTACGCCACTCCTCAAAATTTGAATTAAGAAGAGTTAATACATATTCTATAACACATTCGGGAGCATAACCTGCAACCCTGTAATCAGACAAAGCAGCTCCATGATCTCGTTTAGACAGTTTCTTTTTCGAATTACCGTCCATTTTCATCAACTGAGCAATATGCATATACTTAGGCGGCTTAAATCCCAAATATCGGAAAAGCTGAAGATGCTTTGGAAGGCTCGGAAGCCATTCTTCGCCACGTATAACATGAGTAGTACCCATAAGATGATCGTCTATGGCATGCGCAAAATGATATGTCGGAATACCGTCACTCTTTAATAATACAAAATCTTCATCATTTTCGGGAAGTTCGAGTTTGCCTTTGATCAAATCCGTGCAAAAAACTTTCTTTTCTCCGTCTCCGTCAGATAAGATGCGGATAACAAACGGGTGACCTGCGTCAAGCTCACTTTTAACTGTTTCAATATCAATATTACGAGCCTTAATCATTTCGGCGCGTTCTTTTTCACGGTCATCGTGCCAATCTTTGGATTTAATCTCCGCTTTTTTATCGCTGTTCTGAATATGCTCATATTCTTCAACAGATGTGAAACAAGGATATGCTTTTCCTTCACGAATAAGCTGCTTTGCATATGTTTGATAAATTTCGGCACGTTGACTCTGACGATAAGGACCGTAAATCCCTAAATCACCATCAATCAAAGCGCCTTCATCAAATTTAATTTTATAATAAGATAAAGTATTGATTAAATCCGCCTCAGCTCCTTTAACCTCGCGTTTGGAGTCGGTATCTTCAATACGAAGAAAAAAAACACCGCTTGATTGATGAGCAAGTCTTTCATTGACAATAGCCGGAAACAATGTGCCGAAATGCATAAATCCGGTAGGACTTGGGGCAAGACGGGTAACTTTTGCACCTTCCGGTAAATTTCTGGCGGGAAATTTAGACTCAAAATCTTCGGGCAAGGTATTAATATTCGGAAACAGAAGTTCTGCCATAGAATTGTAATCCATAATAATTGCACTCCTAGAATAAATCTGATTCTATATCATAATGGTTAATTATAACACATTTAATCGCTTTTGTCTACATATATTTTATAAAATTATATGTAGAAGGGTATATGTTAAAATACATTCAATTATACAAAATGATTATTTTGTATAATTGAGAGAAGCATGCGAGCAGATTATTGCTCGTATCCGATACTTTTTCTGATATTATAAAGCATATTGACTGTATTCTTTGAATTTTCTATATTTTTTATATATTCCGGATTGTCGGGATTATTTATGTATGATATGAAATCTTCAAGCTCAAGGCTAAGACTTTTTTCAAAGTTTACTTCCTCCGATATGTTTTCAATATCTCCGGAATTGTGATAATATTTTACATTTTCAAGTCGTGAGATATTTTCGATTATTATCGATCCTTTTTTTGTAATTATTTCGCTCGGCATTATATTTGATGCGATTTTTGATATTACGGCATTTACGCTGAAATTATTATATTTTATCAGCAGATTATCGGTTATATCTATTTTTGTCTCTCCGAATATCGAGTTTGCTTTAATATCTTGCGGTTTACCGAACAGCTGATAAACAAAACTTAAAACATATACTCCCAGGTCCATTAAAGCCCCACCGAAGCATTCTTTGCTGAATGTTGATGCTACTATTCCTTCATTAAGAAGCTGAAGTTTTGATGATCGTTGACAAAAATTCAAATTTGCGGAAACTATCTCATTTTCATTGATTAACTCTTTTATTCTGCTTATCCACGGCAGATGCGCGTTCATCATAGCCTCAAGATAAATCAATTTTCTATTGTTAGAAATTTCACAAAGTTTGTCGTATTCCCACGGATACACACATATCGGTTTCTCGCAAAGAATATGCTTCCCTGCATTTAACAATAATTTTGACTGAGAAAAATGCATATAATTAGGTGATGCAATATATACGGCATCTATAGTTTTGTCATTAGCCAAATCAATTATATTGTCATAAAGTTTTATATCTTTTTTTTGCCCGATTTTTTTAACAAACTCGTCCGCATGTGATAATTTTCTTGAATATTGAGCACAATATGACGCGTTATCACTTTTGTTTATGACTTCAATCATTTTTTCGGGCAGCCAAAAGCTGCCTATTACCGCAATATTTATCTTTTTTTTACATTCTTGGTTCATGAACATTTTTTCCTTTCTCAATCTTACATTTGTATTATATCACATAAAATCATACTATCAATAATTTTATTTCTTATTATATTAACTTTTATTGACATTTAGAAATTTTTAGGATAAAATGAGTATGTTAGTTTTATATCGAAAGGATTGACAAATAGAATGATAACACCTTTTCTCGGATGTGCCTATTATCCCGAAGATTGGGACGAGGATCAAATTGACTATGACATTTCAATGATGAAAAACGCAGGAATTACCTGTGCCCGTATTGGTGAATTCGCATGGCGAAAAATGGAGCCTCAACGCGGAAACTATAATTTTGAATGGCTTCATAATGTTGTTAATAAGCTCGGAAATGCCGGTATTTCAGTTATTATGGGAACACCGACTGCGACACCTCCGATTTGGCTTTCACGCGAATATCCGGATGTTCTTGAACTTATGGAAAACGGAGTGAGAAAAAATCATGGTGGCAGAAGGCATTGTTGCTCTAACAATCCACATTACCTTGAGGCATGCGATTCGATTGTCAATGCACTTGGCAAAGAATTTGGAAATGACAATAATATTATTGCATGGCAGATAGATAATGAGATTTATTCTTGGGGCAACGGATGCGTTTGTCAATACTGCGTTGAACACTTCCATAAGGTGCTTGAACAAAAATATAAAACAATAGAAAATCTAAACTCAAGTTGGAACCTGAATTTATTCAGTCAGGCCTATGACAGCTTTGACGATATTCCGGCTGCGGTTAACACTTGGCACAATCCGCATATTCGGTTTGAATGGATAACATCCCATCAAGAAGCGAATATTGATTTTGTCCATCGTCAAGCCGATATTTTGAGAAAATATACCGATAAACCGATTGGCACGGATATGATGCCTGTTAATGGTGTTGATTATGAAAAGATGAACGAGAGCCTTGATGTGGCAATGTTCAATCATTATAATGAGCCGTCAAATATAGGAGATCTTCCCTTCTGGTTTAGCTATCTGAGAACACTGAAAACCAAACCTTTTTGGAACACGGAAACAGCGACAACATGGAACGGGAGCGAGGCAATAACTCAATTTCTTAAGCCCGAGGGCTACTGCCGTCTTAACAGTTGGATGCCTGTCGCACTTGGAGGAGATGCCAACCTTTATTGGCTTTGGAGACAGCACTGGGCCGGTCACGAACTGATTCACGGCGCAGTTCTATATCCCAACGGCAGACCGATGCACACTTTTGATGAAATACGCCAAACCGCCGATGAATTCAACAAGGCATCAAAATTTATAAATGAAACCAAAGTCAAAACCGATACGGCCGTGCTGTTTACATCTAAAAACTGGAATCTTTTTGAAACTCAGCCCGTTATTGCAAACAACAGCTACATTTCCGGGGTTCAGGACACAGTACATGCGTTAACATCGCTGGGAATCTGTCCCGATGTAATAGGCTCGCATGTTGATCTTGATAAATATAAGATTATATTTTCGAGAAACATGTTAACTCTTGAAGATAATAACTTGTCCGAAAGACTCGAAAAATGGATATCAAACGGCGGTATACTTGTATCCGGTCCGATGACCGATATAAGGACAGCGATAGGAACGCACTATAAAGACAGAGGAATGGGAATTCTCGAACGTTTAACTTCCGTTAAACTTCTTCATACAATTCCAACCGACGGTAAGTATTTAACCGCATCATGGGATGACGGCAGCGAGCTTAAATTTCACAGATGGACCGAGCTTTACAGCGATGGAGGAAATGTACTTGCCACGGTAAAATCGGGTAATTCATCTTTAATAGGCAAGTCCATTATCTCTTCATTTGATTATGGAAAAGGAAAAATCATATTGTGCGGTGCGATGCTTGATATGTGCGACTTGACAAAACTCTGTTCCTATGCGCTTAATCTCGCAGATACACAAAACATAAAGTTTAACGGCAATCTGGTCGTGGTTCCAAGATGTGGGAACGGTACGGAAGGTCTGATAGTAATGGAAATAGGCTATAATAACGGAAATATCGAACTCGAAAGACCGATGAGAAATTTGTTTACCGGTGAAAGATATAATAAAGGAACTCTTGAAGTTAAACCGTATGATGTAATTGTTTTGGAAAATTGCGATTAAAATACTTTATCCGAATAAAATGTAAAAAAATTAATTAAATTAATAAAAATGACTTTATTTTTTCTGAAAAAAGTTATATAATAACCGAGTAATAAATATAAATCTTAAGGAGCATAAAGATGTTAGTTAACGCAAAAGAAATGCTTGTAAAAGCCAAAAAAGAGCATTATGCAGTCGGACAGTTCAACATTAACAATCTCGAGTGGACAAAAGCCATTCTTTTAACCGCTCAAGAAATGAATAGTCCGGTAATCCTCGGCGTATCGGAAGGTGCCGGAAAATACATGACAGGATTTGACACCGTTGCCGCTATGGTCAGAGCAATGGACAAGAGCCTTAATATAACAGTTCCGGTTGCACTTCATCTTGACCACGGCACATATGAAGGATGCTATAAATGTGTCAAAGCAGGCTTTACATCAATAATGTTTGACGGTTCTCATTACCCGATTGCAGAAAATGTAGAAAAGACAACCGAACTTGTTCATGTTGCAAATGCTTTGGGTCTTTCAATAGAAGCAGAAGTTGGATCAATCGGAGGCGAAGAAGACGGCGTTGTCGGAATGGGCGAATGTGCCGATCCGAACGAGTGCAAGATGATTGCAGATCTCGGTGTAACTATGTTAGCTGCCGGCATAGGTAATATCCACGGAAAATATCCCGCAAACTGGCCGGGGCTTTCTTTTGAAACACTTGCCGCTGTTTCGGAAAAAGTCGGTGATATGCCGCTTGTACTTCACGGCGGAACAGGAATACCCAGCGATATGATAAAGAAAGCTATTTCTCTCGGTGTTTCAAAGATTAACGTAAATACAGAATGCCAGCTTACATTTGCAGCTGCCACCCGTGAATATATTGAAGCCGGAAAAGATTTGTCCGGAAAAGGATTCGATCCCAGAAAGCTTCTTGCGCCCGGAACAGAGGCAATTAAACAAACGGTCAGAGAAAAAATCGAGCTTTTCGGCTCTGCTGACAAGGCTTAACTTTTCTTTGGGACGGTCTAATAGCTGTCCTTCAAATTCAAGAGCAGCCGACTATTGATTTCGTATCAATAGTCGGCTGCTCTTTTAACTTTCAATCGGTTTAATTTCACCGTTATCTATTTTGTATTTTTTACAATTCATCAATTCGTCAAGTGATATGCCCAATATATTAACAAAATCAAGAAAACTGATAATCGTTACATCTTTTCCGTTTGCTATTTCCTTCATTATCTTATTATATCTCGGACATTTTTTTTGCGAACCATCGGATTTAACGGCATCATATCTCACAAAAAAGTCAGAACGACTTGCGACTGAAGTATATTTTCCACCAAGAGAAGATATTTTCTCGGCAATAAAAATCATTTGATTAAAATGTTTTTCTTCGTAAATAGCCGAGATACAAACATTTTTACCATAAAGCGGTGCATTCAAATCAGGTGAGGAAAGATTGTTAAGAGTAGCAACATATCTTTGAAAGATTTTATATCTTTGAGAAAATCTCGTCATTTTGTTGCCGGTTTTTTTTGAATCGATATGAACATCCTTAGATGTTTTTTCTTCTTTCGGAGGATTAAAAACCCAGCTGAGCAATCCATCATTCATTTCACCGACAGAACAAGGATAACTGCTGATAAGATCGCAAACATCCTTCCCTGTTAATTCGCAAAGATTCTGCAAAACCTCCATTGTCATTCTGGCATCAATATCACTTTTATGGACATCTTGATTCTCCGGGATATTATATTGGTTACACAAACCGATAAGAGACGGCTGATTTTTCAGCTCATTATAACACATATACATTTTCTGAACATCATAAAAGCGATAGTTTATTGACGGAAGATTATATCTTATACATTCGTCTCTGACATATCTTGCATCATTTGAAGCTGAAAATCCAAATACCAATGATTCCGGATCGGATAAAAGTGCATCTATTTCGTCGTAAAACAAAGGGAAAAGCGGTGCAGACTTAAACTCACTTTTTGAATATGCGAGTTTAATATCCGGTCCGAGATTAAACTTTGAATCGGGATTGACTATCATATCATGCTGCTCTTGTATCTCGAAATTTTCATTTGTAATAACATACCCGAACGAACAAATCTTTCCTTTACCTTGAAAGCAGTTTGCACATTCAATATCAAAAAAAACAAACCTCATCAAATTTCCCTTTGCAATATATATAAAATTTTCACCAGACGTTTAATATATAACTTCGGTATCAACATAGTATTTTTTTAATATTGATACATAATCATAACCTTGACCGGCAAGTTCAGAAGCGCCGGTCAAACTAAGCCCAATTCCGTTTCCGTTTCCATATCCCGAAAAAATGAAATCATCATAATTATTCCCATCAAGACCGTTTGAAACAGTAACCGAAAAATTCATTGAAGGAAGAATTTGACAAAAAACATCTAAAATTCTTTCCTGTCCTTCGATCGTAACACTATGCCCTAATATATCGGTTATCAAAAAAGCATCCGTATATTCCGACTCTTCGGAAACGCTCTCAACCATAATAGATTTTATAGGAGAAGTTATATCCGAATATCCATGATTTGACAGAAGAATAAAAAGCTCTTCGGGAGAGATGACTTTTTGCCAATTAACAGAAGTATCCCATGATGTAGCTACAGAAGAAAGGTACGGATAATCGTCACATCCGAAAATTTCTGCTGCAGAAGATGTGAAAGTTCCGCTTGAGATGCAGTATGCAGCATTAATCGACCTGGATCTGTATGAAATTATCTGACCTTCCGTGCTACTCACAGCTTCCGACAAATTACCCTCGGAAGAGAAAACACCTCCAAATGAGTGGCAATGGCTGTCGGTACAGACATCAAAACCATTTTTTTTATGTCTTCCGAGCATATTATATGCATTTGTCCGCAAAACAACTGCAACAGCCATCGCAGACTGCATAGAATAATCATCTGCTATCTCATAATTTATTATCGAGGAAACATAATCCTCAAGCAATAGTTTGTTGACAACGTTCAGTTTATTTACATCACTGCTGCCATACGAGAATATAAAATATCCCGAATAAACACCGGAATCGACGGAAGACAGATTGCCTTGGATTGAGCATACATTTACTTTCATATCGGAAGTAAAAATCTCACATAAGACTTTATGATTTGACGCATCAATAAATGTAAAAGTACCAAAATCCGACTCAACTATTTCTGCTCTGTTTAGTATCAAAGAGTCGCACAAATCATTTAATACAGCACTTGCATCGTCTTTACTTTCAAATTGTCCTATTCTAATATAATATTTGCCGTCTAAATAGGTCGGATAAGCTTTTGCATTGCTATCGCTCAGAACTCCAGATGTATTCAAATCATTCACATACTCAAAAATATTATCCGATGAAAAATCCGAATAGGTAACAATGCCTTTATCGGAATTCGGATTGATCGGTGCGGGGTTATCGATTTCACCCTCGCTATTACTTTTATAGGCGTACTCCTTTATTTGAATATGATATTCGGATGTAACCTTAACGCCCTCATCGGATCTGACCATCTTATTGCCCAAAAATGAAAGCGATCCGCCGATACAAACGTGTATGGATGAAATATCATTGAATTCAAATATTTTTTTTTGAGATGAATTCTCAGCCTTAAATCCGCTCGCAGAAGCTAATGTGAAACTTTCAACAGATGAATCACCGTAACATATGCCGACACTTATTTCTTTCTCGGAAATACCGAGTTTTTTGTTTGTTATATCGGCGGATGCAGATATTTTGCCGGTTTCATCATCCTCGGCAGCGGTAGAATAAACAGACGTTTCTATTATCATTAAAACAATTCCCAAAACCATCAGTAACCCGAGAAGTCCGCAAAGAATCCTGATCCACAGATTGTATTGGTTTTGTTTATTCTTCTTGTAGCTTTTTGTCTTTTTTGACATTTATTTCACCCTCTGAATCATTTATACAATACAAATGATTATATTAATTTTATTTGATTGTCATTTATATCCATTGTTTCGAAAGGAATTCCGGTTGCAGGGATTTTTTGCTTTCTATATGATTTTTCACCTTTTTGATTATAGTCACGCAAAGCCTTCTCAATTTTTTGATTTTGTTTTAATGAAAAAACCGAAACGCCCTGAGATGATCTTGTTTGCTTAAGCGGAATCAGTGAAGAGCTTATCAATATAGCCTTATTTACATCCGACAGGAGTAAAATATCAAAAGGTTTAATTTCATAGAAAATAGCAACTACGGGAGATGAAACATTAAATGCCCCCGTTAATTTTTTTCGATTTGATTTAGTTTCATATGCAGAAGCGGGAATGCGAACTGCCTTTCCGTTTTCAAATATAAATACGAAATTGCCGATTAAAGAGTTCTTATCGAACGTCTTCATAAAAATAGCTCTTTCGCCCTTGTCAAATCCGAGTTTGGCAGGAACATAATCGCCCGATGAACTTGCCTTAATCGTCTCAAATTGTTCAACACTTGATTTATAGCATTGACCGCCATCCGAGAAAAACAATATATCGTCCGAGCTTTTTGCATCATCAAAAGCAATAATCTCATCATCTTCGCGAAGTTTTTGCTCATCGTTTGCACGCGAAGGCTGTGCAAGCATCTTCTTGAAATAACCTTGCTTTGTGAAAACCAGCTTAACCGCGTATTCCTCAACAGTATTTTGCTCAACATATTCAGATATGTCCTCTTCGTAAATAAGCTGAGTCTGACGCGGTTTACCGTACTTTGCCTTGATTTCTTTAAGCTGTTTGGAAATATATGTTTTCAGCCTTGCCTCTGAAGAAACAAGATCTTCTATATCGGCGATTTCGGCAGTTAATGTTTCAATCTCCTGAGTTCTCTTAAGTATATATTCCCTATTCAGATTTCTAAGTTTGATTTCGGCAATAAATTCGGCTTGAATTTCATCAATATCAAATCCTTTTATCAGATTCGGTATTACATCTTTTTCATTAGGCGTCTGCCTGATAATTTTAATTGCTTTATCTATATCAAGAAGAATTTTACCGAGTCCCTGAAGCAAATGAAGTCTTTCCTTTTTCTTCTGTAAATCAAAAGAAAGTTCACGCTTTACGCAATTAATTCTGAATTTAATCCATTCCTTAATGATTTCAATCAGGCCAAGCTGTTTCGGGACATTGCCTATCAACACCGTGAAATTGCATGAAAAATTATCTTGAAGAGGCGTCAACTTAAATAGCTTATTCATAAGATTATCGGGATCTACACCTCTGCGAATATCCAATGTCAGCTTAAATCCGTTTCGATCGATTTCATCACGGAAATCGGTTACTTCTCTAAGCTGATTGTTTTTTGCAAGCTCGGTAAGCTTTTTCATTATAATGTCAAGTGATGTCGAATATGGAATTTGGATTATGTCTATACAATTTTGATTTTTATCATATACATATCTGCTACGGACAGCAAACGAACCCGTACCGGTTTTATAAATATCGGCAAGCTGCTGTCTGTTATAAATAAGCTGTCCGCCACCAGGAAAATCGGGAGCTTTAACAATGTCCAGCATCTGATCTACATCGGTTTGCGGATTGCGCAAAATTTGTATAGTACCGTCACAAATTTCAGCAAGATTGAACGAACATATCTTCGACATAAGTCCGACGGCAATACCCATATTTGCGGAAACAAGAATATTCGGAAAAGCAGTCGGAAGAAGCAGGGGCTCGGTTGTGGTATTATCATAGTTTGGAATGAAATCTACCGCGTTTTTATCTATTCCCCTGAAAATCTCATTGCAAAAAGGATCAAGTTTTACCTCGGTATATCTTGATGCGGCATAAGCATCCGAAGAATACTGCTTACCGAAAGATCCTTTGGAATCAATAAAAGGATGAAGAAGCGATTCATTATCCTTAGTTAATCTTACAAGCGTATCATATATAGACGCATCACCATGCGGATTCAAGTGCATTGTCTGACCAACAACATTTGCAGATTTTGTCCTCGGACCGGTCATCAATCCCATCTTCAACATTGTATAAAGAATTTTTCTGTGTGATGGCTTAAACCCGTCTATTTCCGGAATAGCTCTTGATATAATAACAGACATTGCATAAGGCATATAATTTTTTACAACGGTGTCTGTTATCGGTTGATTGACAATCGGGGCGTCCTGTTCAACAACCGAGGTATCAATTTCCTTTTTCTTCTTTGGCATGGTACTCTCCTTAATTTAATTGCAAAACCTTATACATTGATTATTTGATATCCTGCGGCTTTAAGCATCCTATTATAAACTGCAAGACCTATACCGTTTTTAGATGGTAATTTAGCAAATACAGTTTTAATTTTCGGCTCATTATCGAATTCGCGAAGCATATCAAATATTTTTTTAGCCTGCAAATCAAGATCGTTCTCTTTTCCGATAATTCTGGCATTAATGCTGTCTTTAATCAATGAATATTCTTCAAAACAAATAAAAGCAACAGAATCATCGCCTACATATCTTGACATATAGCATTCGACGTTTTTATCATCGCCTGATAAAAGAATAACCGATGCGCGTGGGGCATAATGGCGATACTTCATTCCGGGAGCAAGCGGTTTTTCACCTTCGCTCAATTTTTCAGTAACCGCCTTATCAAGAGTCACATTAAAGCCGTCGGCAGTCAACATTTCGACTGTAATTTTACCGGGTCTGAGTATTTTAATATCATTTCCGCAAACAGTTATAATTGTCGATTCCAAACCTATTTCACAGTCTCCACCGTTAAGAATCATATCAATTCTTCCATACATATCTTCAATGACATGCTCAAAGGAAGTGCATGAAGGCTTACCACTTAAATTTGCAGATGGAGCCGCAATAGGACAGTCCGAATATTCTATTAATTTGTGTGCTATTTGATTAGAAGGAATGCGAACCGCAACCGTCTCAAGTCCGCCGGTAACGCTGTAAGGTATTATCTCTTTTTTGGGAAGAATTACAGTTATAGGCCCCGGCATATACAGCTTTGCTATACGATAAAAAGTTTCGTTTGTATGACAATATTTTTCCGCATCTTTGGCGCGGGCAAGGTGAATAATCAAGGGGTTGTCAGATGGTCTGCCTTTGGCCTCATATACTTTTTTTGCGGCATCGGTAATCAATGCATTTGCACCAAGTCCGTAAACAGTTTCAGTAGGAAAGGCAACAAGTCCACCCTTTTTAATTATATCCGCGGCTTTTCGTAACGCCGAGTCATCAACATTGTTTATTATTTCTGTTATCATTTAACCAGTTATTCCTGTCATATTTCACTCTTTTTCATTTTTTCGGCACTGTCTGCCGCAATTAAAGCATCAATTAAAGGTCCGATATTACCATTCATAAAGCTTTCAATAGAGTATAATGTCAAACCGATTCTGTGGTCGGTCACTCTACTCTGTGGGAAATTATATGTTCTGATTTTTTCCGAGCGGTCGCCTGTTCCGACCTGTAGCTTTCTGCTGTTTGCAATTTCGGATTCCTGTGCCTCTTTTTTTATAGTATATAGTTTTGTCTTAAGCATATTTATTGCTTTTTCTTTATTTTGCAGCTGACTTCGTTCTTGCTGACATTCGATCACAATCCCGGTCGGTTTATGAATAACCCTAACCGCAGACTCGGTTTTATTGATATGTTGTCCGCCGGCACCACTCGATTTACAAGTTTCAATCTGCAAATCATCCGGATTTATACTGATATTTATGTCCTCGACTTCCGGCAACACCGCAACCGTAACGGTGGATGTTTGTATTCTTCCCTGAGATTCTGTTTTAGGAACGCGCTGTACACGGTGAACTCCGCTTTCAAATTTGTACTTTGAAAAGGCACCGTTACCCCTAACCATAAATGTTATTTCTTTGTAGCCTCCGAGTCCGGTTTCATTTGAAGTAATTACTTCAATTTTAAATCCGTTGGAGGCAGAATACATTGAATACATACGGTACAAATCTGCCGCAAAAAGTGCTGCTTCTTCGCCTCCGGCACCGGCACGGATTTCAACAATTACATTTCGGCGATCATTCTCATCACGCGGAATCAGCAGAAGATTTATCTCTTTTTCAAGTTCGCCCAATCTTTTTTTGTTGCTCTTAATCTCTTCATTAAGCTGATTGATAAATTCAGCATCAGTTTCTTCATTCATGAGTTGCTTTGCGGTTTCGATTTCATCCCTGCATCTGCAATATTCACCATAAGTTTCCACAAGAGGCTTAATTGAATTTTGTTCCTGAATTAACGATGTATAAAGCCTATGATCTGAAACAATATCGGGCTGCATCAACTCATTGCAGATTTGCTCATATTTGCGGTTAATTTCTTCAATTTTCTCAAACATATTTTATTTAACAAAATCAAATTCAAAGTCATATATGCTTACAGTATCACCATCAACAGCGCCAAGAGCTTCGAGTTTTTCTATTACATGTGATTTTCTGAGTACACGTTGAAAATAATTCAGCGATTCCCTGTCATCAAAGTTAATAGATCCCATAAGATTATAAAGCCACTCTCCTTCAACAATGAAGGTCCCCTGACTGTCCACAGTAATTTGCACTTCATGATCTGTCTTATCATTAAATTCATCGGGCGAAATATAATTACTCTCGTAAACGGTAATCGGTGGAAGAGTTGCCAGTTCATTATATGTCTTGTAAACCAATGCTTTAATATTTTCGCCTGTTGCAGCAGACACATAAATCAGATCATAGCCAAGTTTTTTTATATATGATTCAAAATCTGACAGGTCGTTTTCATCAGTCAGCAAGTCTTTTTTATTCGCAACAACAATCTGCGGCCGCAAAGCTAAATCGGAGCTGAATTCCGAAAGCTCGTTATTAATAATTTTTATATCATCAATGGGATTTCTTCCTTCGCTTCCGGACACATCAACAACATGAAGAAGAAGTCTACAGCGATCTACATGACGAAGAAAAAGATCACCGAGTCCTGCCCCTTCCGACGCGCCCTCTATTAGTCCGGGAATATCGGCAATTACAAATGCCTTTTCTTTTTCCACATTTACAACACCGATATTCGGTTCAAGCGTTGTAAAATGGTAGTTTGCGATTTTAGGCTGAGCGCTCGTAATTAAAGATAAAATGGAGGATTTACCAACATTCGGATAGCCGATTAATCCAACATCGGCAATCAGCTTAAGCTCAAGTACTACCTCTTTTTCTTCGCCTTTAATACCCGCTTTGGCAAATCGCGGAATCTGTCTTGTCGGAGTCGCAAAATGTCTGTTTCCCCAACCACCCTTTCCGCCCTTGCAAATGACGAAATCATCACAATCGGACATATCCTTGATAATCTGTCCGCTTTGAGAGTCTTTTATAAGTGTTCCCGGGGGCACAGGTAAAATCATATCTTCACCGTTTTTTCCGTGAAATTTATCATTTTTTCCGTCACCGCCGTTTTCGGCAATAAATTTTCGATGATATTTATAATATGTTAGCGTATTAGCTCCCTTATCAATCCGAAAAATTATATTACCGCCCTTTCCGCCGTCACCTCCATCGGGTCCGCCGTGAGAAACATATTTTTCACGATGGAAAGAGACACAGCCGTTTCCGCCGTTTCCTGCTTTTAATTTTATTGTTACATTATCAAACAACATATTTATTTTACCAGTTTAAGAAATTCCTCTTCGTTAATAATATTAATGTTAAGAGATTCGGCTTTAGTCAATTTACTCCCGGCATCCGATCCGGCTACAAGGTATGTGGTTTTCTTTGAAACAGAAGACGACGCAATGCCTCCGTGTGTTTTAATCAGTTTCTCTGCTTCTTTTCTTGTCAGCGATGAAAGAGAACCGGTTAAAACAAATGTCATTCCGCTGAATCTTGTATCAATTTTTTCGTTTTCCGTTATTGTGGTATCTACCCCGGCCGATTTAAGTTTATTTATAATATCACGCGTTGAAGGATGGGAAAAATATTCGACAATATTATTTGCGGTAATGCTTCCTATATCATCAATACGTGATATTTCGTCTGCGGTTAATTTAAAAAAGTCTTCTATATCCGTGTATTTTTCCGTAAGCGCGTCGGCGGCTTTTTCCCCGACATTCTGTATTCCCAATGCATATAATAAACGCGCCAATCCGCGCTTTTTTGATTCATTGATAGATTGTATGAGTTTGCTTGAACTTTTGGCGCCCATACCGTCGATTTTTGAAATTTCTTCCGAAGAAATATAGTATAGATCAGACACATCGTGAATGATATTTTCATCGCGAAGACTTTTTAGTACAGATGGTCCGAGGCCGACAATATTCATTGCTTCTTTTGATGAAAAGTGAATCAGATTACGCAATAATTGAGCCGGACATTCTGCATTCGTACACCGAACTGCAGCCTCAGCATCTTTAACGGTGGGAGCGCCGCATGACGGGCAAAATTCGGGCATAAAGAATTCTTTTTCATCTCCGGTACGTTTGTTTTTATCGGACGAAACTATTTCTGGTATAATGTCGCCTGCTTTCTGTACCGTAACAATATCGCCTATTCTGATATCGCGTTCTCTGATATATCCGATATTATGCAGCGTTGCCCTGCTGACCGTGGATCCCGCGAGTTTCACAGGTTCAAGCTCTGCTGTAGGTGTCAAAACTCCGGTTCGACCCACCTGAACGACTATATCTTTAAGTTTGGTTTTTTTCTGTTCGGGAGGAAATTTATATGCAACCGCCCATTTAGGTGTTGATGTTCCTTCGCCTATCAATATTCTTTTTTCAAGAGAATTAACTTTTATTACAACCCCGTCAATATCATATGAAAGCGTGTCTCTTAACTTACCGATTTCCTCGATATACTCAATTATTTCATCTGCTGTTCTTGCTTTTTTTCTGTAAGGAATAACATTGAACCCTTCGCTCTTTAAAAAATCAAGAGCTTCAAGATGCGTATCAAATTTTTTATCACAATACTGAAGATTGAAAATAAAAATATCCAGTTTTCTCGATGCGGTTATCTTAGAATCAAGCTGACGTAAAGATCCCGCTGCCGCGTTTCTCGGATTTGCAAAAAGTGTCTCTTCACTTTCTTCTCTCTTTTTGTTAAGCTCAAAGAAAACTTTTCTCGGCATGTATACTTCTCCGCGGACTTCAAGAGTACCTTTATATTCGATTTTAAGAGGAAGAGATGAAATTGTCCTCAAATTGTCGGTTATTTTTTCACCGATAGAACCATCGCCACGCGTTGCACCATATATAAGTTCACCGTTTTCATAGTGAGCCGCGCAAGATAAGCCATCAATCTTACATTCGACAGAATATTCTACATCACCGTATTTTTCATAAATTGATGTACAAAAAGAGCGCAATTCATCGTAAGAAAAAACATCTGTCAAACTTTTAAGCGGAATCGTATGCTCAATCTTTTCGAATTTATCTACCGCCTCGCCGCCGACTCTTACAGTCGGCGAATTCGGGTCATAATATTGAGGATTTTCGGTTTCCAACTCTTTTAATTCATAAAAGAGTTTATCATATTCAAAATCTGATATCTCGGGACAATCATCAACATAATATTTTTTTGAATAATATTCTATTTTTTTTCTGAGATATTCGATTCTTTCTTTAATATCTTGCATTATATCCTCACTTGTTAACAATCAAATATATTTTTTGCCAACAACTTCCCATCTTTATCCAAATTATTATATTATAATTCAGCAAAAATGTCAAGACCGAAAACGTTAATTATTAAATCGGTCTTAGTAAGTATAAATCGGGTTTGAAAAATGATTTTTCATCTTGACAAAAAGTCACGATTGTCAAATATTTATAGATTTGTATTATCCAAACACATAAAAACGGCATATATGTCATAATAATGACATGTTCCGTTATATACATCTTTTTTTTAGTTTTATGAATTTAATTTTACAGATTCGACTGCTATAATCTAAATAGAAAATTTTCGGAGGTAAAATCATGCATAACGCTAAAAGTAAATTCAGAAACAGGAAGGGAGCGGCAATTGCCGTGCTATTGGTGATAACAATGATGTTTGCGGAATTTCCGGCGTTTTTCAGTAATGCCACAACAGTCAACAGCAAGAAAGATGCTCTGTCCGATTCACTTGTTCTTCATTATACATTTGACGATAAAAACAATCTCGGACAAGACTCGAGCGGAAACGGAAATGACGGAAAAATATACGGTAACATAACTTCCGTGAGCGGTATACACGGAAATGCCGTTAAATTTGATTCTTCAACCCACAAAAATGATGAAGCATATATTTCAATGCCCAAAGATAAATTCAGAATGAAGAATTTTACCATAATGACCTGGGCAAAGTTCAATGTTGAATCAGTAGGAAGTTACTCACGTATTTTTGCTCTGGAAACATCAAGCTCACAGTCGTTTCATCTTATGACAAACGCAGGTAGTGAGGTCGGCGGCTATAAATTCGAAATATACGGTGGTTCTCCGGCAAATACAAAACTCGCAACAGAAGGATTGGTACCAACATCATTTTATTCTCAGTGGCATCATATTGCTCTGTCATATGACGGAAAAACAGTTAAATTTTATGTTAACGGCTCATTTATATCGGAGGTTAATGTAGAGGCCAATCTTTCCGAATGGAAAATAGCGCGCGCATTCCTCGGGAAGACTTCAACTTGGGGTGACGGAACATATAATGGCCTAATGGATGATGTTCGGGTTTATTCAAAAGTCCTTACCGAATCTGAAATTTGCGATGTTGCCGATTTCTCCGAAAAAACACAAAAAAGCAGCATCAAACTGCTTACTTCGCTTTCGATTGACGGGAAAAAGCTCGATGAATTCGACGCTTTTCTTGAGAATTATGTAAAAGTATATGATGACTCTGTAACAACCGTGCCGAAAGTCTCGGCAGAAGCTCCTTTTTCGGATGCGAAAGTTTCGATAAAGCAGGCAACATCGATTCCGGGTACCGCCGAAATTACCATAACTTACAGCGGCGGTGGAAAACGCACGGTAACAGTTGACTTTATCAAACGATCCGATGCAAAGCGTCCGGAGACATCGGATGTCACCATAGATGACGAATTCTGGAACGATAAACTCAAGATGTTTTCAGAAGTTACGGCACCCTATGTTATCGAAAGCTGGGTAACTAAGCACGAGTCAAACTTCGCGAATTTTGACAAAGTTGCACGCGGTGACAGAAATACTCAGAACTACGTCGGCAGCATGACATGGAGTGAATCCGAAATGTATGCAGGTCTTACCGGAGCTTGCCGCGTATATATGTATTACCCTAATACAAAACTTCTAAATAAAATCAACGAATGTGTCGATCATATTTATGCCGCATCCGAGAGTGTCGATAACGGTTATTTCAGCATATATAATCTTCTTATGACCAACGGAAAGGTGTTCAGCGAAGTTTCAAATACAGGATCTGTAATGGATCTTTACAACCTCGGATACCTTATAGAATTCGGCATTGCATATTATAATGCGACAGGTGATGCCCGAATTTTGAGAGTAGCTCTTCGCTTTCTTAATTTTACCGTTAATTATTCAAATCACGGTAAGGTCAACATCGTTTCATTCCACACCTGTGTCGAATATAATATAATAGCACTTTGCGAATGGCTAAAGAAGAATCCTGATGTAAAAAATAACAGTCTTCTTGAAGATCTTATAATAAACGAAGACGATTACCTTGAACTGGCAAATCATCTTCTTTCATACAGAGGCGTACATACGAATCCCGACAGAGTAGGCGGCGTTAATTACGGAACTTATTCCTGTGATCACGTAACGTATAAAGAGCTTACAAGAGCTACCGGACATGCCGTAATCGGTCCCCTGTATTACACCGGTCTTTCTGAAATAGGAAGAGTTACCGGAGACAATTCATTTACCGATGCTGCTTGCAGACTTTGGAACAACATTGTGTACAAGCAGATGTATGTTACAGGCGGCATTGGAAGTGTACAGTCTTTTGAAGGATTCGGCGGAGATTATTATCTTCCAAATGAATCATACACTGAATCGTGCTGCTCAGGAGCACTGATTCAACTTTCGGACTCGCTTTCGCAAATGTTTGCAAATTCCAAATATGCGGATAATATCGAACTTGAACTTTATAACAATCTTCTTGGAAGTATCGGAGCAAACGGCAATACATTCTTCTATCAGAATCCTCTATATACTACAACCGCAGACCGTTACAGTTGGCACGGCGTCCCATGCTGTACAAAATATGGCATGCTCATTTACGGTCGACTCGGCAGATACATTTACTCTTACAGAAACGATGATATTTACGTTGATCAGTACATCGGTTCAACCGCAACTCTTCGCCTGCCGAAAGGAAATGCAGTGCTTAAGCAGATTTCCGATTGGCAGTGGAACGGTAAATCGACAATAAAAATCGAGAGTGGTGCATCAAATATCGGAACACTCTATC
>CAVGEY010000011.1:0-72098 GCA_963628435.1 bacterium
AAATCCATGTCGTTTTTCGGCCTCAAATGTTGCGGTATAGGAGTGTGGGGAGAAAAAATAAAAAAAATTTTATTTTCCTGCCTAATCAGACCCCCAAATTCTCCAATTGGATACTGAGAGGAAGTCCTCGGGGCGAAAATCAAGAAAATTTTCGGCAAGGCTTAATTTTTTGCCCTTCCCGTGATCTACCCCTTGAGGGGACACGCTGAGAAGGAAAAAACACCCGAAATCAAGCATCTTTTGCTCAATTTCAGGTGTTAATTGGTCTGAGTGACAAGACTTGAACTTGCGGCCTCTACCACCCCAAGGTAGCGCGCTACCAACTGCGCCACACCCAGATAATCTGTCTGTTTCCGTTCGACCAAATCATTATAGCACCGCTTTCTGCTTTTGTCAAGTGATTTTGCCGATTTTTTTAATTAAAAAGTTTAACTTAATTTGCGGCTTTCGAACATTGACTTGAGCGGGCAAAATGAAATGTTAACAAGACATGCCTTGACCGATTGAATATAATATGATATAATCTAAACTGATAGATTGCTATTCGATAAATTTTTGGTATTGGCGTAAATAAACATTAAATCGTGGGTAAAGGTGAATGAAAAACACAAATAATCCGATAACATCAAAAAATCGAATAACGGTAGATTTCACGCTCTCGAGGAAACTTGACGGTATATTATCGCTTAAATATCTGATTCTTACAGCAACTTTGCTATGCATTGCCGCATCTTTTATCGGCTGCGGATCGGTATCAGATAAAGATGTCACATCACAAAACACATCGACGGCTGTAACGACCGAGTTTCTTCAGGGCGACGGGATTGTCATCGATATAAACGGAAAAAGGATAAACGCACAAAAAAATTCTTTTGAAAACCCGATAGAACTGATCTCCGGCCGGAATATTCTGCAAATCAAAAACTTTGAATCGGAATCCGCCGAAATAGGAATATTGTTTTCAAATGCCGTTAATCTTCGGTCAAACTACAATATACAAATCGCATGCGGCGGTCATGAAATTTTGATTTCTCTTGATTCTCTTGAAGAAATAACAGTCGATTTCGAGTCCGAAGGCGGCTGTGTTTCGGCAATGGTATATTCGGTCGACGGGACATCGATTTCATTTGTCGGTGACTGCTTCGGCCTTTCGAAAGCTCTGTCCGACAGTTCGTTCGGCGATACCGTTCTGCTTTGCAGATCTATTGATTCGGACGGCGATATTTCGGTTTTTCGTCCCTGTACGCTCGCACTGTCCGAATGTACCCTTTCGGTAAACGGCGACTTTAATGTCGATTTTGACGAAAAAGGAACTTTTACCGTAAATCTTTCAAACTCGAATATATATGCAGACCGATTCTTCGCCGATGCACCCGAATGTGATCTTGTACTCCCCGATTCGATTGCGAATCTCGCTTTGCCGTACGAATATTGTCTGCGCGTAAAATCGATTAACGGTGAAAATGCAGACTGCCGAATAAAAGAAATATCCGCAGATGCCGATCTCGAACGCCTTGTCGATAAGGAAAAACTTCCGAATCTGTATGATGGCGATACACTCAAATTTACCGAAAACTGCGTGATTGAAAACGAATATACAATAGAAATACCCGTAAATCTTGAATTTCGAGACGGAGCAGACTTGAAATCTCCGATTGCGGTTGTAACGGATAAAGAATGCTGCATTTCGATTGTAACACCCGCATGCGAATTTGACAGCATTCCCGTCATTTTCAAAACCCCGAATGCCGGGCTGCAATGGGAAAACTGTAAGTATAATATCGCAAATCTTTGCGGTATTTGGGAATTCGCAAGCATCAACGGCAGACCGTATTCAGACGGAGTTCTCGGCGGACAGGCAGACGCAGAACTATCGTCTGTCGAAATGAAGAGAAAAGATAATCTTATATCCGATAATATAAAATGGAATGTCGACAGTTCGAATAAATATCTGTTTTACGCGAGCATAGATTGTGTCGCCGATTCCGATTCACTGAAAAATGCAGTCCTTTCGACAGTCTGCGATGGCGGAAGCGTGATTTTTGAAGGCAGCGTGGATTTGCTTGATCCGCTCGGCGTTACCGCAGCCGTGACCGATTCCGACGGTAAAATTTCAAAATACCTTATCGTAACCGATTATATCCCGACGAAACTGCCCGTTATCGTAATAAATACCGCGGTTAAATCGTCCGAAATTCCGCGCGACAGTTATGTCGAGGGAAATATAAAAATCAACTGTGAATATGCCGCGGAATTTAACGACACCGACAGCATCGATACAAAATACATTTCGATAAGAGGGCGCGGTAATTCCACATGGAAATGGGACAAAAAACCATATAAAATTAAATTTGATTACAAAACATCGGTTCTCGGCTTGAGCGAAGCGAAAAAATGGGTGCTGCTCGCAAATTATTCGGATAAGTCGCTGATAAGAAATACAGTTGCTCTTTCTACCGTAAAAATTCTGACGAATATGAGTTATGCGCCGACACAATATCCGGTTGATCTTTTCCTTAACGGCGAGTATATGGGAGTTTACTCTATAGGTGAACAGATTGAGGTAAAACAGGGAAGAGTGGAGCTTACGGATAACGGCACTGAACTTGATACGGGTTATATGTTTGAAATCGGCGGTACGGTTTCGGGCGACGTGTGGGGCGTCAACTGTTTCAGAACAGAGCTTGTAAAATACGCAAAAATTAAATTTCCGGAAGAGGATACCCTTACAACCGAGCAGGTTTCGTATATAACCGATTATGTTACAAAAGCCGATAATGCCGTTAAAGCGAAGGACGGATACGATGAGTACATCGATGTCGATTCTCTTATAGATTGGTTTATAATTCACGAACTTTCGTATAATCTCGATTCCAGTTTTCGCAGAAGCTGTTATATAACAAAGGACGCCGGCGGAAAACTGACGATGGGCCCGATGTGGGATTTTGACCTTGCTTTCGGAAATTTCAATCGCGATAATCTCAGCGGAAGCGGATGGGCATGTCTGTACGATAAGGATGATTATATATGGACAAACTGGATGACTTACCTTTTGTCGGACGAGAACTTTATGAAAAGACTTTCCGCACGTTGGGATGAGGTCGGAGACGCCCTTGTCGATTATCTTCTTTCCGAAATCGACAGGCTTTATGAGCTCGTGTCTCCGTCGGCAAAATGCAATTTTGAAAGATGGGATGTTCTGAATATCAAAATCGGCTATCAGCCGCGCGTGCTTACAAAATATAACAGTTATGAATTGCAGATGGAATATTTGAAAGAATATATCACAAAGCGTGCGGCATGGATGAGCGAAAATGTGTCTGTTGCCGTTTTGATGAAATAAACCGCAAAGAAAATATAATGAGCCGACAGAATTATATCCGTCGGCTCATTATTTGTTATTGACATTATTTGCCGTCAGTCCGCGAACAGCTTTGTTGACAGGTATCTGTCGCCGGTATCGGGGAGAAGCACAACAATGTTCTTTCCTTTGCATTCGGGACGTCTCGCAATTTCGACTGCCGCCGAAATTGCGGCACCCGATGATATCCCCACAAGTATTCCTTCGGATATACCGACAAGCCTGCCGAATTTGAATGCATCGTCATCGCTTACGGCAATAACTTCATCAAAAATGTTCACATCGAGAATTTCTGGTACAAAACCCGCCCCGATTCCCTGGATTCCGTGTGAGCCGCTTTGCCCACCGGATAAAACAGCCGATGAAGACGGCTCGACCGCAATGATTTTCACATTCGGCTTTTTTTCTTTGAGATATCGCCCCACTCCCGTAACAGTTCCTCCTGTTCCGACTCCGCAAACAAAATAATCGATTTTGCCGTCGGTATCATTCAGAATTTCGGGCCCGGTTGTTTTATAATGTGCTTCGGGATTTGCGGGATTTACGAATTGACCGGCAATGAAACTGTTCGGTATCTTGTCGGCAAGTTCATTTGCAAGGTCGATTGCACCCTTCATTCCTTTTGATCCGTCGGAGAGAACAAGCTCCGCTCCGTATGCTTTCATTATCCGGCGGCGCTCCTGCGACATTGTGTCGGGCATAACAATAATGAGTCTGTATCCGCGCACGGCCGCGACAGATGCAAGACCTATTCCCGTATTGCCGCTCGTAGGTTCAATGATAACCGAATCGTGTTTTAATTTTCCGCTTCTTTCGGCGTCATCGAGCATTGCTTTCGCCACACGGTCTTTCGCCGATCCCGCGGGGTTGAAAAATTCGAGCTTTGCGATAATTTTGGCTTCAAGGTTTAACTTTGTTTCTATGTGTGAAAGCTCAAGAAGAGGTGTACCTCCTATAAGTTCTTCCGTTGATTTATATATTCGCGACATATTCGTCTCCTTTTTTTGATTGGCATTATATCATCCTTTAACGGCCGTGTCAATAGTGCGGATGCTTCCGTACTGAATTTCTTTCGGTAAAAATTATCCGCAAATGCCGCTTTCTGTAAATATTTGCCTTATTGCTTGACATGGGCAAAAAAATATGCTAAAATAAAACATTATTATAAATCGGAGACAGCAGATGAAGAAGATAACCATGCAGACACCTCTCGTCGAAATGGACGGAGACGAAATGACCAGGGTGATTTGGTCAATGATAAAAGATATACTGATTAAGCCGTATGTAGACCTTAAAACCGATTATTATGATCTCGGCCTTGAAAATCGCAACAAAACCGAAGATAAAATTACGGTTGAAAGTGCTCTCGCAACAAAAAAATACGGTGTTGCCGTAAAATGCGCAACGATAACGCCCAACGCCGCAAGAGTAAAAGAATACAATCTCTCGCAGATGTGGAAATCACCTAACGGAACAATCAGAGCCATGCTTGACGGAACGGTTTTCCGTACTCCTATAATCGTTAAGGGAATAACACCATATATTCCGAACTGGAAAAAGCCGATTACGGTTGCACGTCATGCCTACGGCGATATATATAAAAATACCGAGCTTTCGGCTCCCGCAGGCTCAAAATGCGAACTTGTATGTACCGATGAAAACGGTGTGGAAACAAGAAAGACCATTCACGAGTTCGACGGATGCGGAATTGTTCAGGGAATACACAATACCGATAAATCGATATCAAGCTTTGCGAGAAGCTGTTTTAATTTCGCCATCGATACCAAACAGAATCTCTGGTTTTCGACTAAAGACACAATATCCAAAACCTACGATCACAGATTCAAGGATATTTTCGCCGATATATATGAAAATGAATATAAAGAACGTTTTGAGGACATGGGTATAGAATATTTCTATACGCTCATTGACGATGCGGTGGCGAGAGTTGTCAGATCCGAGGGCGGTTTCATTTGGGCTCTTAAAAATTATGACGGCGACGTTATGTCGGATATGATAGCAACCGCTTACGGCTCGCTTGCTATGATGACTTCTGTGCTTGTTTCTCCCGACGGTGTTTATGAGTATGAAGCTGCGCACGGAACAGTTCAGCGCCACTATTATAAGTATCTGAAAGGCGAAACGACATCGACAAACAGTGTTGCGACAATCTTTGCTTGGAGCGGCGCGCTGAAAAAGCGCGGCGAACTCGACGGTAATTCCGATCTTGCCGAATTCGGAAAAAATCTTGAAGCGGCGACGATAAAGACAATAGAGAGCGGATTTATGACAGGCGATCTTGCGGCTGTCTCGACTCTCGAAAATATACAGAAACTGGATACCGAAGCTTTCCTGCGTAAAATTGCCGATACACTTGCCGAATATTACCCGGTCGCTTAACCCGTAAAGCTGATTTTTTGAAAAAACTATTGACAAAAGCAAAAAAAGTATTATAATAATCGAAAAGGGAAACCCATAGAGCGAAGGACACGATCCGCATGACCTTCTCCCACAGAGAGTGATTGTATGCTGAGATATCACGCCGAAGAATGTGAGATTACCACCGTCGCATAGTTTTCCGTATAATTTATCGTTGAGTAAAAAGCTCGGGTGGAACCGTGCAGAATCTTTTATGATATTGCACCCCGACACGCATGTCGCGTGTCGGGGTTTTATTTTTACAATAATTTTAATTAATGCTGTAAAGTGAGGAGAAAAAAATGAAACTTAAAGTCAATCATAATGAAATCGAATCGGATGCGATTGTTACCGTCTACGATGCGATTAAAGAAGCTGGACTTATGACGCGCGATGTAGTTGCCGCTTCGGACGGAGAAAAGACAGTTGAACTTACATCGCCCGCAGTGGAGGGAAGCGATATCTCGCCGCTCACTTTTGCCGATGATGAAGGTAAAAGAGTTTTCCGCCATACCGCATCGCATATTCTCGCACAGGCCGTAAAACGTCTTTTCCCGGAAGCAAAACTTACAATCGGACCCGCTGTCGATGACGGATTCTATTATGACATTGACAGCGATGTCACATTTACAAACGAGAATCTGGCAAAACTCGAAGCCGAAATGAAGAAAATCGTCAAAGAAAATCTTCATATCGAAAGATTTGTTCTTCCGCGCGATGAAGCAAAAAAACTTATGGAAGAAAGAAACGAGCCTTATAAGCTGCTTCTTATTGACCGTGTTCCCGAGGGAAATGATATCTCGTTCTACCGTCAGGGTGAGTTCGTCGATCTCTGCGCAGGCCCGCATCTTTTCTCCACAGGAGCCGTAAAAGCATTCAAACTGACACAGTGTACGGGCGCATACTGGGAGGGTGATTCTTCCAAAAAGCAGCTTCAGCGTATTTACGGTACAGCATTCCCGACGAAGGATGAACTTAATGAATTTCTCGCCGCCAGAGAAGAAGCGAGAAAACGGGATCATAATAAACTCGGCAGAGAACTGAAATTCTTCACAACGGTTGATATTATCGGTCAGGGCCTTCCGATCCTTCTCCCGAAAGGCGCAAGAGTAATACAGCTTCTTCAGAGATTTGTCGAAGATGAGGAACAGAAGAGAGGCTGGCAGCTTACCAAAACGCCGTTTATGGCGAAATCGGATCTTTATAAACTGTCCGGACACTGGGATCACTACCGCGACGGTATGTTCGTTTTGGGCGATCCCGATTCGAAGGAGTGCTATGCTCTCCGTCCGATGACATGCCCGTTCCAGTATCAGGCATATCTTTCCGAGGCACGCTCTTACCGTGATCTTCCCATTCGCTATGATGAAACATCCACACTTTTCCGTAATGAGGATTCGGGAGAAATGCACGGACTTATTCGCGTACGCCAGTTCACGATTTCGGAAGGACATTTGATGTGCCGCCCCGACCAGCTCGAAGACGAATTCAAAAAATGTCTTGAACTTTGCGTATTTATGCTTAAAACACTCGGTCTGTATGAGGATGTAAGCTATCGCTTCTCACAGTGGGATCCCAACGATTCCGCAAAATACATAGGAACAGCCGCAGACTGGGATGAAGCCCAGGGCGTTATGAAGAGAATTCTCGACCATCTTCAGGTTCCCTATAAGATCGGCGTCGGAGAGGCGGCATTCTATGGGCCGAAACTCGACATTCAGATAAAGAATGTGTACGGAAAAGAAGATACTCTTATCACAATTCAGATTGACCAGTTCCTCGCCGAAAAATTCGGAATGGTTTATAACGACCGCGATGATGTCAAGAAGAATCCTTATATCATTCACAGAACATCTATCGGATGCTATGAACGTACACTTGCACTTCTTATCGAGAAATACGCAGGCGCATTCCCGCTTTGGCTCTCGCCTACACAGGTTAAGGTGCTGCCTATCGGCGTTGAACAACATGAATTTGCCGAAAATGTTATGCAGAAGCTTATGGATGCCGGAATAATCCGCACCGAGATAGACGAACGCAACGAAAAAATCGGATATAAGATCAGAGAGGCTCAGCTCGAAAAAATCCCGTATATGCTTGTAATCGGCGCAAATGAAGTCGAAAGCGGCAGCGTAATGGTCAGAAACCGTAAAGGTGAATCGAAGTCCATGAGCGTTGACGAATTTATCGCCGGAGCTGTGGAAGAGCAGAAGAGCAAGTCACTCGAACTCACAATGTAATCGGCAAGATGATTTATAAAATCAAAAACGATGAACTTGAGGTGTCGGTTGATACTCTCGGTGCCGAAATTAAATCGGTAAAACGCGGTGATATCGAATACATTTGGCAGGGCGGACTCGACGGCTCGTGGACGTCTCACGCACCTGTGCTGTTCCCGATATGCGGACGGCTCAATAACGGTGAATATGTTTACAGAGATAAAACATATAAACTCGGACTGCATGGATTTGCCCATCATTCGAATTTTTCACTCTGCTCATACGATTCGGAGAGCATTGTATTAACTCTTGCGTCAAATGAAGAAACAGCGAAAATATACCCTTTTGATTTCGAGATTAAAGTGCAGTACAGACTCACGGACGACCGCCTTTACGAAAATGCCGTAATAACAAATAAAGGCGGCAATGTGATGCCGGCCGCTTTCGGAGGTCATCCGGGATTTGCATTGTTTGATGAAATGGGTGAACTTTCGGACTGCCGTCTCGAATTTGATAAAGCCTGCAGCCCGGATAAGCTCCTGCTTACCGAGAGAGGACTTTATTCAGGGAAAAACACCGCATATCCGATTTCCGACGGGAAAATCATATCGCTCTCGGAATCGGTGCTTGATGTCGACGGTCTGTTTTTGTCGAATACTTCGCACAAGGTCAGACTCTGCTCACGTAAATGCGAACACGGAGTTGAACTTGCCTATGACGATATGCCGTATCTCGGAATCTGGCATACATACGGTGACAGATTTATATGTCTTGAACCGTGGTGCGGGCTTCCGTCTTACGACGGAATATGCGACGACATAGAAACTAAAAACGATATGTTTCGTATACCACCTGAAAGTGAAAAGTCTGTCGGCTTCATGATGAGATTTTTCTGAACACATAAATATAAATCGACCGCACGTTTAATCGTGCGGTCGATTTATATTTATCGATTGATTATAAGTCCGAGACCGTATCCGTCTGCTTTTTAATGATAGTCGGATTTCCTTTTTTGTTTACGGCATCCTTTGTGATGATTATTTTTTCAATATCATCATGTGACGGAATGTCAAACATTAAGTCAAGCATGACTTCTTCGAGAATGGCGCGAAGTCCGCGTGCGCCTGTTTTTCTTTCAATGGCAAGCGCCGCAATGGCCGATACTGCATCATTGTCAAACTCAAGATCAACATTATCCATTTTTATAAGTGACTTGTACTGTCGCAGGAGTGCGTTTTTCGGCTCGACGAGTATTCGTTTAAGCGCCGCCTCATCAAGTGGATCAAGTGAAACTATCACCGGAAGTCTGCCGACAAGTTCGGGAATAATTCCGAATTTGACAATGTCGTGCGGAATGACATCGGCAAGATAGTTTTTGTTTTCGAGTTCGGTTTTCGAGGCGACTTCTCCTTCGAATCCTATGCCCGATTTTACCGATACCCGCGATTTGATTATTTCGTCAAGCCCTTCAAATGCTCCTCCGCAGATAAAGAGGATATTCTCGGTGTTTATGTGTATGAACTCCTGGTTCGGATGTTTTCTTCCGCCCTGTGGGGGAACATTGGCAACCGTTCCTTCGAGTATTTTCAGGAGAGCCTGCTGAACACCTTCGCCGGAAACATCGCGCGTAATCGATCTGCTTTCGCTTTTGCGCGCGATTTTGTCTATTTCGTCAATGTAGATAATACCTTTTTCGGCAAGAGTTACATCATAATCGGCAGCCTGGATAAGACGAAGAAGAATGTTTTCGACATCATCGCCCACATATCCCGCCTCGGTAAGTGTTGTCGCATCCGCAATCGCAAACGGAACTTTCAAAGCCTTTGCAAGATTCTGCGCAAGATATGTTTTTCCGACTCCGGTCGGTCCGAGAAGAAGAACATTTGATTTTTGAATCTCAACTTCGGGTTCGCTCTCGCTGTCGGAGACTTTTTTCTTTTGTTTGTTGTCTGCCTTCTCGGCTAATGAAAGAATCCGCTTATAGTGATTGTATACTGCAACGCAAAGCGCTTTTTTTGCGTTGTCCTGACCTATTACATATTCGTCAAGCATCGCCTTTATTTCGGCAGGCTTCGGCAGTTCTTCAAGAGATGTCGGCTCTCCGTCCGATTCATTGGCAAACTGTTCTTCCCGATCAAGAAGTTCTGCACAAGCCTCAATACAGTAATCACATATAAATGCACCGGTAGACGAGGGTACAAGATACGCAACCTGATTTTCGCTTCTTCCGCAGAATGTGCATCTGTGTATCTTGCGTTCGGACGAGCCGCCTGTTTTGCTGTCATTTGTTTCGTTGGACATTATTACCTCACCGTGTTTTATAGTAAAATGGATGTATTTTGATGTAAAATCAAAGTCTCTTTTCGATAACGCGGTCGATAAGTCCGTATTCGGCTGCCTGCTTTGCGGTCATAAAGTTGTCGCGTTCGGTAGCGGCGGCGATTTCTTCAACAGCCTTGCCCGTGTTTGACGCAAGAATGCGGTTCAGATTGTCTTTTGTACGCAGAAGCTGATCGGCATGAATTTTTATGTCGGTAGCCTGACCCTGCATACCGCCGACGAGCGGCTGATGAATCATTATTTCGCTGTTCGGAAGAGCAAGACGCTTGCCTTTTGCGCCGCTCGAAAGGAGAAATGCTCCCATGCTTGCGGCAAGTCCGATGCAGATTGTCGAAACATCGCATTTGATGAAATTCATGGTGTCATAGATTGCGAAACCTGCGGTAACCGATCCGCCGGGTGAGTTTATGTAGAGCGAAATGTCTTTGTCGGGATCCTGAGCTTCGAGGAAGAGAAGCTGCGCTACGACAATAGAAGCGGTTACATCGTTGATTTCGTCGGACAGAAAAATGATTCTGTCGTTAAGAAGTCTTGAATAAATATCATAGGCGCGTTCGCCGCCGGATGTTTTTTCGATTACGGTTGGTACAAGTGCCATTTTTTTGCCTCCATTATTTTTTTGCCTTATATTACAACAATAAGGACACAGCAATGCGAAAGAAAACTCGGTTTCATGCATCGGACGCGCCCTTATTGATGTTATTTATCTTTTTACGGCTCTGATTTATGCTTTTACTGTGACAGACTCTCTGCAGAGTTTAAGAGCCTTGTCGGCTGCAAGATCTGCTTTGATATCCTCGGGATCGACAAGAGACTTTACACGATCAAGCTCAACCGAATATGTGTCGGCAAGACGCTTCATTTCGGCTTCAATTTCTTCATCGGTAACCTCGATATTTTCGAGTTCGGCGATTTTTTCAAGAGCAAGGCGGAGCTTAACCTGCTTTTCTGCCTGAGGACGCATTCTTTCGCGGAGCTGATCAAGGGTAATGCCCATATACTTTACATAATCGGAGAGTTTAAGACCCTGCATACGGAGTCTGCTGTCAAAGTCGCGAACCTGATTTTCGGTTTCGTTTACGTACATCGATTCGGGAATGTCGGCAACAAGCTTTTCAACAAGAGAATTAACTACCTGCTCGGCAACTTCATTGTCTGCCTTGTCGGATGCGGACTTTTCGAGCTTGGCTCTTACATCTTTCTCGTAGTCGGCAACCGTATCGAATTCGGAAACATCCTTTACAAATTCGTCGTCGAAATCGGGAAGGGTGGTTTCTTTAAGAGCGTTAATCTTTGTCTTGAATACAACGGGCGCGCCTGCAAGTTCTTTTGCATGATAATCTTCGGGGAATGTGACATTGACGTCGAATTCCTCACCTACATTGTGGCCGACGATTGCTTCTTCGAATCCGGGGATAAAGGTACCTGAGCCGAGCTTCAAATCAAAGTCCTCGCCTTTTCCGCCGTCAAACGGAACACCGTCCTTGAAACCTTCGTAATTGATGTTTGCTGTGTGACCGATTGCGGCGGGAACGCCTTCAATATCGGATGTTCTTGAGTTGCGCTCGCGAACACGGTCAATTTCGGCTTTTACTGCCTCATCGGTAACTTCTTCCTGCGTACGGGTAACTTCTATACCCTTGTAATCCGAGATTTCAACTTCGGGTTTTGTATCAACTTTCGCGGTGAAAACAACACCCTCTTCTTCGGATGCCGATTTAACATCATATTCGGGAGCGGATACCGCCTTTACACCCGACTCTTTGAGTGCCTCTTCGTAAGCGACGGGAACAAGTTCCTCAAGGGCATCCTCATAGAAAAATCCCTTTCCGTACATTTTCTCGATAAGGTTGCGGGGAGCATGTCCTTTACGGAATCCGGGCAGCTGAATGTTGCCCTTTTTCTTGTTGTATGATTTAGTAACAGCTGCGCTGAAAGCGGCTGCATCGATTTCACACTCGAGAACGGCTACATTCTTTTCGGGTGTGGTTACGTTTTTAAGACTCATTATTCTGTCCTCCGATAACTGATATATCATAAATTCTATATTGCATACTTGTGTATTCTAAATCAAAATGCTTGTTTTGTCAAGTATTTAGAGAAAAAAAGTGCTGTTTTAACCGTATATTTGATAAAAAGCCTTTATTCGGTTACCGTTCAAAGTCGGAATGGACTATTTTAAGCGGTCGGAACTCGAGAAAATCGGATGAGCATAATCTGAATTCGATACCCTCGAATGTTGTTGAAGGCGGTATCTTGTAAAGGCCGTGTATGTGACCGAAAAAGCATCGCTTGATGTCATATTCATGCAAAATATCAACGAGTTCGCGGCAGACATAATCACCGAAAACAGGTGGAAAGTGAAATATTGCTATTCGCTCACCGCTCATTTTCGCGGATGCATCAATCGAAAGGCGCAGTCGGAGAGCCTCGCGCGTTACAATTTTGTTGTAGTCCGCTTCCTCCGGAGCATTGGAGGAGTCGCTGTACCACCCTCTTGTACCGCAGATTATGAAACCATCGGTTTCTATGGCGTTGTTTTGAAGAAATTCTATGCCCGTTATTTTTTCTTTTTCGAAAAACGACCGGTTTTTGGAGAGTGTTGACCACCAGTAATCGTGATTGCCGCGCAGAAATATTTTTCTGCCGGGAAGATTCGCAATAAATTTGAGATCGTCCGATGCTTCTTCGAGCGAAATTCCCCATGATATATCGCCGCCGACAATTACCGTATCGTCGGGACCGACAGCTTTCTTCCAACCGGAAGAGATTTTTTCGGTATGGTTTTTCCATCTTGTTCCGAACACATCCATCGGCTTCTCGCATTTCAGCGAAAGATGAGTGTCCGAAAGAATATAAAGTGACATTTTTGACAATACCTTCCGGATAAAACTTGCGTCTTATTCTTGATTTACAGTTTGCGAAACAGGATAATTATTTGTTCTCCGATAACGATATGAAACGCGATACATCGTTTTTCATTTCCGATGGGCTGATTGTGTTTTCAAATCGTATGTCTTTTGTGAGAACGCTCCAAAGAGGCTCGGGTATGGCGGTTTCGGTGTAATCGGACAGACGCATGAAAATTTCACTGTCTTCACCTGTGCCGTCAAGATTCAGCGCACGGCAGACTGCGGGCGCGAATTTGTATGGGGATGCAGTTGAAACAACGAGAATTTTGTTTTTTTCGGGACTTCCTTCGGCATAGCTTTCGGCGCAGCGAAGTGCCACGGCGGTATGAGTATCTGTCAGATATGCGTATCTCTCGAAAACAGATGCAATTTCGGCAAGACATTCGGTTTCACCGCACCAAAGCCCGACAAAATCTTCCTGTATTTTTGCGAGGACATCATCGTCAACCGTATATCGTCCGTTTTCCTTCAGTTCGTTCATATAGTTCGCACAACGTTCATGTCCTGCCGCAAGATAGAGCAGACGCTCAAGATTTGATGAGATAAGTATGTCCATAGACGGTGATACCGTTGTGTGAAAAGGACGGTTTCTGTCATATTTTCCGTCTGTCAGAAAATCGGTAAGTACATTGTTGTCGTTTGATGCGCAGATGAGCCTTCCGAGCGGCAGGCCCATTTCTTTTGCAATGTACGCCGCGAGAATATTTCCGAAATTACCGGTCGGCACACATACATCAAGTTTTTCTCCGAATTTCAGACTTCCGTCATTTACCATATCGCAGTAGGCCGAGATATAGTAAACGATTTGGGGAGCAAGCCGCCCCCAGTTTATCGAATTTGCCGAGGACAGAAAGACATCGTGCGCTTCAAGCTCCGCGCTGTACGCGGCGTCCGAAAAAATCCGTTTAACACCTGTCTGCGCATCGTCAAAATTGCCGCTGATTGCGGTTACATTTACATTCGAACCGCTTTGAGTCTGCATTTGACGCTTCTGCGCCTTCGAAACGCCGTCCTCCGGATAAAATACCGAAATCGCCGTTTGCGGGACGTCGGCAAATCCTTCAAGAGCCGCCTTGCCGGTGTCGCCCGATGTGGCGACAAGAATAAGCGCTTTTTTGCTTTCTCCGGTAAGTTCGAGCGCACGTGAGAGCAGACGCGGCATAATCTGCAGCGCCATATCTTTGAATGCACAGGTCGGTCCGTGCCAAAGTTCGAGAATGCTTATGCGGTCGTTGAGCTTTTTAACAGGCGCAATTTCGCCGTCGAATTTTGTAAGATATGCGGCTTTTGCGTCCGACAGTAGATTCTCGTAACCGTATTCGGGAAGGTAGAGCGAGAGAATTTCGGCTGCACGTTCGGGATAGCCCGATGCGAGGAGCGTCGACCACATTTCATCTGTAATTTGAGGAAATTCCGACGGCATATAAAGACCGCCGTCATCGCAAAGTCCCTTTTTGATTGCCTCTGCCGCAGATACCTCATGAACTCCGGCGGTATCTCTTGTGCTTATGTAATTCATAACCGAGGATAAACCTTTCTGCTTAAGTTTTGCCGCTTTCGGCGACAGGATGTTTTGAAATTGAAAATATTAAAATTGAATCAGATGATGTCGTGAGAAATCGGTGTGTAAAACATATTTCTGATTTTGCCCGGATCATTTGTCTGACCGAGAATCCACATGAGCTTTGCGGTAACCGCTTCAATTGTCATGTCATACGCTTCCATAAGATTCAGTTCTTCTTTGGCGGTCTGACCGACCTCGTAAACTTCCATGTCGCTTCCTTCGTGTGATACCTGCGTAGTCATAACAATCGTTATGCCCGCATCGGTAAGACGCCTGAGTACGCCGATGAAATCGCTGTTTGCACAGCAGGGAACGCCTCCGACACCGAACGATTCTATTATAACGGCATGATATCTGCCGATGAGCCTGTCGAGTATCCAGGGGTCGGCTCCCGGAATCAGCTTGTATATGAAAATCTCGGAATCGAGCTTCTTATAGAAAATCGGTTTTTCGGAATATTTTTCGGTGATGTATCTGATAATACGCCCGTCGCGTATGCCGGCAAGCTCCGGATAATCGATTGACGAGAAAGCGTTGAATGATTTTGTGCGTGTCTTTTTTGCTCTTGTTCCGATTATCACCTTGCCGTCGAAAACAACCGATACACCGCTCGACATATCGTCGCAAGCATACAGAACAGCGCCGATAAGATTGTTGCGTGCATCGGTATCACGCAGATATATCGATTTTTGCGAGCCGGTGAGTACAATGGGCTTCGGACTTTGCTGTATGAGATATGACAGTGCCGCCGCAGTGTAAGCCATTGTATCTGTCCCGTGCGTGATGACAAACCCGTCGTAATTTTCGTATTCTTTTCTTACGGTTTCCGCTATTTTTATCCAGTGTTCGCAGGTAATATTCGTACTGTCGATACAGAAAAGGGAAACAGCGTCAATGTCTGCCGCCTCTGCAAGCTCGGGTACATATCCGAGAATTTCATCGGAACTTATCATCGGCACAAGACCGCTTTTTGTGCTTTTGGAAGCTATCGTTCCACCGGTAGCAAGAAGAAGAATCTTCTTCATAGATATGTCCTTTCACTTCTCACTTCGCATAGGCTGCTTATTTTGTAAACGCATTTTGAATGTGATTGAACTCCAGAGCAATACAGCCGTCGAACTCTTCATAGTAAACCTCGATGACATCCATTCTCGGCTGCCCGATTTTCGGATGCGTTCTCAGATAGTCTTCGGCGGCATATATGATATGACGTCTCTTTTGATAATTTACCGCGGCACCGGGGCGCCCGAATCTTCGGATATTGTCGGTTTTGGCTCTTGCCTTTACCTCTATAAACGCAAGGATATTGTCTTTTTTCATGATGAGGTCGATTTCTCCGCCTTTAATTCGGTAATTGCGGAATATCAACTCATAACCCTTGCTTTTCAGATAATCGGCAGCCGCTCCTTCACAGCATTGGCCGAATCCGAATCTGCCCCCCGAAATTTTGAGGCTGTTTTCTTTTTCGTCTTGAACCTTGTCCGAATTAACATTTTTCATGAATGTTTCTCCGAATCTTTTTCAAGAAAACTCATAAACGAACGCCGGTGTACGGGCGATATGCCGTATTTTCTGATCATTTCCATGTGGTATGCCGTGCCGTATCCCTTGTGTTTTGCGAATCCGTATTCGGGGTAGATTTTATCGAGCTCATAGCATAGGCGGTCTCTGCTGACCTTTGCAAGAATCGACGCGGCGGCAACCGACATCGACAGACTGTCTCCTTTGATCACCGTAAGCGTGTCAACCGTGAATCCGCGTGATACATTCCCGTCAATCAGTACAAAGTCGGGCTTGACCGAAAGAGCGTCAACGGCTCTTCTCATCGCAAGCTGAGACGCGTTCAGAATATTCATGCTGTCAATCTCCTCGACAGATGCCGAAGCAATCGAATATGATACGGCTTCCTTACATATTATATCGAAGAGCTTCTCACGCTTTTTTTCGGTAAGCTTTTTAGAATCGTTCAAACCGTCTATGTATAAACCGTCGGGCAGAATTACGGCAGCGGCGAAAACAGGACCCGCGAGCGGTCCTCTGCCGGCTTCATCTGTCCCCGCAACAATTTTGTATCCGTTTTGATGTGCGGCTTCTTCATATTCATACGACGGCATTATGCATCGGTCCTTTCGGTTTTGCTTTCTTTGTCGGGCGAATCGGTTTTTGTCTGTCTGTTCGGCGGATATTCGAGGGTAATTCTTCCGATTTTGCCGCTTCTGAACTCATCGAGCAGCACGGACGCCGTTCTCGTTTCATCAATTTCACCGCCGCCGATTAAAAACCCGCGTTTTTTGCCTATAAGAGTGAAAAGCTCGTAATCGGTAAGATCCTGTATCTGCGAAATTTCGAGCTTGTACCTTGCGCAAAGCATGTCGGGCGCGATTTTACGCAGACGCTTGCAGAGTATTACCGCTATTTCATCGGTATTCAGAACCCGGTCCTTTATCGCTCCGGTTATTGCGAGGTTTTCACCGACAAATCTGTCGTTGAATTTCGGCCAAAGCACACCGGGCATATCAAGCAGTTCGATTTTGTACGGCGTGACTACCCACTGCTTGTCAACCGTAACGCCGGGACGGTTTTCCACTTTTGCTTTTGTTGACCTTGAAAATTTGTTGATAAATGATGATTTTCCCACATTCGGTATGCCGACAACCATCGCGCGTACCGCCTTGTTTGCCATACCTTTTTCCGCGTTTTTTTTGATTTTATCTGCAAGAAGCGACTTGACGGCGGGCTCGATTTCGGATAGCCCCGCACCCGTTATGAAATCGCAGAATATGCACGGCGTGCCGAAATCTTTGTAATAGTTTTTCCATTTTTCGGCGGTAGTCGGACTTGCGAGCGTTGATTTGGAAAACAGAATCAGCTTCGGCTTGTTCTTGCAAATCCGGTCTATTTCGGGATTTTTCGAGGATATCGGTATGCGTGCGTCGAGTATTTCTATAACCATGTCAACAAGCGGCAGACATTCGCTCATCATTCGTCTTGTCTTGGCCATATGACCGGGGAACCATTGTATTATTTCGGAAGGCATACGAATATTCTCCTTTTATCTTATCCTTTGTAAAAATCGAAAGACTGAATTATTCGATTTTTCCGAACCGTTTAAGCGGGAAAATTCGGAATACCGCCTTTCCTATTACATATCTTTCGTCTATAAAGCCGAAATATCGGCTGTCTTTTGAATTGTTGCGGTTATCGCCGAGCACAAATATTCTCCCTTCGGGTACAACCGCTTCCCAGCAGTTGTTTTCATCGGGTGTAAGTGATTCGTACCTTATCATCACATCATGCTCTTTTGTGTATGTTTCGTCAAGCCGAACTCCGTTTACTTCAACGGCACCTGTGGTAAAATCGATTTTGATTGTGTCGCCGCCCATCGCGATAACGCGCTTGACAATCGGCTCGGTCGGCTGTGTCGGCTCTTGAATTATCACAATGTCGCCGTGATTCAGAGTGAAAATATTTGAAATGAGCAGAACATCATAACTCTCCGATTTTGATGCCTGACTGTATATCGGACTTCCTTTCAGTGTCGGCTCCATTGATGAGCCCTGAACGGGTGAGTGCCTGATAAAAAATGACATAACGACAAGCACCGCGACAACGGCATAAGCGAAAAGCTCATACCAGTCAAATACCGATGATGTGGCGTTTTTCACTATGTTTTTTTTCGGCCGTGAGCCGCCTTTGCTTTTGTCATTCGGCAAATCGTTTACCGAGAGGGAATCGGTCGGCGTCTCCTCACTGTTCTCGTTTTTACCGTCGTCTAAACCTGTTATGTAAAGAAAAAATGAATCAAAATCATCAAAATAGCATACACCGTCATTTGACTCTTCCGACAGTCGGGCTTCCTCGCCCGCATTATTTGTAAGTAAATAATATTTGCCGGAATACTTTTTCGGATCTGCCGATTCATTGTTTTCGTCCGCACTGCCGACAATCGCCGCAAATGCGTAAGGCTCGCCGGAGGCGGTAAGACTGCCGTAAATCGGCGAAATCAGCTCGGAGTAAACAGACTGCATATCCAAATTGCTGCCGTCAATGCCGATAAATGCTCCGCTCCCGCTTTCCAAATTGCGTACACCGTAATCGGCGGCCTCGGTGAGATCGGAAAACATCTCGAATTTGCCGTCTGCGTCAAGTGAAAAAAAGCCGTGTTTGATGTCTATTTCATTCAGAACCGATTTTTCGAATTTGCCGATAAATGTGTCGCTCTGTATTTGATTTTCAAATCGGAAAAACAAAATAATATATTTCAATGTAAAATCCTCGATTAAAAATTATCATGGATACGGTGCTTTTTGCTTGTATTTTTGCACACACACCGAAATTATACCACAATGACGGAAAAATGTAAAGAATCCGCGGCGTAATTTTTTTTATTTTTTTCAAAAAAACTATTGCTTTTTTTGTTTCGGCATGATATAATACGAACTGCGTGTCATAAGGCAAGCCGAAGGGTGGTCCTCTGCATATAGCTCTGCATGAACATCCGGGATTATCCAAATCAAGGAGGAAGCCGAAAATGGATCTTATTAAGGCTTTTACAAACGAGCAGCTCAAGGAAGAAGTACCCGCATTCAAAATCGGTGACACTGTACGTGTTCACAATAAAATCGTCGAGGTAGCTTCGGACGGTAAGGTAAGAGAGAGAATTCAGCTTTTCGAAGGCATCGTAATTGCCAAGAAGGGCGGCGGAATTTCCGAAACATTCACAGTAAGACGCGTAGCTTACGGCTGCGGTGTCGAAAAGACCTTCCCGTTGCATTCGCCTAATGTCGCAAAGGTAGAGACCGTTCGTACAGGTAAAGTTCGCCGTGCAAAGCTCTATTATGTTCGCGATAAGCAGGGCAAGGATGCGAAAATCAAGGAAAAGATTTGATTTTTCGAAAATGTCAGCGATTATATTTTAAGAAAATGAGGTGTTAAAGATGAAGGCCGGAATCCATCCCGATTACAAAGAATGCACAATCAGATGCGCGTGCGGCGCCGAATATAAAACCCGCTCCACGAAAGGCGATATGACAGTTGAAATTTGCTCAAAATGCCATCCTTTCTTCACGGGCAAACAGAAGTTTGTAGACGCAGGCGGACGCGTTGACAAATTCAAAAAGCGTCTTGCAGGACTGCAGAAGTAATTCGGTATTTTTAATTTTTTGGGTTTTTGAGGCACATTCGCGATTTTTGATATGCAAAAGTTGCGGTGTGCCTCTTTTTCGATTTTACACTTTTTCATTTGCTTGTTTACAGCGTATTATTTTGATATGAGAAGGAGATAAGACCTGTCATGGATGAACAAATTTCCGCATTTGAAAAAAGCTGTCCTCTTGCAGTTCTCGTTTCGGTGCTTACCCCCGATAAAGATTCGCATGAGCAGGCGGTATCTCTTGACGAACTCGAAAGACTGCTCGAAACAGCGGGCGGCAAACTTTTCTGTACGGTCGTACAGCAGCTTCCGAATCCGATTGCCAGGACCTATATCGGGAGCGGAAAACTTAAAGAACTCGGAGAGCTTTGCCGCACCAATGATGTTTCGCTTGTGATTTTCGACGATGAACTGTCTCCTGTTCAGATAAGAAATATCGAAGAGGCAATATCCGAAAACGCCGGCGACGAAAAAAACGATTATTCGGTCAGAATAATTGACCGCTCAATGCTGATACTCGATATTTTCGCACTGCACGCAAAATCGGGCGAAGGCAAACTTCAGGTTGAACTTGCCCAGCTTAAATATACGATTCCACGTCTTACCGGAAAAGGTAACGAAATGTCAAGACTCGGCGGCGGAATCGGTACAAGAGGCCCCGGCGAATCAAAGCTCGAAACAGACAGACGCCATCTTCAGCGAAGAATCAACAGCCTGAATGAGCAGATAGCCGAACTTGAAAAATCGAGACTGACGATGCGCGCAAAGAGAGACAGGTCGGGGCTGCAAAAGGTTGCCATTGTCGGATATACAAATGCCGGTAAATCAACTCTGCTTAACCGCCTTACCGGTGCGGGCATACTTGCGGAGGATAAGCTGTTCGCAACACTCGATCCGACTACAAGAGCGTATAAACTTCCGAGCGGGAGAGAAATTCTGCTTACCGATACCGTCGGATTTATCAGAAGACTTCCTCACCATTTAATATCGGCATTTCGCTCGACACTTGATGAAGTAAGATATACGGATGCCGTCATGCTTCTCGTTGATGCTTCGGATTCCGAAGCGGAAAGTCAGCTTGAAGTAACCGAAAAGCTTCTCTATGATTTGGGCGCGGCCGATAAACCGAGACTTTATGTGCTGAACAAATGCGATGCCGCAGAATATATTGCTCCCGAACTTCTTTACAGGGTAAAAGATTCGGATACCGTGGCGATTTCGGCTCTTGACGGAAGAGGAATAGATGACCTTGTCGAAAAACTCGAGAAGATTGCGCTTGCCGGAAAAAGACTTGTCAGACTTAAAATACCGCTTTCAAGACAGGATCTTGTCGCAAAGCTCTATGCCGTTGCGTCTGTCGAAAATGTCGAATACGGCGATGAATATGCGGATGTTATAGCTCTGATGGATGAAAAGGCGGAAGGACAGTTCAAAAAATATATGAACTGAAATCGTAAAAGCGGTTATCGAAACGGAGATGTATATGGAGGATAGATATGTAACTCTCGGCGGATGCGGATTTTCCGAATATGAAGACAGAAAAAGCCGATTTCTCGGTTATGCCGCCCATGTTGCAACCGAGAAAGAGGCAATCGATTTTGTCTCTTCAATAAGAAAAAAACATTCGGATGCCCGACATAATGTCTACGCTTATGTGATAAAAGAAGGAAACTATGTAAGATACAGTGATGACGGCGAACCGCAGGGAACCGCCGGCATGCCGGTGCTTGACGTAATACGCAAATCGGGATTTACCGATGCGGTTATAGTCGTAACAAGATATTTCGGCGGTATACTTCTCGGTACGGGCGGACTTGTACACGCATATACCGAGGCTGCATCACTTGCGGCAAAAGACGCCGAAATAGTCGAATATGAGCCGTTCGGTGAAGTTCTGCTTTCAACCGACTATTCGACATGGCAGAAAATGTCGCATGCTTTTTTGTCTATGCCGCTTATCATCGATTCGATAAATTACGGGGCCGATGTAGAGGTAAAAGTCGCGGTTCCCGTAGGATATGTCGATAAGCTGCTCGAACTTGTGACCGAACTGTCATCCGGGCGCGACTGCGGAATTCTCGTCGGGAATCGTTATGACCGAATAAAGAGCAGAGACGGCGACAGACAATAAATCGAATATTGATACATAAAAGAGGGTTTTTCCCTTTTTTTGCGTATATTATGGGTGATTTCAAAAAGGAGGACGGATAATGCCGTATATCGATCGATCTGTCATAGAAGAGATAAAACTTCGATGCAATATCGAAGAAATAATTTCGACCTATGTGACGCTTAAACGTTCGGGATCCAATTATGTCGGACTGTGTCCGTTCCACAGTGAGAAATCGCCTTCGTTTACCGTGTTCGCCGATGAGGGAAACTTTTACTGTTTCGGTTGCGGAGCGGGCGGAGACGTCATCAATTTCATTCGCAGGGCCGAAAATCTCGATTATCCGTCGGCGGTTGAGCTTCTTGCCAAGCGTGTAGGTATAACGATTAAGCGTACGGATGAGGAAAAGATTGAAAATGACAGGCGTGAGCGCACACTTGCGATGAACAGGGACGCCGCCAGATATTTCAGCGATGTTCTGCTGAATAAACCAGAAGGCGCAAAAGGACTTGCCTATCTTAAATCAAGAGGATTGTCGCCTCATCTTATTCGACATTTCGGACTCGGATTTGCACCCGACGATTTCGGAGCTTTTCCGAACTTCATGAAAAGCAAAGGATATACCGATTCCGAGCTGTCGGCGGCATATCTCACACGCGTTTCCGAAAAAAGCGGTATGTCATACAGCCTTTTCCGCAATCGTGTTATTTTTCCGATTATCTCAACAACCGGCGATGTAATAGCATTCGGCGGTCGTGTCATGGATGATTCAAAGCCCAAATATCTTAATTCTTCGGATACGCCGGCTTTCAAAAAAAGCAAGAATCTGTTTGCGTTGAATTTTGCAAAATCGTCATGCGCCGAACAGATGATTCTGTGCGAGGGCTATATGGATGTTATCGCACTGCACGGCGCGGGATTTACAAACGCGGTGGCAACTCTCGGTACGGCGATAACCCCCGAACAGGCACGCGTATTCAAACGCTATACCAAAAGCGTTATAATCTGCTATGACGCGGATGAAGCGGGGCAGAACGCCGCCTCTAAAGCATTCAGACTTCTCGGTGAGGCGGGAGTCGAATGTAAAATTCTCAAAGTAAAAAACGCTAAAGATCCGGATGAATATATAAAGAAGTACGGCGGTACGGCTTTCAAGAAACTTCTTGAGGGAAGCCGCTCGGAATTTGATTTTCGGTTTGACAGGATAAAAGAAAAATATAATTTTGACCTGCCCGATGAGAAAATAAAGGCGCTTGATGAAACAATAAATTTGATATCCGATGTAAACTCGGCAGCCAAACGCGATATTTATATTTATTCGGTAGCGCCGATATTCGGCGTGACACCCGAATCACTCAGACGCGATATAGAAAAAAAGATTCAAAAGCGCAGCAGAATCGACAAAAAAGACGAATCGAAAAAAATAATGATGCAGACGGCGGGATACCTTGACAGAGTAAATCCCGATACGGTGAAAAACGTCAGAGCGGCAAGAGCCGAGGAAGCGATTATAGGCATACTTCTGCTTCATCCCGAATACATTCCGGAATCCGAAAAAAAAGGCAGACCGATTTCGGCGGATGAATTTGTAACCGAGTTCGGAAAAAAGATCTGCTCGGCAATGCTCGAACTTGCGAAATCGGGCAGTTTTGACGAGTCGCTTCTCGGTCAGACACTTTCGGTTGATGAAATGGACAGACTGTCGAAACTCAGACTCGCAAGATATAATCTTGTTGACAATACGATTGACGTTCTTTTTTCCTGCAGAGATACACTCTGCGATGCGGCGGCCGACAAAACGCTTGACATAAATCAGATTATAGAGAAAAAGCGAAAAAAGACGGCGGATGAACACGGCGGCGTAAAATAACGCCGCGGTAACAAAACTGTTGTATATATTATATGATCAAAACCTATTGAAAAAAACCGGAGGAATTCAATTTTATGAGATTAAACGGCGATGATATGACCGATTCTGTTTATGATGAAGAACAGCTTGCAGACGGTGTTGAAAAAATAACCGGGCTTGACTTTCCCGATGATTTTGACGACAGCGCTTTTGATGAACCCCCTGTGATTTGCGATAATCCCGAAGGCGATGAAACCGAAATTGCCGACTATATGCAGAACTCAAATGCCGACGAACTTGTAAACGAAATGGGACAGTATTCGAGCGCCGAGGATATGGAAAAGGCGTTGGCACGCGACGGACTCTCAATCGATGACCCCGTTCGTCTTTATCTTAAGGAAATCGGCGAGGTCGAACTTCTCAGTGCCGACACCGAGATGTCGCTTGCTCAGCAGGTTTATGAAGGTATACAGGCTCAGAGCGTTATCGACGAACTGGAAAAATCATCGTCGATCGATGCCGATGACGAATCGGTGCGTGAATACATAAAGACACTCGAAAAAAAGGTAAAAGCAGGAGAGAGAGCCAAGGACAGCCTTGTGGAAGCGAATCTGAGACTTGTGGTCAGCATTGCCAAACGTCATTCGGGTAAGGGACTTTCGTTCCTTGATCTTATACAGGAGGGTAATCTCGGACTTCTCAAAGCGGCCGAAAAGTTCGATTACCGCAAGGGATATAAATTTTCCACCTATGCCACATGGTGGATAAGACAGTCAATAACACGTGCCGTTGCCGATCAGGCGAGAACGATAAGAATCCCGGTGCACATGGTCGAAACCATTCATCGACTTTCAAAAACATCAAGACAGCTTAATCAGGAACTCGGACGCGAACCGACAGTTGACGAAATTGCCTCGGCAATGAATCTTACCTCCGAAAAAGTCCGCGAAATAATGCGGATAGCCATGGATCCGGTTTCTCTTGAAACGCCGATAGGTGAAGAAGAGGACTCGCATCTCGGAGATTTTATCAGGGACGATAATACCATGACGCCGTCGGATTCTGTTTTTCATTCGATGCTTCATGACGAGCTTCTCAAGGAGCTTCACAGTCTGAGTCCGAGAGAGGAAAAAGTCATTCTGCTCAGATACGGACTTATTGATAATCATGTGCATACTCTCGAGGAAGTGGGAGCGACTCTCAATATTACAAGGGAGCGTGTAAGACAGATAGAGGCAAAAGCACTTCGCAAAATCAGAGGCAAAATATCATTTAAGAAAAAAAGCATCAACGACTATATCGATTAAATAAAAAGTTCGGCAGCATAAAGTGCGGCGGCAAGCAATAACCGCAGGTGACGACCGATAGCGCGTAACCGTATGATGACGGCGGCGTATTCGGCCGGAAATATGAAAGGTGTGCATAACTGATGAAATTCGATAACGAAAATATATTGACCGATGATCCGAGTGTGGATGAAATTATTGAAAACAGCTCCAAATCAAGTTCGCTTACCGACAGCGAGCTGATTGACACATTTGCCGACGATGATTTCGATATTGAAAATGTTGAAAAGAAATGCGAAATTATGGACGATGCCGACCGAGCGGATGTTGAAGTGAAAATCGACGCCGCCGAAATGAGCGAAATCGAAAGTGATGCAGAGCGTTACGCTACCGCCGAAGAAATGGAAAAAGATCTCCTTCAGGACGGACTTTCGGTTGATGATCCGGTACGTATGTATCTTAAAGAAATAGGTCAGATTGAACTTTTGAAGCCCGAGGAAGAGACCGAGCTTGCGCAGATAATGAATGCCGGTATTGAAGCGGATGAAATGCTGAAAAATTCCGAAGGACTTGACGAAGAGCGGATAAAAGAACTTGAAAAGTTGAGCCGCAGCGGCATCAATGCGAAAAATCGGCTTGTCGAAGCCAACTTAAGACTTGTCGTAAGCGTTGCAAAGCGTCATTCCGGTAAAGGATTGTCATTCCTTGATCTTATACAGGAGGGAAATTTCGGGCTTCTTAAAGCGGTTGAAAAGTTCGATTACAGCAAAGGATTCAAATTTTCGACGTACGCCACATGGTGGATAAGACAGTCGATAACACGCGCCATTGCCGATCAGGCAAGAACAATAAGAATACCCGTTCATATGGTTGAAACAATCCATAAGGTTTCGCGCGCTTCAAGAAAACTTCTTCAGGAGCTCGGCAGAGAACCTACGGTCGAAGAAATAGCGAAAGAAATAGAGATGCCGACCGATAAAGTGCGTGAGATAATGAAAATAGCAATGGATCCCGTTCCGCTCGAGACACCGGTCGGTGAAGAGGAAGATTCGCAGCTTTATGATTTTATCGAAGATGAGGACTCACCGTCCCCGTCCGAAAGCGTATCTCAAAATATGCTCCGTGAGCAGCTTTTTTCGGTACTGCACACGCTTACACCCAGGGAAGAGCAGGTTCTTATGATGCGCTACGGTCTGAAAGACGGTAAGCAGCATACTCTTGAAGAGGTCGGAGCGGCCTTTCAGATTACAAGAGAGCGTATTCGTCAGATAGAAGCAAAAGCATTGAGAAAACTGCGCCATCCGAGCAGATCACGGAAACTTCGCGATTATCTTGACAATTAGGATAACCGAAAAATAAATTTAAAAATTAGTGAAACCATCAAAAATACGCTTGAAGTTTTGTTGATAATGTTTAACGCTAATGTGCATGATGACTAAAAACAGCACTCATTATTGTGCATTATAAATTAAGAAAGTATGAACGCTGAAGCGGGGCGCCGATTTGGCGAAAAAATATTTCATTTTTTGTCAAAACCACGCCTTGACAGAACTGCTTTTTTGTTATAAAATACAAGAAGCTATGATGGCATGCGGTGTGCTTGCCGAAAAAACATAGTTATTCAGTCATAATCCATATAGGAATTTCTAAGGAGGATACCCCGCATGAAAAAACGCCTTGTAAGCCTCGGCCTTTCTCTGCTGATGCTTATCTCTGTCGTATCACTTTTTGCCGGCTGTCAGAAAACCGGAAATATTACGTCGGAGGATACGGTAAAACCGATTACTCTTACCCTTACTATGGTCACCGGTGAAGAAACGACAGAAGAGGGTATTGCAGCGGTTCAGGCTGCGATCAACGATATAACCGAGAACGATCTTAATATTCATGTTGTACTCCAGCTCTATACCGAGGATGAATATAAGGATGCCATTATGGCAAAGCTCGAAGCAAGACAGGCTGATGTTGATGCGGGTATAAAAAGAACATCTATCGGTCAGGCAACCGATGTGAAGGAAATCGAGATTGTCGAAGGGCAGTACAGAACAGTCACTTCTTTCCCTGATGCCTACGAAAATCAGATTGATATAATCATGATTACCGACCGCGAGATGTATGTTGAGCTCATGGAGCTTGCAAAAGATCCGGACGGCCCGATGGTAGAATATCTCGATACGGCATCGGTTAACGACGCTTTGGCCGAAGATACCGCGTCCAAACTCAAAAAATATATTTCGAGCGAACTGCTCGGATATTGCACCGATATGGACTATAATTCGACGGGCAAAGCCGTCCTTGATTCAAGATACGGTTCTTCCGTGGCATTTATTCCGAGAACATATTATTACGGCGAATATGAATACCTGCTTGTCAAAAAGGATCTTTTCGATAAATATCCTTATACGATAACCGATATGACCGGACTTTCCGATCTTCGCGAATATCTTGTGGATGTTGCCGAGAACGAAGATGGTGTCATTCCGCTTTATAATATTTACGATATGAATCTGATCAGTCCTACCGGAAAGCAGTCGGTTTATGCAAGAAGCGTCGAAAAGGGCGCTATTGAATCGGATCAGGGTATTACTCCGGGACCGATTACTTCCAACGGCACAATCAGAAAGATTCTCGCCACCTATGTCGATTGCGGAAAAGTCAACGGACAGTATGCGCTTCATAATGTCGATGTTGATTTCAACGCGAATTTCGCAGCCGCATTTATTAAAGGCGATGCAGATCTTCCGGAACAGTATGAAGATGAATATTATGTTATCTGCACCGGCAAACCTATTGCCGATACATCGGAAATGTTCGATTACAGTTTTGCACTCTCGAATTTCTCTTCCGATTCTTCGAGATGTATGGAACTTATTGCCGAGCTTTATACAAATGAGGAACTTCTGAATATACTCCTCTATGGTGTTGAGAATGTTACGTATACCAAAGATAATGATACCGGTATCGTTACGAGAAAACATACGGGTGACGGAAACTCAATTTATATTATGAGCGAATATCAGGTCGGTAATACCTTCCTTGCTTGGCAGAACAGCGAAATGTCCGAAAAAGAACTGAAGCTTTCTGCTGACAGCTGGAAGCTTGCCAAACAGGCTTATTCGGATGCCATTTTCTCTCCGTATTCCAGATTTACGGTAAAGATGGACTCTGTTGATGATTATTCCGATCCGTCTACCGTTCTTCTCGAAGATTATTTCGATAGGCTTTCTGTTCTTTATGATGAACTTTGGACAAAACTCCGTGAATTCGACTCTTATGCCTCAACATCGGGCAACGATGTTCCGACGGCCGATGAATTTGTGAACAGTATCGATAAATGGCTTACAAATGAGGATGCCGTAAAGCAGATGGTAGGAACGCTGAAGCGCGGACTCACCCAGCAGTATGTAACATGGTGGAGAGCACTGTACAGCTGATTCGTAAAAATATTATGCCGACCTTTCAACAAGGTCGGCATATGTTTGTTTTTGTCGTATTGCGAAATAAATTAGATATATTTCAAAAAATAAATTTAATATCATCAATCAATTTGTGCAAATAGTAGAAAATGCAGCGTAAAAATAACAACACTTGACTTTTTCGGACTTGAATGATATAATACTTAGGTCTAATGATGTATACCTGTGTAACAAGGAATAATATGCATTGTCGGATGAGTAAACATTAAAAGATTTTTACAGAACAGGAGGTGCAGTATGCCAACATTCAATCAGCTTGTAAAGCAGGGCAGATCAAAGAAAGTCTATAAGTCCAAGGCTCCGATGCTTCAAAAGGGATTCAATACTCTGAACAATGTTCCGACAGATCAGAATTCCCCCCAGAAGAGAGGAGTTTGCACTAAGGTTTCAACGACAAGCCCTAAGAAGCCTAACTCGGCTCTTCGTAAGATTGCCAGAGTAAAGCTTACCAACGGTCTCGAAGCCACCACATATATTCCCGGTATCGGACACAATCTTCAGGAACACTCGGTTGTTCTGATCCGCGGCGGACGTGTTCGTGACCTTCCCGGTGTGCGTTACCACATTATTCGCGGTACGCTTGATACTCAGGGCGTTGATGCCCGCAGACAGAGCCGTTCAAAGTACGGCGCAAAAACTCCCAAAGCGGCAAAGAAATAATTTCGCTTAGGGAAGGTATAAAAAACATCTGATCGTTTGTGCCAAAGTATCTGTTAAAATCAATGTTTATTGCATTCCGACAGTACAGCACTTAACGGAAGAAAGCTTTCGAGTACCTGTGATATCATTTTTTATGAAGGAGGGAAGTACAGTGCCTAGAAGAGGACGAATTTCCAAGAGAGAAGTATTGCCGGATCCTATGTACAATTCCAAGCTTGTTACAAAGCTTATCAATAACATAATGTATGACGGCAAAAAGGGTGTTGCCCAGAAAATCGTTTACGACGCTTTTGCGATTGTAGAAGAGAAGTCCGGCAAAAACGCCCTTGAAGTATTTACCACAGCACTTGAGAACATTATGCCTGTTCTCGAGGTTAAGGCTCGCCGTGTCGGCGGTTCAACATATCAGGTTCCTATGGATGTAAGACCCGAAAGACGTCAGACACTCGGCCTTCGTTGGCTCAGAACATATTCGAGAAACCGCAGCGAAAACACAATGGCAGAACGCCTTGCCGCTGAGATTCTTGATGCTAACAACAATATGGGCGGAGCCGTAAAGAAGAAGGAAGAAACCCATAAAATGGCTGAGGCTAATAAGGCTTTCGCTCATTACAGATATTGATTTGACTTTTTGTCAGTCGAATTGCATTTGAAATTTTAAGGAGAAAAAGTCAATGCCCAGAGATTATTCACTAGAAAATACCCGTAATATCGGTATAATGGCTCATATCGATGCCGGCAAAACAACGACAACCGAGCGTATTTTGTATTATACCGGTGTAAACCACAAGATCGGCGAAACCCACGACGGCGAAGCAACGATGGACTGGATGGCTCAGGAACAGGAAAGAGGTATTACAATTACCTCTGCCGCAACTACCTGTCACTGGAAAAAGGCTGACGGAAGCGCACCCGAGACACGTATCAATATCATTGATACTCCCGGTCACGTTGACTTTACGGTTGAGGTTGAGAGATCTCTCCGCGTACTTGACGGTTCCGTAACCGTGCTGTGCGCGAAAGGCGGCGTTGAGCCGCAGTCGGAAACGGTTTGGCGTCAGGCAGATAAGTATGGCGTTCCGAGAATGGTCTATGTTAACAAGATGGACATTATGGGAGCCAACTTCTTCCGCTGCGTTGATATGCTTCATGAAAGACTGAAAGCAAACGCCGTTCCGATTCAGCTTCCTATCGGAGCCGAAGAATCATTCAAAGGTATTATCGACCTTATGAATATGGAGGCCGATGTTTACTATGACGAAATGGGTAAGGATATGCGTGTTGAACCCATTCCGGCAGATATGCTTGAAAAAGCAAAAGAATATCACGCAAAGATGGTTGAGTCTATAGTCGAAACGGATGACGAGCTTGCCATGAAGTATCTTGAGGGTGAGGAAATCACCGTTCCGGAACTCAAAAAGGCTCTTCGTAAGGCGACAATCGATAACAAGATTGTCCCCGTTATCTGCGGAACATCATATAAGAACAAGGGCGTACAGAAGCTTCTCGACGCAATAGTCGACTATATGCCCGCTCCTACCGATGTTCCTCCGATTAAAGGTATTGACCCCGATGCCGATCCCGATCATAACGAAGTTGAGTGCTATGCGACCGACGACGGCAACTTTGCCGCACTCGCATTCAAGATTATGACAGACCCGTATGTCGGTAAGCTCTGTTTCTTCCGCGTATATGAAGGAACACTTCCCGCAGGAACGACTGTTTATAACTCGACAAAACGTCAGAGAGAGAGAATCGGTCGTATTCTTCAGATGCACGCCAACCAGCGTAAAGACCTTGATATCTGCTATTCGGGCGATATCGCCGCTGCGGTAGGACTTAAATATACCACAACGGGTGATACGCTCTGTTCGGAAGATCATCCTGTTATTCTCGAGTCTATGGAATTCCCGGAGCCTGTTATCAAAGAGGCAATCGAGCCCAAGACAAGAGCCGCACAGGAGAAGATGGGTATCGCACTCGCAAAACTTGCAGAGGAAGATCCTACATTCCGTACATATACCGATGAAGAAACCGGTCAGACCATTATCGCCGGAATGGGCGAACTCCACCTTGAAATTATCGTGGACAGACTTCTCCGCGAATTCAAGGTTGAGGCAAACATCGGAGCTCCTCAGGTTTCTTATAAGGAAACAATTACTACATCGGCAGATGAAGACTGCAAATATGCACGTCAGTCCGGTGGTAAAGGTCAGTACGGCCATGTCAAGATTATTATTGAGCCGAACGAACCCGGTAAGGGCTATGAGTTCATCAATAAGGTTGTCGGCGGCGCAATCCCGAAGGAATATATTCCCGCAGTTGATGCCGGTATTCAGGGCGCAATGCAGAACGGTGTTCTTGCAGGATATAATGTCGTTGACGTAAAGGTTACTCTTTATGACGGATCGTATCATGAGGTCGACTCCTCCGAAATGGCATTTAAGATTGCCGGTTCAATGGCGTTCAAGAATGCTATGAAGAAAGCAAAACCTGTTCTTACCGAACCTATCATGAAGGTCGTAACAATTACACCTAATGATTATCTCGGATTTGTCATCGGCGACTTTAACAGCCGCAGAGGACAGATTCAGTCAACAGAGGAAACTTCAGGTGCAACCGAGGTTGTCGCTAATGTGCCTCTGGCAAATATGTTCGGATATGCAACCGATCTTCGTTCCGGAACACAGGGACGCGGTCAGTATTCTATGGAGCCCAGCCATTTTGCTGAAGTTCCGAAGAGCATAGCCGAAGAAATTATCAAAAACAAATCTAAATAATCAAAAATAACAATATTGATTATAATTTTAGGAGGATATTGAAATGGCAAAGGCTAAATACGAAAGAACAAAGCCCCATGTTAACATTGGTACCATCGGTCACGTTGACCACGGCAAGACCACTCTTACAGCGGCCATCACAAAGGCTCTGGCACTGAAGAACTCCAATATCGAGTTCCTTGCATATGACCAGATCGACAACGCTCCCGAGGAAAAGGCTCGTGGAATCACAATTAACACCCGTCACGTTGAATACGAAACCGACAAGCGTCACTATGCGCATGTCGACTGCCCCGGCCACGCCGACTATGTAAAGAACATGATCACAGGTGCTGCACAGATGGACGGTGCAATCCTCGTTGTTGCAGGTACAGACGGACCTCTGCAGCAGACACGTGAGCACGTGCTTCTTGCACGTCAGGTTGGCGTTCCCGCAATTGTTGTATATCTTAACAAGTGCGATATCGTCGACGACCCCGAACTTCTTGACCTCGTCGAGATGGAAGTTCGTGATCTTCTCTCCAGCTACGATTTCCCGGGCGATGATGTTCCGGTAATTCGCGGTTCCGCTCGTGAAGCTCTTCTTTCTGCTTCGAAAGATCCCAGCGATCCCGTATACGCATCTATCTATGAGCTTATGGATGCAGTTGATGACTACATTCCTACTCCCGAACGTCAGGCTGATCTTCCTTTCCTTATGCCTGTCGAGGACGTGTTCTCGATTTCCGGACGTGGCACAGTTGCTACCGGCCGTGTAGAGCGCGGAACAGTTAAGATCGGTGATGTTTGCGAAATCGTCGGACTTTCCGATGAAAAGAAGACAACAACCGTTACAGGCGTTGAAATGTTCCATAAGACCGTTGATGTCGCTGAAGCAGGCGATAACATCGGCGCACTTCTTCGTGGTATCGCTAAGAATGAGATTGAACGCGGACAGGTTCTCTGCAAGCCCGGCACAGTTCATCCTCATACAAAGTTTGTTGGCCATGTATACGTACTTACCGAGAAGGAAGGCGGCCGTCAGAAACCGTTCTTCTCAGGCTACCGTCCTCAGTTCTACTTCAGAACAACCGACGTTACCGGTGTTATTACACTTCCCGAAGGCGTTGATATGTGCCGTCCCGGTGATAACGTTGATATGAACGTTGAGCTTATCACACCTATCGCTATGGAACAGAACCTCCGCTTCGCTATTCGTGAAGGCGGCAGAACAGTCGGTTCCGGCGTCGTTGCAAGCATTATTGCTTAATCTGCAATAACTTGTATTTGATTTATTCCCAAAGAGTGAGCTATCACTCTTTGGGAATAAAAAATAATAACAATAAAATAATAATATCTTTGGGGGTTGGTGTAATTCCACACCGGCGGTATTTGATTGCGAAAATCATAAGTCCGCGAGCAAAATGTGCAGATCAGGTGAGAATCCTGGACCGACGGTAAAGTCCGGATGGAAAAAGAGAAAAAATAATTTCGGTTTTCCGAATTTGCCCGACGATATCGTCGGCTTTTTTTGTCTTTCTCCTGTTTTTGGAGGAAATCTTGAAAAATAAACAGAATAACAGAATTTATATTCAAAAAACAGTTCTTGTAGCCATGTTTGTGGCCATATCGTATGTAGTCGAATTTTTTCATATTAATGTACAGTTTTTGAGTTTTGACGCCAAGGATTCGATTATAACAGTTGCGGCAATGATTTTCGGCCCGTCGTATGCCGTTATAATGTCGCTTTGTGTCTCACTTCTTGAAATGATTACAATCAGCGGTACCGGATTTTGGGGTTTTCTTATGAATTTCTGCGGCTCGGTAACATTTTCGTTTACAGCGTCGTTGATTTATAAATATAAGAGAAATATGACACACGCTGTGCTCGGACTTGTTTCGGCGTCTCTTCTGACAATAGTTGTGATGTTGTGCGCAAATATGCTCATCACTCCAATATACATGGGTACCGATGTCGGCACTGTAATATTGCTTATTCCGTCTCTTCTTCTTCCTTTTAACGCATTGAAAACCGTCTTTAATTCGGGACTGGTACTTCTTCTTTATAAGCCGATAATACGTGTGCTGCGGGGCGTACATTTTCTTCCCGAATCAAATGCCAAAACCGATAAAAAAAGAACCGCCGCAGTTGCTGTTGTCGCGTTTGTTTTTATCGGTATCGCAATACTTGGCTTTCTTGTATTGAACGGCAGACTAAAACTGTTTTGAATTGATTTATAATCCGAAAAGGAAACGCTTATGATTAAAGCTATAGAAAATTTCTTTCTTAATAAACTCGGTAAGCATCTTTGTGTCCTTTTCTGTTCAATGATTCCGATTATCGAACTCAGAGGTGCAATACCTCTCGGTGCCGGACTCGGTCTTCCTTTCTGGCAAAACTACCTGATCAGCGTTGTCGGTAATATGCTTCCGGTTCCTTTTATACTCCTTTTTATCAGCGCTATTCTTAAATGGATGTCAGAATGTAGGGTTAAATTCTTTAACAGAGTTGCGGGATGGGTACTGAAAAAAGCCGAAAAAAACAGACCTAAAATCGAAAAATATTCCACATGGGGACTTATGATATTTGTTGCGATTCCGCTTCCCGGTACGGGAGCGTGGACGGGTGCGCTTGTTGCCTCTTTGATTAACCTTAAATTCAGCAAAGCGATTATCTCGATCTTTCTCGGAGTACTTGTAGCCGGACTTATTATGTCGGCTGCCTCTTACGGTGTTGTCGGCTTTTTGAAAATATTTATCTGAATATAATTTTATTTTGAAAATCTATTGATTTTGTAATATGTATGTGTTATAATAAAATATCTTATCGAGAGTGGCGGAGGGACAGGCCCCATGATGCCACGGCAACCTGCATTTTGTAAGGTGCCAATTCCTTGGAGATGAGATTATATTTGATCTCTTTATCCTCGGAATTTTTCCGAGGATATTTTATTTCATAAAATCAGAGATAATAGTTCGAAAAATGAATTTCGGATTTGTGCTTTTGTATCAAGCGTTGCAAACGCTCATTTTGATAAATCGAAAACGGCAAAAGCATCGAAAGAAAGGAAGAGTCTAAAAAATGAAAAAACTGTTTACGTCCGAATCGGTTACGGAAGGACATCCCGATAAAATGTGCGATATAATTTCCGATTCGATTCTTGATGCCATAATCGAAAAGGATCCCGGCGCGCGCGTAGCTTGCGAAACTACCGTAACGACAGGCGTCGTCACGGTGATGGGAGAGATTACGACTTCTGCGAATATCGAATATGAGAGCATTATTCGTGAAAAAGTTCGTGAAATAGGTTATGATAGAGCCAAATACGGCTTTGACTGTGAAACCTGCGCCGTAATGAGTATGATCCATAAACAGTCACCCGATATTGCCATGGGCGTTGACCGTTCATTGGAAGCAAAAAACGGCACCGATGAAAAATACGAAATCGGAGCAGGCGATCAGGGAATGATGTTCGGATTTGCCTGTGACGAAACACCCGAACTTATGCCGATGCCGATATCACTTGCCCATAAGATGGCCAAAAGACTTGCCGATGTCAGAAAAAGCGGACAGCTTGATTATCTGCGTCCCGACGGAAAAACTCAGGTTACGGTTGAGTATGAAAACGGCAGACCGATTCGTGTGGATACAGTGATTGTGTCAACTCAGCATAATCCCGAAGTAAGTATTGATGTTATTCGTGATGATATGCTGAAATATGTTATTAAGCCGTCTGTTCCCGATGGCTTTTTCGATGATCAAACGAAGGTGTATGTCAATCCGACCGGGCGTTTTGTTGTCGGCGGACCGCAGGGTGATTCCGGACTTACCGGTCGAAAAATAATCGTTGATACTTACGGCGGATATGGCAGACACGGCGGCGGTGCATTTTCGGGCAAGGACCCGACAAAAGTGGACCGTACCGGAGCTTATGCTGCAAGATATATTGCGAAAAATATAGTTGCTGCCGGAATCGCAAAGAAATGCGAAGTTCAGATAGCTTATGCAATCGGTGTTGCACATCCCGTTTCTCTTATGATTGATACATTCGGAAGCTCAAAAATTTCCGGTGAGAAAATAGCCGATGTTATTTCCGAAATCTTCGATTTGCGTCCTGCGGCAATTATCGAAAAATTCAAATTGAGACGCCCGATATATTCAAAACTTGCCGCATACGGGCAAATCGGAAGAGAAGATCTCGGCGTTGAATGGGAAAAGTGCGATTTGGCACCGATACTTGCCGAAAAACTCGCGTCCATTTCCGATAATTAAATATCGTACTTGTTTATTTTCGGCAAGCGACTGCCATTATCCGCCGCTTGCCGAAATATGTTAAATACTATTCTTAATTGCCACGCTGCTTGTATTTATTTTTTGCCGAAAGGATGTGCGGCTGTTGATTAAAATTGAACCGAATAATCTTTCCGACAGTTCGGAAGACTCAAAAAAAGAGCTGCTTGAAGGAACAGTTGCATATATCACGTATGTGAATGAAAAAAACGGCTACACCGTTTGCGACCTTGATATCGGCAAAGAGGAAGTAACAATTATCGGAATACTTCCCGGTATCGCTGTCGGAGAAACGATTCGTGCGAACGGCCATTGGGAAACACATTCATCCTACGGCGAACAGTTCAGAGTCGAGGAATATGAAAAAGAGTTGCCGACATCGCCGACTGCGATTGAAAAGTATCTTTCATCCGGGGCAGTCAAGGGAATCGGGAAGAAAACCGCAATGAAAATTGTCGCGATGTTCGGAAGCGATACTCTCGATGTTATTGAAAATCATTGCAACCTGCTCACCGATATACCCGGGATAACACCGAAAAAAGCCGAAGAAATGTCCGAACAGTTCAGAAGCCAATTCGGGATGCGTAATGTTATGATGTTCTGCCGTGATTTCTTCGGACCGTCGCTTTCGCTTAAGATATATAAGCAGTTCGGCAGCGGTGCAGTAGAAATAATTAAGCAGAATCCGTATATTCTGTGCGAAAGAATAGCCGGAATAGGCTTTCTCGGTGCCGATCGCATTGCGGCTTCTCTCGGCATAGATCCTTCCGATGATGAAAGAATCAAGGCGGGAATCAAATTTGCACTTGAAGAGAATTCGGTTAAAAACGGTCATACTTTTTTACCGTCCGAAAAGCTCTCGGCAATATCCGCGCGTATTCTCAATGTTGACGAATCAAAAACAGACGATATACTCGAAAAACCGATAAACGGAATAAAGACCGTGACCAGCGGACAAACTAAGTGCAAATTTCTTACAGAGTATTATGATGCGGAAATTTTTATTGCCAAAAAGCTGAAACTGCTGTCATCGGTATTCAGACGTGATAACTGTGACGATGTTTCGACATTGCTTAGACAGATCGAGCATGAAGAGGGAATAGAATATGCCGTAAAGCAAAAGAAGGCAATTCTATCAGCTGTTCAAAACGGTGTTATGATACTCACAGGCGGACCGGGTACAGGTAAAACAACGGTTATACGTGCGATAATACGAATAGCAGGCAGACTCGGATATGATGTGGCGCTTGCCGCACCTACCGGAAGAGCCGCCAAACGTATGTCAGAGGCAACGTCATGCGAGGCAAAAACCATTCATCGTCTTCTTGAAGTTAAATATTCCGCCGACGAACCCACTTTTCTGCGTGATGAAAACAATCTTCTCGATGAAGATTTTATAATAATCGACGAGGCATCAATGGTTGATACTCTTTTGATGTCTGCACTTCTGCATGCCGTTAAACCAGGCGCACGTCTTATTCTTATAGGCGACAGCGATCAGCTGCCGTCTGTCGGAGCAGGACATGTGCTTTGGGATATTATCGGATGTGATCTTTTTCCCGTGATTACTCTTACCGAAATTTTCAGACAGGCGCAGGAAAGCCGCATCGTAACAAATGCTCATGCAATAAATAACGGTGAACTTCCGGTGCTTGATGATAAACAGGGCGACTTCTTTTTTATTACAAGAGAGGAGGATCAAATTGCCGCAACGGTTACCGGTCTGTGCGCAAACAGACTTCCCGCCAAATACGGAATTGATATAAAAAACGATATTCAGGTGATAACCCCTTCTCATAAAGGAGTTGCAGGTACCGAGATCCTGAACGAAATGCTTCAGAAGGCACTTAATCCGCCTTCCAAAAATAAAAGAGAGTACAAAAACGGGAACCGCATTTTTCGCGAAGGCGATAAGGTTATGCAGATAAAAAACAATTACGATATCGAGTGGCAGCGCGATAAAGAAGAAGGAGTCGGAATATTCAACGGAGATATAGGAATACTTCGCGAAATCAATTATTCCGACGAAAAAATTATAATAAGTTTCGATGACAGAATCTGCAGCTATGAATTCGGTATGCTTGACGAAATCGAGCATGCATACGCGGTAACAGTTCATAAAAGTCAAGGCAGTGAATATCCGATTGTTATCATTCCGATGTATAATTACTCATCAAAATTGCTGACAAGAAATTTGCTTTATACAGCCGTTACACGTGCTCAAAAAATGGTAATACTTGTGGGCAGGCCCGAGGTAGTGCAGGGAATGGTTGAAAACAGCAGAACAATCAATCGTTATACGGGACTTCGCGGAATGTTGAGAAAAGATGATATCACCTATTAGAATTGCCGCAGATTTGATTTGGCCGCCCAAATGTATGGCTTGCGGTGAAATCATACCTCTGAACTATAAGCAGAATCTCGCATTGTGTCAAAATTGCCTTTCAAAATTCGATATCGAAAAAAAGTCTCTTTGCCCTAAATGTCAAAAAGCTCATGTAAAATGCAGCTGTAAACCGAAAAATCTTTCGGGTAATGTCTCCGGATGTATACATATAACCCGTTACACATCATGGAGCAGTGTCTCAAATTCACTTGTTATTTCGGCAAAAGATAACAATTATAAATATCTGTACGGACTCATATCGGATGAGCTCTGTTCGGCGGTTAAAAGCAGAGTCTCGGACTATAAAAAAGCGGTTATAACCTATATGCCCAGAGAAAAATCGAAAATTAGCGAAACAGGTGTCGATCAGGCAAAACTTGCCGCCTCCGAAACGGCAAAAAAACTCAACATCGAATTTGTTACCGCACTTAACCGTATCCATGCAAAACAGCAAAAAGAACTGTCGGCGGATGACAGATTGAAAAATGCCTTTTCGGCATACCGCATGAAAAAAAACTCAGTCCCGAAAATTGCGGGCAAAACCGTTATATTGTATGATGATATTCTTACAACAGGAGCCACCATGTCTGCCGGCGCGGATTTGCTTTACAGAATGGGAGCGGCTAAGGTTTACGTTATTGCATTCGCAATGCGATATAATGACAAACTCGATTCTCACAAATCAACTGCCGTCGATATCGGAATTGATACCGATGGGTATGATTTCGGAGACGAATTCGAATAACAAAATAACCGATGCATTTTGTGCATCGGTTATTTTGCTTGTAATGTAATGCGATTTTGTATTAAACGATTCAGAAAAATTTGATCGGCTTGATTGCGGCTCCGTCGGGATATTCACATACTTTTCCGAGCGCGAAAAATCCGTTTTCATCGTAAACACGTATCAATTCTCCGACCCGGAATGTCGTACCGATTTTCTTTTCGTATATTTCACATCCGCAATGTGCGAGTCTTGAAAAAAACGGAGAAAGCATAATTTTATTAAGTTCCGATAAGGCCGATTCGGTTGATATGAGCAGACCGTCACGTTCATCTTCCGTCATAGAATAAAGTTTATCAAGAGAAACAGCACTATCAATGGAAAATTTGCCGTTCATATCTCTGCGTAGTGAAGACATACAGCCGCCGCATCCGAGTTTCTTACCGATATCATTGCAAAGCGTTCGTATGTATGTCCCTTTTGAGCAGCAAACCGAAAGTATATATTCGTTAGGACTTTTTTTGCTGACATCAATCGAGTAAATTTCGATTTCGCATGCCTTCCGTTCAATTTCGGTGCCTGCTCGCGCAAGATCATAGAGCTTTACGCCGTTAACTTTTTTTGCAGAATACATCGGAGGGGTTTGAAGCTCCTTCCCAATGAAGGAACCGCAAACTTCGAATACCTTGCTCTCGCCGGGCAATTCCGAATCCGGACAGCTTTCTATGATTTTCCCTGTAATATCCTGAGTGTCGGTTGTTTTTCCGAGAAGCAGGCCTGCCGTATATACTTTTTTTTCGGCAAGAAGAAAATCGGAAAGTTTTGCGGCTTTGCCGATAAGCACCACAAGTACACCTGTTGCCATCGGATCGAGCGTGCCCGTATGCCCGACTTTACGCGTCCCGTATAGATGCCTGATTTTATTTACAACATCGTGAGAAGTCATCCCCGACGGTTTGTCAATGCATAGTATGCCTGAAATATCGCGGTCGGTCATTGATTTTCTCCGTTTATGCTTTCATAAATAAAATTATCCTTCAGCTTTTCCAAAACCGTATTAAGTAAAATCGATTTTGCCTTGTCAATATTTTCCGCTTTAATTGTCGCTCCTGCCGCACGCACATGTCCTCCGCCACCGAAAGCCGCACAGATTGACGCACAGTCAACCGAACGTCTGGACCGCATTGAAACCTTGTATGTGAATGGTTCTTTTTCTCTGAGCGAAATGCCGAGTTCAACGCCGTTTAGCTTTCTCGCAAGGGCAGAGAAGCCTTCCAGCTGTTCGTCGTCAATCCCGGCATCTGTTTTGTCGGAGATTGTTATCGGAACGATAAGAAGTTTTCCGTCAAGATAGGTTTCCATTTTCTTCAAAAAGAGTGAGTCGGCGCGGAGCGATGCAATCGAAAGATTTTCATATAAATGTTCGTTGATGTCCTCCGATTCGGCACCGTAGTCAATCAAATCCGCGGCAATTCTCAATGTTTTTGATGTTGTAGAGGAGTACTTGAAACTGCCCGTATCGGTCGAGATACCCGTATAAAGCGCTGACGCTATTTTGCTGTTCATTATTTTCATCTCGGATAGGAGATCGTATATTATTTCGCAGGCTGCCGCCGCATCCGAGATACAGTAGTTAAACTGCGCAAAATCATCACCCGTTTCGTGGTGGTCGATTCTGATGTCTATCCGATTTGAATATTTGTCCGCAAGTTTTCCGAGCATTTGCGCAGAAGCGACATCAACCGAAATTACAAGTCCATCGCAGTCGGTGTCTTTCGTATATAAATCGCCGCACACGAATTTCAGGTATTCCGGAATGTCGCTGTCACAAAGAAGTGTTACCTTTTTGTTTGTAAGTTTCAACGCAAGTCCGAGCGCGGTTGCGGCACCTATCGTATCGCCGTCCGGAGAGGTGTGCGAAATGATAATTATGCTGTCGTTGCTGTTTATTGCCGACGCAATTTCGGGAATGGTAATATTATTCATTCTCATTTCCCGCTCTCTCATCGTCGGCTGCTGCTTCAGCCTTGGCCTCTTCTTCAAGACGCCTGTCGCGTTCCTCTGCAACGGCAAGCTCCTCTTCCACTTTCTTGAGCAGACTGTTTATATGTGCGCCTTGCTCCATGGAATTATCAAACGCAAAATTGAGTTTGGGAGTCTGACGGAGATTCATTGATTTCGCAAGGCAGGTTCGAATATAACCTGCGGCGCTCATAAGTCCTTTGCGAATTTCTTTGATGTCGTATTTTCCGCCCATTGCCGAAAAATAAACCTTTGCTTCGGAAAGATCGGGCGCTACATTGACTTTTGTTATGCTTATTAGACTGTCCGATACTCTGTAATCTTTTACATTGCGGAGAATATCGGACAGCGATTTTGCCATTTCCTCTTCTATTCTGTTTTGTCTGTATGATGACATTTTGTTAACCTTTCAAATTTATGTGTTACCGTAATTATAACATAGCAGCGGGGTTTAGTCAAGCACGACCGTCAAAAAAACGGCCATCTGCCTGCTTTTCTATTGACTAAGTGAGACTTTTTTGATATAATCGAAAAAAATAATTTGGGGAAATTATGAAAAAATATAAAGATTTACTTTTTGATGCCGATAATACGGTTTTTGATTTTTCTGCTTGTGAAAAAAAGAGCTTCTTCGAAAGCGCAAAAAGAATCGGAATAAAGGCAGATGACGATGCATATAAACATTATACCGTATTTAACTCGATGCTATGGGAAATGCTCGAACGCGGAGAAATTGACAGCGACGGCGTACAGCATAACAGATACTTCAAAACACTTGAGTATATGGGACTTGAAACCGAACTTGCGGATGTTTGGAACGCCGAATACGAGGAGGGACTTGCCGAGTCGGCGATTCTTTATGACGACTCCGCCGAATGTCTTGAGAAACTTTCAAAAAAATTCCGTCTGTCAATGATTACCAACGGACTTGAAAGAGTGCAGAAATCCAGATATCAAATTGCGAATCTCGGCAGATATTTCGAAAACAGGCTTTTTATATCGGGGGAGATCGGCTATTCAAAGCCGGATAAACGATTTTTTGATTTTGTCGAAAACAGTCTTGACGGATTTGAAAAAACATCGGCACTCGTTATCGGAGACAGTCTGACCGCAGATATTGCCGGAGCGATTAATTCGGGATTGGATGCCGTTTTCATTGACCGCAATCACAAATTCAATTATGTTCCCGAAGGGTGTATTGCTCGATTTACATCATTCTTTGAGCTTTTAAGATACATTGAAGCGGAAAAATAATAATTATTTTAATTATTTTCCGATTTTTTGTTGAAAAAATCGAATTTATATAGTATAATTGCCTTGCTGAAATTATATAATGCAAAAATCAATAAAAGGAGAAAGAAAATGGACGAACAGAAAGAAAATCCCACGAAAGCAAAATTCAATTCGTTTATGGAAAAAGTGATGCCCGTTTTGAAGGATAAGAGGGTTTGGATGGCAGTCGGTGCCGTCGTGCTTCTCATTATTCTCATTTCTGTGATTTCATCTTTAATCGGTTCGGATAACGGTTATATTCAGTATGAGAATATCGTTCTCCCGCTTGAAAACGATGATGAACCCGTATTTGTTTCCAATGCCAAGCAGCTTAAGCTGAATATGACTGCTGAAGTAAAAGACTACAGCTATACTATTGACGGCAAATATTACGCTATTAAGGACACCGATGGTGTGCTGTATGTCTTAAATGGAAAAAAGCTTACAAAAGTTGCCGAGGATGTGGATGAGTGCACACTTTCCGAAACCGGCAAAGGACTGCTCTATACGGTAGATGCCGGTGAAAACACCGAGCTTTATCACTACACCGTGGGCGGCAAATCGGTTCTTGTCAGCGACGAAGCGATTCAGTGGATTATTTCTCCCGACGGAAAGACCGCGGCTTATACCACCTATGAAGACGAAAAGACCAATGTGTATTACTTCGACGGCAAGAAATCAGAGAAGATTTCGTCGACATATATGTCACTTATCGCGATGAATAACGGCGGTAAGTATATCTACGGTATCGTTTATGACGATGACGATTTTGGCAAAAATCTCGTTTCACTCAATAAGAAGGGTGAAAAGACAAAGATTGCATCCGGACTTTCATCAACTTACGTTTACCTTAACTACGATCATACACAGATTCTGTTCTATGAAGACGGCAAATCCTATGTTTCGGAAAAAGCAAAGGATGCGGTAAAGATAAGCTCACGTGAAATCAGACCCGTGCTTGCCGAAAATTCCATGTTCAACATTTTTGACGACACAATAAACACAGCCCCGATGAAAAATCTGTTTGATCACATTTATACCGACGGCGACGGTGTATGGCTTATAAAGAAGAATACCGATAAATCGGTAAAACTTGTATCTAAAGCATCCAGTCTGACTCTTGACAGCACCGCATCTTATCTCTACTATGTGTATGATAATGAAGAACTTCGCGTTGTAAAGATTAAAGACGGCGAGAAAGCATCCGACAATGCCGTGACGATTGTTGACGATTATGCATATAATTATGTGGTTACATCAAACCGTTCGCTCGTATATTATATAATCGATAATGAACTTCACAGCGTTAACGGTAAAAACGGCAAGAACGATAAAACCGTTTCCAAGGACGATGTTAACCAATACTATTTGTGTATTTCACCCAAGGATGTTGTTTACTACATTATGGATGATGATCTTTACGCCTGCTCCAACGGAAAGAAGGGCACAAAGGTTCTTGCAGATTGCGAGGCTGTTACCGGCATCGGCAATGCGATTTATGCTTACTCGGACGATTGCGTTTACGGTACAAACGGTGCGAAGAAGCTTAAAAAGATTGTCGAAATCAGCGACTGAGAATGAAATATAATAAATAATCGAAAACCGTGTCGGAAAGTTTTCCGACACGGTTTTTGCATATTTAATTTTGCTTTTGATATATTATTTGAGACGAAGGACACCGTTGTCGGGAACAATTTCTGCCATATACGCGCGTCTCGATTCGGTATTCGGCTTAAGATCGCCGACTGCACGGGCATGGTAGAACATATAATATCTGCCGTTTTCGCAAAGTACACTGTTGTGGCCTGTTCCTTCTTCGTTGCCTCCCTTGCATTTGAAAGGCAGATAAGTGCTGTCATTCGGGTATTTCTTGAAGTCAAGTGTTTCGAGCTTGTCTGTATTGCCTTTGGCGACAGAGTAGCCGATAAAATAATTCTCGTTTTCGTAGCAGTTGCCCGAATACATAATATAGTGGTAGTCACCGTGTCTGAAATAGAAGGCACCTTCTATTGTATACCAGTCCTGCCCTTTGTAGAATCTGTCACGCATAAAGATTTCCTCGTCCAAAGTCGGACGGACAACTACTTTCGGATTGTTGGCTGCCTGTGTCGGGGAAATCATTTTGTCAACCACGATTAAAGTTCCCGCGCGATCGGATAAACAGTCGTTTACGCTGTAAAATATGTAAAGTCCTTCGCTGTTTTTGATTACATGTGCGTCAATCGAAAAAGGCACGCATAGATTGCATACAAAGGAAAATTCGCCGTCGGGACGGTCACAAACCGCAACGCGCAGCTGCTCTTTATGCGCATCGGTTGCATCTGCGGGCATTGATGAATAGTACATATAATAGCTGCTTCCGATTTTAATGACGGCAGGCGCCCAATACTGTTTTTCATTGCTGCTTTTTCTGCATAATCCCGCGTAATGCCAGTCAATCATATTGTCACTCGTATAAAGCTGTACACCGTCACCTCCGGTCGCATACATATAGTATTTTCCGTTATCCGAGATTACATAAGGATCGGGTTGTGCAAAATTTTTTTTGTCAATGTTCAGTTTCATATTCTCTTCCTTCCGCTTTTGTTTTATTTTGAATTCGTGCCGGTCCGATACAAACAGTCAAATTACCGATCCGCCGTTTACGCCGAGTACCTGACCGGTTATAAAAGATGCCGCATCCGAGCAGAGCCAGAATACGCTTTCGGCTATGTCGGATGTGTTCCCGTTTCTGCAAAGCGGCGTATCATCCGCAAGACTGGCGAGCACATCCTGCCCGAGTATATTTGTCATATCCGTAAGTATCACTCCCGGACTTACACAGTTAACTCGAATGCCGGACGGCCCGACTTCTTTGGCAAGAGCCTTTGTCATCCCTATAAGCGCCGCTTTCGATGCCGAGTATATCACCTCACATGATCCGCCGACCTGCCCCCACATAGACGATATAAAAATTATCTTTCCCGATTTCGATGAAATCATATCGGGCAGGATTTCTTTGGTCAGAAGGTAAGCGGAACGAAGATTGCTGTCCATTATCATGTTGTAATCTTCTTCGCTTGTATCCTGAAACAGCTTTTGACAGGCAACACCCGCGCAGTTTACCAATATTTCCGGAGATCCGACTGATTCTTTGAAATCACATACCGCTTTTTTTATTTGTTCGCTGTAGCGAAGATCGCATACAAACAGAATCGGTTTGCCTCCCGAAAGACGCACCGACTCGGCCGTAGCCAAACCTGACGATAAATCGCGGCAGCCGATGCCGACGGTATATCCCTCTTTGGCAAATCGTAACGCACATTCGCGTCCGATTCCGCGAGACGCACCGGTTATAAGTACAGTTTTGTTTGACATTTATCCGGGTACCCCTTAAATGTGCGGAATTTAACCGCATTTTCTCAAAGAAATTTTATCATAGTATGCTGATTTTGTCAAGTATCCGCAAAAACGGCATGTACAATTTTGTGTAAAAACTATTGAAAAACAATAAATATTATGCTACAATTAAATGATAAAGCAAAGATAAAACAGGAGGATTTCTGCTGATGAAAACAGAAGATATTAAGGAACTGCTCGATAGACTTCTTGACGCCGACAACAGGGAACCCGTTGAAATAGTTAACAGTAAGGGGGAAACCGCAAGATTCGGTCAGATTGCTATGTTACCGATTGCGGTAGACTCGGAAGAGAATGAGGGCGAAATGGTTAACCATTATTTTGCTTTTCTTCAGCCGCTTGATGATTCCGATGAAGCTGTCGGCAGCGATATAATTTTCGATATAGCCGAAAAAGACGGCGACTATACGATCGATGTCGTGACCGATCAATATCTGATAACCGGACTTTATGATGAATACCGTAAACTTCGTCGAAGCGGTTCCGCAAGCGATGAACTTGTTAGCGGAGAAGACGATGACGATGAATTTTCGGAAGACTGCGAAACTTCGGAATGGGACGAAACCGATGCTGATATTTCGGATGACATTGTCGAAATCGAATCCGAAATCGTAGAAGAAATAAAAGAAAACGAAGCAGAATCAAAATCAGAAAAGAAAAAGGGCTTTTTCAAAAAAATATTTGGAAAATGATGGTGTTCATGATGAAGGAAACTGAAAAAAATATTATAAACAATGACGTTAAATGCGTTATGCTTGATCTTGACGGCACCGTCTATCTCGGAAGCAGACTTTTTGACTTTACTGTCGATTTTCTGAACAGACTTGATCATATAGGTATCGGGCATATCTTTCTTACTAATAATTCTTCGCTCAGCGCAAATGATTATCTTGAAAAATTCAGACGTCTGGGCATTCAAACGACAATCGATAATATACTCACATCCGGAAATGCAGCCGCCGATTACATAAACAGCGGCGAATATAAAGGCAAGCGCGTTTTTGTAATGGGTACGAAAAGCCTGAAAAAAGAACTTTACGAACACGGGATAAATGTTTGCGATGACAATCCCGACTTGCTTCTTGCCGGATTCGATACCGAACTCACATTTGATACATTGACAAAATTTACGAATTATGTTGCCGACGGATGCCATTATATTGCAACTCATCCCGATAACGTTTGCCCGAATGAAAACGGATTTTGGCCGGATCTCGGCAGCTTTATTCAGCTTATATATGCATGTACCGGCCGTTATCCCGAAAAAATATGCGGAAAACCGAGCGAGCAGATACTTGTTGCTGCGGAGCATAAAACAGGGCTGAAAAGGCAAAATCTTTTAATGGTCGGAGACAGACTGTCAACAGATATAGCAATCGGAAAGCACGGTGTTCCCACAGCCCTTGTTTTGAGCGGTGAATCGAAAATTGATGATATACCGAAGGCCGATGTAAAACCGACATATGTTTTTGACAGTATCAGAGAGCTCGGATTCGCACTTGAAAAGAAATCGATGTAAAATATCTTCTTGTTAAGAAAGCTGTAAAATGTTTGTGCTGCGGGGAAGGCGGTGGTCATTTGGATAAATTCAATCTTGTAAGCAGTTATAAACCGACAGGTGATCAGCCGCAGGCAATAGACCTGCTTTGCGCCGGAGTAGATGCGGGAATGAGCTGTCAGACTCTTCTCGGTGTTACCGGCTCGGGCAAAACATACACAATGGCAAATGTTATTGCCAGACTTAATCGTCCTACACTTGTTCTTGCACATAATAAAACGCTTGCCGCTCAGCTTTGTTCGGAATTTCGCGAGCTTTTTCCGAATAATGCGGTTGAGTATTTTGTATCTTACTATGACTATTATCAGCCCGAAGCGTATATTCCGGGCAAGGATCAGTATATAGAAAAAGACAGCGCAGTAAATGATGAAATCGATCGCCTGCGCCATTCGGCCACATCATCTCTGCTTGAGCGGCGCGACGTTATTGTAGTTGCGAGTGTTTCATGTATTTATTCGCTCGGTGATCCCATGGCCTACAGGGATGAAATAATCGATGTCCGTGTCGGCGCCAAACTCGATCGCGACAGTTTTGTCGCAAATCTCATATCGATGAATTATGAGCGCAATGATATAAATCTTGTGCGTGACAAATTCAGAGTTCGCGGAGATGTTGTCGAAGTTATGCCCGCATCTCACGATAAAAAAGCCGTCAGAGTTGAATTTTTCGGTGATGAAATCGATCGGATTACCGAAATCGATACGGTTACAGGCGAAGTTTTGAGAAGTATAGATTATATTGCGATTTTTCCCGCAACTCACTATGTTATGCAGCCCGAAAAAAAAGATGCCGCACTTGCCGAAATTGAAGCGGAAATGGAAGAGCGCGTAGAGTTTTTCAAATCGCAAAATAAGCTGATTGAAGCACAGCGTATTGCCGAACGTACAAAATATGATATCGAAATGATACAGGAAGTGGGTTACTGCTCGGGAGTTGAAAACTACTCAAGAGTTTTTGCGGGCCGTGAACCCGGTTCGACTCCTTACACACTGCTTGATTATTTTCCTTCGGATTTTATTACCTTCATAGATGAAAGCCATGTAACCATTCCGCAGGTTAAGGGTATGAGCGGCGGGGATTATGCAAGAAAAAAATCGCTTGTAGATTACGGATTTCGACTTCCGTCGGCTTTTGATAACCGTCCGCTTTTCTTTAATGAATTTGAAGAGAAGCTCGGCCAGGTTGTGTATGTATCGGCAACTCCCACAGATTACGAGAAAGATCGGTCCGGGCAGATTGTCGAGCAGCTGATTCGTCCTACCGGTCTGCTTGATCCCGAAGTAGAGGTACGCCCGGTAGATGGCCAGATTGACGATTTAATAAGCGAAATCAGAGCCCGCACGGCAAAATCTCAAAGAGTGCTTGTTACGACACTCACCAAAAAAATGGCAGAAGATTTGACCGAATATCTTGAAATGCAGCTGCTTCGTGTTAAATATATACATCATAATGTCGATACAATCGAGAGAAGTGAAATAATCAGAGATCTCAGACTCGGCGTTTTTGATGTTCTTGTCGGAGTCAATCTGCTTCGTGAAGGACTTGATATTCCCGAGGTATCTCTTGTTGCGATTCTCGATGCCGATAAAGAAGGCTTTCTGCGCGGTGAACGCGCTCTTATTCAGACAATAGGAAGAGCCGCGCGCAATTCCGAAGGTAAGGTTATAATGTACGCCGAGAGTATTACCGATTCAATGCGTGCCGCAATCGACGAGACGAATCGCCGTCGTAAAATTCAGGATGCATATAACAAAGAACACGGGATTGAGCCGAAAAGTATCGTTAAACCTGTTCACGAACTTATTGATCTCGGCAGGAAGGAAAAAGAATCGGATAAATCCGGCAGAAAGAAGCGAACGTCAACAGCTTCGGCTACGATAACATCACAGTCTGTACCCGAACTCGAAAGCTTAATGCGAAAGGCAGCCGAACAGCTTGATTTCGAAAGAGCCGCCGAGCTTCGCGATCGTATAAGACAAATCGAATCCGAGCAGAACAGACATTGATGTATTTCGGAGGTCTGCTTTTAATGAAAGGAACCAAATATGATATATAATTTCAACTCCGAGTGTCCCGTGGGAGTTATGGATTCGGGAATGGGCGGAATAAGTACGCTTAAGGCACTTGTTTCCGAACTTCCGCATGAAAATTATATATATTTCGGTGATGATAAAAATGCTCCGTACGGTCGTAAAACCGTTGAGGAGGTCAGGCGTCTTTCGGAAAATGTTTTACTGAATCTTCTTTCTCAGAATGTTAAAGCCGTGGTAATAGGATGCAATACGGCGACAGGTGCCGCAGCCGCATATTTGAGAAAGAAGTATCCGGAAATTCCGATTATCGGTGCCGAACCCGCGATAAAACCCGCCGTAAAATATAAGAAAAATTCAAAGATTCTCGTAATGGCTACTTATGTGACAATAAATTCCGAAAAATACCGAATGCTTACAGAATCATTTGAAAATGATGCCGAAATAATCAGTTTGCCATGCAGCGGACTTGTCGAACTTGTGGAGCAGGGTAAAGTCAGCGGAACGGAAGTAGATGACGCACTTCATAAGATTCTTGACGATTATGTCGGTAAAATCGATTCGATTGTTCTCGGCTGTACCCATTATCCTTTTTTGTCCGCCTCAATTTCAAAAATTGTCGGGGACAATGTTATTCTGTTTGACGGGAATCACGGAATAGCCGCCGAGACACGGCATAGACTCGGCGAATGCGGCATACTTTCATCTCGAAGCGAAAACGGAAATATTGAATTTGAAACCAGTTCGGGCGATCCGAATACAATAGAGATTGCTCACAGACTGATGAATTTGTAAAAATCGGAAAGAAGTATTTTGTGAATAAATCAATTATAATTAAAGGTGCAAGAGTAAATAACCTTAAGGATATATCACTCGAGATTCCCCGCGATAAGCTGATTGTTTTTACCGGACTTTCGGGATCGGGAAAATCATCGCTTGCATTTGATACCATTTATGCGGAAGGACATAGAAGATTTGTGGAATCGCTTTCTTCGTATGCCCGCATGTTTATCGGTCAAATGGATAAACCCGATGTCGATTTTATCGAGGGACTTTCCCCGTGTATTTCGATAGACCAAAAAACAACATCCAAAAATCCGAGATCGACTGTCGGAACGGTAACCGAGATATATGATTATCTTCGACTGCTTTACGCAAGAGTCGGCGTTCCGCACTGTCCGATTTGCGGAAAGGAAATTCGCAGAACGACTGTCGATCAGGTTATAGATAAAATAATGACTCTTCCCGAGGGATGTCGGTTTATTCTTCTTTCACCGATTGTTCGTGAAAAAAAAGGTATGCACCAAAAGGTGTTTGAAGATGCAAGAAAATCGGGTTTTGCAAGAGTGCGCGTTGACGGCTCTCTGTATGACCTGTCCGAAAATATCACACTTGACAAGAATGTAAAACATTCGATTGAAATTGTGGTCGACAGACTTGTTATGCGTGGGGATATCCGTTCAAGACTTGCCGATTCGGTTGAAACCGCATTCCGTCAAAGCGACGGACTTCTTACAGTCATTGTAGTCGGAGAATCCGAAGAGGAACTTCATTTTTCGCTGAACTATGCCTGCGAAGAACATAAGATAGCTTTTGCCGAAATGGAACCCCGAATGTTCTCGTTCAATAATCCACTCGGCGCCTGTCCCGAATGTGCGGGGCTCGGAGATAAACCGAGACTTTCGCCCGACAAAATGATACCGAATAAGAATCTTTCACTCAGGCAGGGAGCCGTGCAGGTAAACGGTTTCAAGACTCTTGATGACGGAACATGGAACGGACCGCTTTTTGAAGCTGTCGGTAAGAAACACGGATTCACACTTGATACGCCTATATATAAATATTCCGATGAAGCATATCATGTTCTTCTGTACGGTGATACCGAGAATACATATACCGTAAACCGCTATTTTGATAATCGTGTGTCGAATCAGACCATAACTTTTGACGGAATTATCGGCATGATCCAAGCCAGAATGAAGCAGTGGGGCGGCGACTATTATGAAGAATTCGTTGAAGATATAATCTGTCCGAAGTGCCGCGGTGCAAGGTTGAATCCGGAGATGCTGTCGGTAACTGTCGGCGGTAAAAACATACATGAATTCTGCTCAATGTCGATTTCAAATGAACTTGCCTTTGTAAACGGCCTTTCGTTTGGACACGAGGAGGCGTTGATTGCAAGGGAAATAATTAAGGAAATCAAGGCACGACTCGGATTTCTGTGTTCGGTGGGACTTGATTATCTCACATTGTCAAGAAAAACTGGAACTCTTTCGGGAGGTGAAGCACAGCGTATACGTCTTGCTACCCAAATAGGTTCTTCGCTTATGGGCGTTATATATATTCTCGATGAGCCTTCAATAGGACTTCATCAAAGAGATAATTCCAAGCTTATAAATACATTAAAAAGCCTTCGTGATGTCGGAAATACGGTTATTGTGGTTGAACATGACGAAGAAACCATGGAAAATTCCGATTATATTGTCGACATAGGTCCGGGAGCCGGGATACACGGCGGATCTGTTGTTGCGGTGGGTACACCCGAACAGATTAAGGAAAACAAGGATTCACTGACAGGTGCCTACCTTTCGGGCAGAATGAGAATACCGATACCCGAAAAAAGAAGAGCAGGCAACGGAATGTATTTGAAAATTGTGGGAGCGCGCGAGCATAATCTCAAAAACATTGATGTCGAAATACCGCTCGGGAAGATAGTTTGCGTTACCGGAGTTTCGGGCAGCGGAAAATCATCTCTTGTTGATAGCATTCTCTTGAATACGCTTGAAAGAGATCTTAACGGCGCATATTCGACACCCGGCGCGCACGACAGAATCGATGGAGTGCGTCAGCTTGATAAGGTAATATCAATCGATCAATCTCCTATCGGAAGAACACCGCGTTCTAACCCGGCAACATATACAGGACTGTTTAATGATATTCGTGATCTTTTTGCACAGACACCCGATGCTAAGGCAAAAGGTTACTCGAGCGGCCGCTTTTCATTTAATACCAAAGGCGGAAGATGCGAGGCTTGTCAGGGCGACGGCGTAAAATGTATCGAAATGAACTTTCTGCCCGATGTATATGTAACTTGCGATGTCTGCAAGGGAAAAAGGTACAATCAGGATACATTGAGTGTCAGATATAAGGGAAAATCGATATTTGAAGTTCTCGATATGACGGTAGAAGAAGGAATGCATTTCTTTGAGTCGCTGCCCAAACTCTACCGCCGCCTGAAAACACTTTATGATGTAGGTCTCGGATACATAAAAATAGGGCAGTCGTCCACAACTCTTTCGGGCGGAGAAGCTCAGAGAGTAAAACTTGCAACCGAACTTTCAAGAAGAAGCACCGGCAAAACAATGTATATTCTCGATGAGCCGACAACCGGACTTCACACGGCCGATGTTCGTAACCTTATATCCGTTCTCAATCGTCTTGCCGACGCGGGCAACAGCGTTATCGTTATCGAACATAACCTTGATATGATAAAGACCGCCGATTATATAATCGATCTCGGCCCGGAAGGCGGAGACGGGGGTGGTTCTGTGATTGCCGCGGGAACGCCCGAAGAGGTTGCAATGTGCGAAAAATCATACACGGGACAGTATCTCAAAAAAATACTTAAAGCTGAAAGACCAAAGTCCGAATGATTAACCATGTGTTACTTTTTTGAAACATATTGCCGGATGCTGTTGAAAAAAGACATTTGATAATTTATAATTTAACCGGCTTAGAAAAAATAATTCGAACAAAAAATTTAAGTTTTGCCGAGTCTGTTAAGGAGGGGTGTTATGACCGAGAAAATTAAAACTGTCGAAAACGGATTTGCCGACAGTATAACGAAAATAACTCGGGATAATATTGTCCCTCTTTCAAAACTTCCGAAAAAGAACGGACGCCAGAAGTTATCCGATATCGTAAGAATCGTGATAATGCTTGCCTGCTTGTCGGTTTTCGTTTTCTGTATTTATACAATAGCACAGAATTTGCTCGATTACGCCGAGGCTCAAAATTATTACGATAAGCTTGCGCAAATTTGGGGTAACGATGACGCGTATTCGCTTAATTCCGGCGGCGATCTTGCGTATTCCCAAAAAGATTATTCTTCGCTCGGCGAAAATAAGATTTACAGCGACGACAGTATAAATGACAATTCTCAAACAACGGTAACGCCGGTTCCGGCCGATTCGGATGAAATGACACGGATAAAGGCAAAACTCGGAGCTCTTTATCGTCAAAACAGCGATTTGATTGCGTGGATATCAATTCCGGATACCGTAATCGATTATCCTGTTGTAAAAACAGATAATAACGATTACTACCTTAATCATAGCTTTAACGGCGATTATCTTCTTGCAGGCACTATCTTCGCCGATTACAGAAACAGTAAGAATCTGCTGAATAACTATAATACCGTGATTTACGGTCATAACCTGAATCTCAGTTCGGGAACTATGTTCAGCATTTTAAGCAATTACTTCAAAAAATCATATCTCGAAGAACATCCGGATATATATATTTATACGACAAGCGGTATTTATATATACAGAATATTTAATGTCGCAAAAGTCAAAGCAACAAGCGGATATATCAGAACATATTTTGCAAGCGGAGATGATTTTGTCGAATTTGCAAATTCCATGGCTTCAAAATCGGTACATAAGGATGAAACTTTGGAATTTACCGAAAGCGACAGACTGCTTACACTTTCAACCTGTACCAACGAACATTTTGCTTCCGAACGTTATTGTATTCAGGCAAGGCTTATAGAAATAAGACAGTAAAAGTATTTAAGAAAGCAGGGGCTTTATATAATTTATGATTTCGGTAATAATTCCGATGTATAACGAGGAAAAGGTAATAGAAAAATCCCTTGAAACCTTGAGAGAAGCGCTTAACAGAGATTTCAAAGAAGAAAATTATGAGGTTTTGGTGGTATCCGACGGATCAACCGACCGAAGCAATGAAATCGTAGAATCTTTTGTAAAAGATAACAGCTCGTTCAAACTTATAAAATATACGCCTAACAGAGGAAAAGGTTATGCTGTCAGAACAGGTATGCTTGCCGCAAGCGGCGATTTTGCGGTCTTTACCGACAGTGATCTTGCCTACGGAGCCGATATACTTAAAAAAGTTTTTGATTTGCATATTGAAACCGGGGCGGATGTTGTAATAGGATCACGTGCGATAAAAGGCGGCGGATATGATGGCTATACTTTTTTGAGAAAAATTATGTCAAGGACATATTTGAAAGTGATTTCTGTTGCGGCGGGTTTTTCTCACAGCGATTCGCAGGCAGGGCTTAAAGGATTTGATAAGGACGCGGCAGTCAGAATATTCTCAAATTGTCAGGTTGATAGGTTCGCTTTCGATTTGGAGGCACTTATGATAGCCGATAAGCTGAAACTTAAATTTGCCGAATTGCCTATCAAGGTAATAAATCACGGGCAGTCTAAAGTAAGTCCGATAAAGGATGCCTTAAATATGCTTGCCGAGGTAAGAAAAATGCGTAAACGCATATCAAAACTTGATTTGAAATAAAATTCACATAAAACAAGGAATGCCCGACCGACAAATAGCGGTCGGGCAATCTTTTTGCTAATCTCCTATCGTATTTACAAATAATTAATAAATTATACATAAAATAAGGTATATTCAAAAGAACGTTTGTGGTAGATTAAAGCCATGGGTTAGCACTTGAGAAGAAAGAGTGCTAAATTAAATAAACGAATGTGAGAAAGGGGCAAAAAAGCATTATGGATAAAACCGGCGGAACGCTGAGTGAACGAAAAAAGCAGATACTCAAGGCAATTATTGATGAACACATAGCTTGCGGAGAGCCGGTAGGCTCAAAACTGCTTTCCACGAATAAGCAGATTGCTCTTTCATCTGCCACAATCAGAAATGAGTTGGCGGAGCTCACCGAAATGGGTTACCTTGCACAGCCGCACACATCTGCCGGCAGAATTCCGACAGAGCAGGGTTACAGATTTTATGTTGACTCGCTTATGGAAGCGTATGATATGACCGCAACCGAAATCCGCGGGCTTAATGAAATGCTTCGCGAACGTACGGCAAGACTTGATAAAATCATAGACAGCGCGGGAAAGCTTGTTTCATCTCTTACTCATTATCCCGCAATCGCAGTGCGTAGTTTCCCGAAAAAATCATCGGCAAGACGCATTAACCTTATGCTGACAAACCCCAATGATTTTCTCGTTATTATAATGGTTTCCGAAAACAATATAAAAACAAAGCATCTTCACAGCGATATTCCACTTACCGAAGATGCAATCCGAAAAATGCAGAATGCGCTGAATGATACCATTGCCGATAAACAGGCCGAGGAACTTACGTTGGCGCAGATGATTGAACTTGAGAAGAGTTTCGGAGAATACAGTACGCTTGCCAATCCGATAATAAAAAGCGTTTTCGAGGCTCTTAGCGAGGATGGCGCAGATGAGCTTCATATTACAGGTGTGGACAGATTTTTGGAATATCCCGAGTTTACCGAAGTCGACAAACTCAAAGATATGCTCGGTATGCTCTCGGAAAAGCAGGATCTTCTCACACTTGTTCATAAATCTGAGAATAAAGATGTAAATATTTACATCGGAAGCGAAAATACGGCAGATAAAAGCGGAGAGTCGACGCTTGTTGTCAAAACAATAAGAATTGACGGCAAGGCAGTAGGCGCGATAGGCGTTATCGGCCCGTGCAGAATGGATTATTCAAAAGTTGTATCTACAATGGAAACACTTTCAAACAGTATATCCGATATGATAGACAACAGACGAAAGGCATTGCCGGATACAAATAAAGCCGAAAGAGAAGGAGAAGAAAAATAGAACTTATGGCTGAAATAAAAGAAGAAAAAGAGATTGCCGCAGAAGAAAAAAACGGCGGCGAAGTCAATTCGAATGTGTCTGAAAACGAGACGAACGCAAAAAACGAAGAGAAAGAAAATGATAACATAAAAACCGATAAGAAAGTCAAAAAAGAACTTGCGGACTTAAAAAAAGAGTTTGCGGCAATTAAGGAAAAACTTGATAAAGCCGAAAAACAGAACAGTGATCAGACAGATAAGTATCTGAGACTTGTTGCCGAATATGATAATTTTCGAAAAAGGACATCCAAAGAAAAAGAAAGTATTTACGCAGACGCGTATACAGATGTTTTGAAGGCAATGCTTCCCGTGATCGATAATCTTGAGAGAGCCGTTCAGTATACAGACGGAGAAAAGGTTATCGAGGGAGTTAAAATGACGCTTAATCAGTTCGGCTCGACACTCGAAAAACTCGGGGTTGAAGTTATCCCAACCGAAAAATTCGATCCGAAAGTTCATAATGCTGTGATGCATGTGGAAGATGAAACAAAGGACGAAGGCGAGATTGTCGAAATATTCCAAAAGGGATATAAAAAAGGCGATAAGATTATTCGTTACGCAATGGTAAAAGTTGCAAATTAAAATTGCATAAAATAAATATTACAAATAATAATTATTTATCGGAGGTATAGAATTATGTCAAAGATTATAGGTATTGACCTTGGTACAACAAACAGCTGCGTTGCAGTATTTGAGGGCGGCGAGCCCGTAGTTATCCCGAATCCCGAAGGATCGAGAACAACTCCTTCGGTTGTTGGCTTCTCTAAGACCGGAGAAAGAATGGTAGGACAGGTTGCAAAACGTCAGGCGATTACAAATCCCGATCGTACTGTAAGCTCTATAAAGAGAGAGATGGGCAAAAATTATAAAGTAAACATCGACGCTAAATCGTATACTCCTCAGGAAATATCGGCGATGATTCTTCAAAAACTGAAGGCCGATGCCGAGGCGTATCTCGGCGAAACCGTATCCAAAGCAGTTATTACGGTTCCCGCTTATTTCACCGATGCACAGCGTCAGGCAACTAAGGATGCCGGAAAGATTGCCGGACTCGAAGTTCTCCGTATAATTAACGAGCCTACTGCAGCTGCACTTGCCTATGGTATGGATAAAGATGTAAATCAAAAAATAATGGTCTATGACCTCGGCGGCGGAACATTCGATGTATCGCTCCTTGAAATTTCGGACGGCGTTTTTGAAGTCCTTGCCACCGCAGGTAATAACCGTCTCGGCGGCGATGATTTTGATAAGCGCGTTATTGACTGGATTGCCGAAGAGTTTATGAAGGAAAATCCCGGCAATGATCTGCGTAAAGATAAGATGGCTCTCCAACGTATCAAGGAGGCAGCCGAAAAGGCCAAGATTGAACTTTCGGGTATGAACTCCACCGAAATTAACCTCCCGTTTATCACAGCAGACGCAAACGGCCCGAAACACTTCAACTCAACTCTTACAAGAGCTAAATTCGATGCTCTTACAAAAGATCTCGTTGAAGCAACAATGGGACCGACCAAACAGGTACTTAAAGATGCCGGACTCAGTGTAAATCAGGTTGATAAGGTTCTTCTTGTCGGCGGTTCAACCCGTATTCCCGCGGTACAGGATGCCGTTAAGAACTTTATCGGTAAAGATCCGTTCAAGGGAATCAACCCCGATGAATGTGTTGCAATCGGTGCCGCTGTTCAGGCGGGCGTCCTCGGCGGAGAGGTTAAAGATCTTCTTCTCCTCGATGTAACTCCTCTTTCGCTCGGCATTGAAACACTCGGCGGTATTTTCACAAAGATAATCGACCGTAATACAACTATCCCTACAAAGAAGAGTCAGATTTTCTCAACCGCAGCCAATGGACAGACATCGGTTGAAATACATGTCCTTCAGGGCGAACGTGAAATTGCATCCGGAAATACAACTCTCGGACGTTTCAGCCTTGACGGAATTGCCCCCGCTCCCCGTGGAGTTCCTCAGATTGAAGTTACATTTGATATCGATGCAAACGGTATCGTAAATGTTTCCGCAACCGATAAGGGCACAGGTAAGGAACAGCATATTACCATTACGTCTTCTTCCAACATGAGTAAAGAGGATATTGATAAGGCAGTACGTGAAGCTGAAAAATTTGCCGATGAAGACAAGAAGCAGAAAGAGAATGTAGAACTTCGCAACCGTGCCGAGTCACTCTCTTTTGAAGCCGATAAGACTCTGAATGATATCGGAGATAAGCTTTCGGATGATGAGAAGAAACCCGTACGTGATGCAATCGAAAAGGTAAATGAAGCTCTTAAAGGCCAGGATAATGATTTGATTAAGAATTCGAGCGAAGAGCTTGAAAAAGCATTGTATAAAGTATCCGAGAAACTTTATTCATCACAGGGAGCTCAGGGACAGGGAAATCAAGGCGCTCAGGGCGGATTTGATTCGAATCCCGGTTCGGATAATCAAGGCGGCACAGATTCAAACGGCTATTATAATGCCGATTTTGAGGATAAAACAAAATAATAAAATGCGTAACGCATTTTGACCACAGGGAAGGAGCATAAAGATGCTCCTTCCTATGGTGCGTTAATGCGGCATTTTAATTTTAATCCGGTATAAAGGAGAAGCAGCAATGGCTGATTCAAAAAAAGACTATTATGAGGTGCTTGGACTTGATAAAAGTGCATCCGCCGATGATATAAAAAAGGCGTACCGCACGCTTGCAAAAAAATATCACCCCGATATGAACCCGGGTGATAAGGAAGCGGAAATAAAATTCAAAGAGGTCGGAGAAGCGTATGAAGTTCTTTCCGATCCCGATAAGAAAGCAAGATATGATCAATACGGATTTGCCGGTGTCGACCCGAATATGGGTGCCGGAGGATATGGTACAAGCGGAGGATTTTCGACCGATTTCGGAGATCTCGGCGATATCTTCTCTTCAATATTCGGCGGAAGTATGGGTGGATCTTCACGCAGTTCAAGAAACGGCCCGATTCGCGGAGAAAGCCTGCAGGAACAGCTCAACATCAGTTTCAAAGAGGCTGTTTTCGGCTGTAAAAAGGAAATTAACTATAATCGTATAGAGAAGTGCCCGGAATGCAGCGGAACAGGCGCGTCCAAAGGCAGCACGGTCGAAACCTGTAAGACATGCGGAGGCAGCGGACAGGTGAGAACAACACAGCAGACTCTGTTCGGAATGATGCAGTCGACAAGACAGTGTGACAGCTGCCGTGGCACAGGTAAGGTTATAAAAAATCCCTGCTCCTACTGTAACGGCAAAGGTTATGTACGAGTAAAAAAGACTCTTGATATAACTATTGAGCCCGGAATTTCGGATGGCACACCGATTTTAATCAAAGGATACGGCAACGACGGCAGAAACGGCGGCTCGGCCGGGGATTTTGTGGTATATGTCAGTGTCACACCCGATAACTTTTTTGAGCGCGACGGAGATGATATCTACTGTAATATTCCCATTTCTTTCACCCAGGCCGCACTCGGCGCAGATATAGATGTGCCGACTCTTATTGACGGCCAGCCGGAGAAATATCATATACCCGAAGGAACACAGACCGGTACTACGTTCTGCATAAAGAATAAGGGTATCAGACATTTCAGAAACAGGGGATACGGAAATCTTTATTTCAAGGTAAATATCGAAACCCCGACGAATATGACCGAGGAGCAAAAGCAAAAACTGCGTGAATTTGCAAACGCTTTTTCGTCCGAAAGTTCGGGTAAGAAACGCGGATTTATGAAACGCGATAAATAAATTAAGGAGTATTCAGAATGGATTGGAAACAGGTTAAACTGTCGTGCACGAAAGCCGATCTTGATAATGTATGTGCTTTTATGAGTATGCTCGACAACGGACTTATGATTGAGGATTACAGCGATATTGACGAGAATCTGAAGCCTATGTACGGTGAGCTTATCGATGACAGTATATTACACGCCGATCCCGATAAATGTTCGGTCAGCATATTTGTTCCCGAAGAAAAACCGCTTCCCGAATATCTTGCGTTTATAAACGAAAGACTCAGAACGCTTGACATTCAAGCCGACGTGGATGTGGTCGGGGTTAAAGAGGAAGATTGGTATAATGCCTGGCGTGCATATTATAAACCTGTTCATATCGGGAAGAGACTGACGGTTGTACCCGCATGGCAAGAGTATCATGCCGCAGACGGGGAAGTAACAATTAAAATGGATCCCGGAATGGCTTTCGGAACAGGAACACACGAAACAACTCGTTTGTGCGCCGCGATGGTCGAAAAACATATGCCGAAAAATGCGCGAGTGCTTGATATAGGTACAGGAAGCGGTATTCTTTCTCTTTTTGCGCTGAAACTCGGAGCAAGCTCTGCCAACGCTTACGATATCGACCCTGTTGCTGTACGTGTAGCGCGTGAAAACGCGATTGATAACTGTGTTGATAATTTCTATTGTGATACGTCCGATTTGTTGAAAAACGTGGATCTGTCAAACGGTCCTTATGATTTTGCGATGGCAAATATCGTTGCCGATATTCTAATAAGAATGTCCGAAAATATATCCGATTATCTCTCGCATGATGCAAAACTTGTTTGTTCCGGCATAATCGAGAACAGATGTGATGACGTAATCGCGGCAATGTCTGCTCACGGTCTTGTGCTTTGCGACGAAGAATCGGAAAACGATTGGAAAGTCACTGTTTTTCGGAAAGTATAATAATATTTTTCGTTACAAATCTTGACATAAATCAAAAATTATGATTTAATATCTGTGCTGACTATCGAATGTTAACACAGATATTTTCTTTTTAATAAGATATACGGCAAAACACGTGTATCTTCGGGAGTAATTGTAAATGATTGAATTTTTCAGAATACCGATAGCTTTCGGACTTGCGGCGCTTTCGCTTCCGATGCTTTTTTCCTGCGGCAGCGGAAATGAAACGATCAGTGAAAAAGCCGAAGAAAAAAGTACTGTGTACAGTTATGTAACCGCACCTTCTGTTGAAGATTCGAGTTCAAATGCTTTGACCGGCGAGCCGAAATCTACATCATACTACGCAATTATAACTACGGCAACTGCTGTAAATCCCGATACCGGAAAAGCAATCACAAGTGACAGCGTAAAGCCGGATATAACGGATGAGAAGCACTCATCGACTGAAACAACCGAAAAAAATCCCGAAATATCCGACGATATAATAATACCGACTACTTCGCACGAGCAGGATGCAACATCGCCTGTAACAATTCCGGAGACACAAAAAATACCGGTTACAACGAATAAAAACGAAGAAACAACAACTACCGTCGAAGAGGGCGGCTGGGGCCCGATTAAGCCTCTGACTAAATAAAACCACATCATACAATGGACGAAAAAAAATCAAACATAAAAGATTCTGTTCGCAATTTTTTGCTAATGACAGCGGGAGTTGTTCTTATGACATTCGGCGTCTATTTCTTCAAGATTCCGAACGGATTTTCAACCGGTGGAGTAAGCGGCGTCGGTGTGCTGCTCGGTCAAATTACCCCTGTTTCACCGGGAACATTGATTGCGTTGATAAATGCACTTCTTCTGATTGTCGGATTTATATTTCTCGGTAAAGAAACCGGAATAAAAACCGTATACTGCAGTAGTGTTTTCTCATTGTTGACTGTTGCTCTCGAGCAGCTTGTCCCCTTATCAAAACCTCTTACCGATCAGCCGCTTCTTGAGCTCGTATATGCTATTCTGCTGACCGGAATCGGTTCGGCAATTATGTTCAACTGTGAAGCATCATCGGGCGGTACAGATATTGTTGCTCTTATCCTGAAGAAATATACAAGAATTGATGTCGGCAAGGCATTGCTCTGTACCGATTGCCTTATCGCAATGAGCTCTTTTTTTGTATTTGATGTAAAAACAGGTCTCTTCTCCATGCTCGGACTTTTTTCTAAAGCTTTTCTTGTTGACGGAATGATTGAAAAGTTCAACAGCTGTAAATATTTTATAATCATAACTTCTCATCCCGAGAAGATAATGGATTATATTATGGTTAATCTGCATCACGGTGCTACTGTGAACGAAGCATTCGGGCAGTATACACATGAAAAGAAATATATGATTCATACCGTTTGTAAACGCATCGAAAGCATACGACTTCGAAAATTTGTAAAAACAGTCGATCCGGGATCATTTATTATAATTACAACAAGCAGTGAAATTATCGGTCGTGGCTTCCGCTCGGTATGATTATTTCCAACTGAAAAAATTCGGCAGACCGGCATCGGTGCAGTCTGCCGAATTTTCTTTGTAAGCTTGACTTTTGATAGATGTTTGGGTATAATTAGATTGAACGCAAAAATATAAAGGAGTCCCGATATGGCAAATAAAACGGAAAAAAAAGCAGTTAACGAATACGGAAACGACAGCATAGAAAGTCTTAAAGGCGCGGAAAGAGTTCGCCGTAAGCCGGAGGTTTATCTCGGAACAAGCGGCCTTGAAGGCTGTGAGCACGCTTTTTTTGAAATTCTTGCCAATTCACTTGACGAATCGCGCGAAGGATACGGCAATGTCATAAGCATAACCGTAGATGCCGATAAATCTATAAAAGTTGAGGATGACGGCAGAGGTATCCCTATGGGATGGAATGAAAAACAGGGACGGTTCAACTGGGATTTGATTTTCTGCGAACTTTACGCCAGCGGAAAATATAAGAATAACAGCAGCGGATCTGCATATAAATATTCGCTCGGAACAAACGGTCTCGGTGCTTGCGCTACGCAGTGCTCAAGTGAGTATATGGATGTGTATTCCTATTCCGGCGGTAAAATCTCCGAAATGCATTTTAGCAAGGGCGAACCCGTCGGAGAACTTACAGTCGGTGACATACCGAGAAACGGAAAAAAACACGGAACAATAATTAAATGGCGGGCTGACATTGCGGTTTTCAAATCAATAGATATTCCCAAAAATTATTTCGTCGAAACACTGAAAAAACAAGCTGTGGTAAATGCGGGTGTACGTTTTATTCTGACTTTTAATGACGGCGAAAATACTACTACCGAAGAATTTTATTATGAAAAGGGAATCGAAGAACGCGTTGCAGAGCTCTCAATGGGAAAGGCTATAACCGAGCCTGTGTTTATCAGAAAAGAAACAAGCGGACGCGACCGTGAGGACCTTCCCGAATATAAACTTCTTATTGAAGCGGCATTTTGCTTTACTGATGCAAGCGTTAATGCAACCGAATACTATCATAATTCCAGCTGGCTCGAATACGGCGGCTCACCCGAGGATGCCGCAAAGACCGCATTTCTCTATGCCGTAAATAAATATTTGAAAGATAATAATAAATATAAGAAAAACGATAATAAAATCAATTTCAGCGACATTGATGAATGCCTTGTGCTTGTTACCAGCAGTTTTTCAACCGCAACATCTTATGAGAATCAAACAAAAAAGAAAATCGATAATGAATTTATCAAGCAGGCAATGACCGAGTTCTTCAAATCAAGACTTGATACTTATTTTACCGAAAATCCGTCGGATGCCGATAAGATTGCGGCCAGAATACTTGCCAATAAAACAATCCGCGAAAGCGCGAGTGCCGCGCGTGACATGACCAAGAAAAAACTGATCGGCGCAACCGATATTTCAAATAGAGTAGAAAAATTTGTCGCCTGCAGATCTAAAGATCCGCAGCGACGTGAGCTCTATATTGTCGAGGGCGACAGTGCGCTGACTTCGTGTAAACTCGGAAGATCGGCAGAATTTCAGGCGATTATTCCGGTTCGGGGAAAAACGCTTAACTGTCTGAAGGCAAGTTACGAACGCATAATGAAAAATGACGTTATTGTTGATTTGCTGAAAGTTATCGGCTGCGGTATTGAAATCAAACATAAAGAAAAAGATGTTGCGTCTTTTAATCTTGATATGCTGCGCTGGAATAAAATCATAATCTGTACCGATGCAGATGAGGACGGCTATCAAATTCGTGCACTCATTCTTACACTTTTTTACCGTCTCCTGCCGACTTTGATAAAAATCGGGAAAGTATATATTGCGGAGTCGCCTCTTTTTCAGATAGATACAAAAAATGAAACACTTTTTGCCTACGATGAAAAGGAACGGCAGACTATTGTTAAGCGTCTTGAAAGTGAAGGACTCAAATATACCATACAGCGTTCAAAAGGACTTGGCGAAAACACTCCGGATATGATGTGGGAAACAACAATGAATCCCGCATCGCGCAGACTTATAAGAGTATGCGAGGCAGATGCTGCGGAAACCGCGAAAATTCTTGACGTTCTTCTCGGAGAAAATCTTGAGGAGAGAAAAGAATATATAGCCGAAAACGGTTATAAATATATGGCAGAGGTTGATATTTAACAGCTGTCGACAAAATCGGAGTTTGATTATGATTCAGTTTATATACGGAAGAGCAGGGAGCGGCAAGACTACCCTGCTTTTTGATAAAATAAAAGAATTATCGGCAACCAAAAAGAAAATATTACTGCTTGTTCCCGAGCAGCAGGTGTTCGAGACCGAAAAAAAACTCTGCGGTGAAGAATATATGGGCCTTAATATTGAGGTGGCCGGTTTCCGCCGTCTTTGCAATATGATATTCCGCAAATGGGGCGGATTATCATATCACTATATAGGAAGTGGTGCAAAACTTATTGTCATGTGGCGTACACTTCGAGAGCTTAAAGGAATTTTAAGCGAATATGACGGCTTGTCACTTGATGATCTTTCGGTTCTTAAACTGCTTCAGAAAACCGTTGACGAATTTCAGCGCTATAATATCTCTGCGTCAGATCTTGAATCGGCCGCAGAAAAGCTTCCTCCGGAGGAAAGAAAGCTCGGAAGAAAACTGCTTGATTTGTCTGTGATTATGACGCTGGATCTCAAAAATCTGCATGATAATTTTGACAATCCCGAGGAAGATCTTCCCAGAGCCGCAAAAATACTCGAAACTCATGACTGTTTTTCAGAAGTAACCGTATTTATCGATGGATTTGCAAGATTTGCTCCTGCCGAGACCGAAGTTCTCAAAAATATATTTGCAAAGTCCGAGAATGTTTATATAACAGTTCCGTATCTTCCGCGTGATAATGCCGAAATGATGCGTAATATCAAAAAGAGCGATAGAAGTTTGCGCAGACTTGCCGACATAAGCGGGTGCGGTATTATGCCCGACATTGTCTGCAAAAGAACAGTTGCCTCTATTCCCGATGATCTCCTTTTTTTACGGGAAAATATTTGGAAATTTGACAATTCGGTATATGACGGTAAACCCGAAAATATATCAATAGTCGAAGCATCCGATATTTATTCGGAGGCAGAGGCCTGCGCCTGCAAAATAGCAAGACTTGTTGAGGAGGAGGGCGCACGTTATCGGGAAATTGCGATTATAGCGAGAAACCCGTCATCATATTCGGGCATTCTTGATGTTGTTCTCGAAAAATATAATATTCCCTGCTTTATTTCATCACGCACAGGACTCTGTATGAAATCGCAAATAAGAATGATTACAAGTGCTCTCTCGGTAATTGCCGGATCCTGGCGAACCGAGGATGTGATTTCATACATGCGTTGCGGTCTTTCCGGGCTTACATCGGATGAATGTGATTTGCTTGAAGAATATGCATCCGCATGGAAAATTTCGGGTAAGCTTTGGTACGGTGATGAAGCTTGGACAATGAATCCAAACGGATTTACCGCCGAATTTACCGAAACCGAAAGTGAAAAACTCGAACGTCTTACAATACTGCGTGATAAGCTTTGTACCCCTCTCGCGACATTCGGATATGTTTTTGAGAAAGAAACAACGGTAAGACAGGCATCGGCGGCATTGTTTGATTTGCTGAAAGAGATGAAAATAGCCGAAAAACTTGCCGATGAAGAGGCTCTTCTCAGACATAACGGCAATCTGTCCGCGGCAGAGGAAAGCATACAAATATGGGACATCATTTGCGGCGCGCTGGACAGTCTTGTTACCGTTGCCGGGGATATGAACGTCAGCGCAAACGAATACCTTCGTTTGCTTCTTACGATTTTTGAGTCTGCCGATATCGGCAAAGTTCCCGCACGTGTCGATGAGGTGCTCATAGGAGAGCCGAAACTGATTCACAGACCCGGAGTAAAACATGTTTTTATTTTGGGGCTTAATGAAGGCGTTTTTCCGTCATCCGGTGATGAGGGAACTGTTTTTAACGACAGAGACAAGGAAGCGCTTTCCGGTCTCGGTATTGAGCTTGCCGATAACAGTGAAAGCAATTCGGCTTCCGAACTTTACAGTTTTTACCGCTCTATTTCAATACCGGGAAAATCGCTCACTCTTTCATACCATTCCGATATAAATCCGTCAGTCGCAATCTATGCGACGAAATCTCTTTTTCCGTTGCTTGAAACCGATATATGGGACAAAACAAATGCTCTGTTCAAAATAAGGGGAAAGACAACCGCATTTGAATTTTGCATGGCAAACCCGAATAGTGAGAATGGAAAAAAAATCTTTTCTCTGCTGTGTGATATGTCGGACAGCGAATCCGAATACTCGAAAATTCATTCTCAAAATATTCCCATTGATGCGAGCGAATGTAAACTTAAGACTTCAACAGTCGATGCTTTAACTCACAACGGCATTAACCTGACGCAGGCAAGAGTTGAGAATTTTGTAAAATGTCCGTTTTCTTATTACATGAAAAATGTATTGTCGCTGAAAGAGGCTGTTTCCGATGATTTTGAAAATCGCGAAGTCGGTAATTTTATGCATTCCGTTTTCGAACAGTTTTTCCAAAAACTCGGTGATAAATCAATAAAGACAACAGATGACAGCGAATTGTATCGGATTGCCGAATCGGCGGTCGATGAATGCAAAAAAAGCATAACTCATGGTGTATGCACGCCGAGACTCGAACATCTTTTCGAACGTCTTAAAGGCTTGGCAATGCTTTTTATAAAAAATATGATAGCAGAATTTCGCGATTCCGATTTTGAACCCATGTTTTTCGAGTTGCCGATTGACAATAAGCCGGGTGATATATCACCGCTTAATATTGAATTTGGGGAAGGAAAGAAAATAACCGTTTACGGAAGAGTAGACAGAGTCGACATACTGAAAAAAGACAATGATGTCTACCTTCGTGTTGTTGATTATAAAACAGGAAATAAGAAATTCTCACTTAAAAATATTGATCTCGGACTTGATTTTCAGCTTCCCATATATCTTTTTTCAATATGCAGCACATCGGATGCGGATTTTCGAAAAAAAACGGGAGTCGGAACAGACGGGGAAATTCTTCCCGCGGGCCTTATGTATTACAGTGCCCGTCCTCCGAAACCGAGCGATAAAGTTGACAGTCCGATACCCGATGCTGATGACATTATGAGAAAAGCCGTTGAAGACATAGATAAAAGCGGACTTCTGCTAAATGACGTCGAAGTGATTTCCGCAATGGAACGGTCAAAGAGAGGTAAGTTTGTCCCGGTAAAATTTGATAAAGACGGCATCCTGAAAATTGATGAAAATATTATTGACAGGGAAGGCTTCGATAATCTGCTAAAAAAAATAACAGATAAAATATCCTCAATCGGAGAAGAAATCGTATCCGGTAAAGCCTTCGCCTTGCCGATGGTGAACGGACAGGAAAGCCCGTGCAAATATTGCGGCGCAAAAAAAATATGCAGAGTATCTGATAAATAAAAGAAGATCGGAGCGAAAACGGAAAAATGGCAGATATAAAATGGACTAAATCGCAGAGCAATGCATTTATGTCAAAAGGCGGGGATGTTATCGTCTGTGCCGCAGCCGGATCGGGGAAAACCGCGGTTCTTACGGAACGTGTTATCCGCGCGATAACCGATGACCCTCCCGTCGATATTACATCTATGTTGATTGTCACTTTCACAAAGGCCGCCGCATCCGAACTCAAATCAAAAATATCGCGTGCAATAACAGAAAAAATGGGCAAAGAGCAGGGAAATTCAAGACTGAGACATCAGCTTCTTTCTCTTGACAGAGCACAAATTTCCACAATAGACAGCTTTTGCCTCAGTGTTATATCTTCTCACTTTTCTGAACTCGGTCTACCTGCATCTGTAAAAGTAGGCGGTGAGGCTGATCTTGAACTTATGAGAAACGATATAATGAACCGGACTATTGACGCAGCATATGCTTCGGGCGATAAAAATTTTCTGAATCTGATAGATAATTTTTCGAGACTTCGTGATGATAATGTTGTAGGCTTGTTTTTGGGTATATACAATACCGTTTCTTCATATCCCGAGGGAGTGAATTATATAAAGGAATCTGCCGAGCGGCTTGATAATATTTCCGAAAAAGGATTGTCCGGCAGCATTTTCGATAAACAGTTTGTTAAAAGTATCGACAGAGCTCTTTCTCATTATATAAATGTTTATAAAATCATTCTCGATGAACTGAAAAATGACGGAACACAACAAAAAAGTATTTCGGTTATCGAAGACGAACTAAAAAAGCTCGAGACGCTCTATTCCTATTCCGATTATGCCGTTAAAAAATTCGGAATACAGGATTTTGAATTTCTCAGGCTGCCGAGAAATGATTCGAAAAGTGAGTCATATCTCGCGTTTACCGACGCCCGCGATGCTCTGAAAAAAACCGTTAAAAATTATGCCGAACTTATATGCGGTGATGAATCAAACGATAAAATATCTGCCGCAATGTCGGCAAGGCTCTGCCGCTCTCTTTGGAAACTGCTTGAAAATTTTGAAAAAAATTATGCCGCCGAAAAACGCCGCTATTCCATAATCGATTTTGCCGATGCGGAACGAATGACATATAATCTTTTGATAAAAGACGGTAAACCTACAGATGCCGCAAAAGTAATTGCCGATTCACTCAGTCAGATATATATCGACGAATACCAGGATATAAACAGAATACAGGATGATATTTTCGGCGCTGTTTCTCATAATAACAGATTTATGGTCGGTGATATTAAGCAATCGATTTACGGATTTCGAAATGCCGTTCCCGAGATTTTTTCGGGATACAGAGAATCCTTCCCGGATTATGACTGCGAAAAAGAGCAGGATAATTCACGTATTTTTCTATCGGATAATTTCAGAAGCGATAAACATATCCTCGATTTTGCAAATGCTGTCTGCAATAAACTCTTCCTGAACGGCAGCGGTAGAATTCCGTATGATATCGAGAACGATTCGCTTCGCTTTCCGAACGATAGTGTAACCGATAAAAAGACCGACATCATTCTTGTCAGCCCCGATGATGAAAGCGATCAACATCAATGCGAAGCGGCCTATGTCGCCGATAAAATCCGTACGCTTATCGAAAACGGCCGTTCACCCTCGGATATTGCAATTCTTATGAGAAAATCGTCCGATAATGAAACTCTCTTCAGAGTTGAACTTATGAAAAGGGGAATTCCGGTTGAAACAACCGAATCGGATGACTTTTTGTCAAAGCCCGAGATCCTTCTTGTTCTTTCTTTGCTCGGAGCGATTGATAACCCCAGAAGAGATATCACCCTCGCCGGTGCACTTAAAAGTCCTGTTTTCGATATAACGCTTGACGACCTCGTTATGCTTCGTCGAGATGATAAATCGGTGTGTCTTTATGAATCATTGTGTAACGCCGTATCGGAAGGAAGATTTCCGAAGGGTGAATATTTTCTTTCGTTTCTGAACGATTGCAGAAAATATTCCGAAGCGAATTCTACCGATAAAATAGTAAGATATATTTATGAAAAAACTTCGCTTCCATCAATAGTCAGCGGCAAAATCGGAGGAAAAGAAGCAAATCGCAGACTACGTGCCTTTTATGATTTCGCACGATCATTCGAAAGCGGATCATTTCGTGGGCTTCATAATTTTATGAGGTATATTCGGCAAATAGAGGATGGTGAAAAATCCGCAATAAAATATTCCGGATGTACGGAAACCAATGCCGTAAAGATAATGTCGATACATAAATCAAAAGGGTTGGAATTCCCGGTGGTTTTTCTGTGCTGCACTGACGGTAAAGTGAATCTGAACGATACAACACGTGATTTGCTTGCCGAACACGATATGGGTTTTGCGTTCAAACTCAGCGTAGCCAACGGACTTGCAAAGTATACACCTCTTACTTATCGTGCAGTTGCCGAAAAGATAACAGACAATGCGATTGATGAGGAAATGCGTGTGCTTTATGTTGCATTGACACGTGCTAAAAATGAGCTGTATATAACCGCAGGTATAAAGAAAGACAAGCTTGATAATTTTACAGCCGATTGCGAAAACGGCGGAAAATTCTTTGATTTTTATACATTGAGAATGCAGCAATGCTTTATGAAATGGATTTTGTCGGCACTGTATTCCGATTTAAGCTCCGAAAAAACTTTCAAACTTTCCGTCAAAACCATAAATTCCGATTTTTTGAATTATCCTATTGCTCTTGATTCTACGCAAAAGATTGACCTGCCCGAAGCAGAAGAAAACATGGATATTGATGAGATAAGAAAGAGAATTACTTTTGAATATCCGCATAAAGCCGAATCCGAGCTTCCGACAAAAGCGTCTGTTTCGAAATTGTACCCGGAATATCTTGATGATAATGAAGTCGGTGATTTACGATATCGATTTGATAATGTTCCTGAGTTTCTTGTTCCCGAAAGACGTCCGACCGCAGCCGAAAAGGGAACAGCCACACACCTTTTTATGCAATTTTGCGATTTTGAAAAGGTAAGAATGTACGGCGCGGAAAATGAACTTGCAAGACTTGTAGCCGATAAATTTATTAACCGTGAATCGGCAGAGCTTGTTAATATCAAGAGTATTAAAAAATTTTTCACATCTGCCTTGTTTGAAGAAATGAAGAATGCGAAAGAAATATACAGAGAATACCGCTTCCTTGTCGGTATGCCTGCATCTGAATTCACATCGGATGACAGTTACGGTGAAAAGATAGCTGATGTCGAAATGCTTGTTCAGGGCGTAATTGACTGTTTCTTTGTTCTGCCTGACGGAACAATAAAACTTGTGGATTATAAAACAGATTATGTTGATTATAACGACGATATTGAGATAGTTGAAGAAACTCTCAAAAATGAACATAAAAATCAACTTGCATATTACTCCGAAGCGATTACTAAGCTGTGCGGAAAAAAAGTAAGTCATGCATCAATTTATGCCTTTGCAATAGGCAGGGAAATTGCAGTAGATATATAAGATATAAACATCAGGGCTTTTTCCGAGTCACAGAAAAAAACCGCTTATGAAAAGCAAAATCATAACTGTCCTTTATGTTTGGCACGGGGTATTGATAAAGAGTATGAGTTTGAAGAAATGCATGGTGACCATATTATACCTTGGGCAAATGGTGGCAGAACAGTTGATGATAATCTGCAAATGCTTTGTAAAAAGTGTAATTCCGCAAAAAGTGCAAATTAAAAAATTGTATAATATATTATAATTATAAAAATAT
>CAVGEY010000012.1:0-64968 GCA_963628435.1 bacterium
TACATTCTCACCCTGTGCAAGCACGTGGTCGAGACCGCCGAATCCGATATCGTATGCCCAGCCGTCGCCGCCGAAGATCCATACCGACTTCTTCGCAAGGTAATCTTTCTCATCGAGAATCTTCTTTGCGAGTTCGCCGCAGGTAGGACATTCAACGATAGCTTCGAGAGCTTTTACGAGCTTCTCGGTTGCAGCCTCGTTTGCCTTGCCGTCTTCCTTGGTTGCCAGATATCCGTCTATTGCCGACTTAACATCATCCGATGTTGTGACGGCGGCAAGTTCGTTTACATAGCCGATGAGCTTTTCGCGAAGAGCTTTCTGACCGACATACATACCGTAGCCGTGCTCTGCGTTATCCTCGAAGAGCGAGTTTGCCCAAGCCGGTCCCTTGCCGCTGTCTTTGTTGACGGTGTAGGGAGTAGCGGGAGCCGAGCCGCCCCAAATGGAGGAGCATCCGGTTGCGTTCGAAATATACATTCTCTCGCCGAAGAGCTGAGTGATAAGGCGGGCGTAAGATGTTTCCGCACATCCTGCGCACGAGCCCGAGAACTCAAGCAGCGGCTGATTGAACTGTGAGCCCTTGACCGATGCGTCTGCGAAGGGAGTTTCCTTCTTGGAAATGTTCGCAACCGCGTAATCGAATACAGGCTGCTGATCGAGCTGTGTTTCCTGAGGAACCATCTCGAGTGCGCCGACCTTACATACCTTTACGCAGAGTGCGCAGCCCATACAGTCGAGAGGAGATACGGCGATGGTGAACTTGTAGTTCTCGCATCCCTTGCCGATCATCTTCGCGGTGAACTTGGTCTGTTCGGGTGCTGCCTTTGCCTCATCCTCTGTCATAGCGAACGGACGGATGGTTGCATGAGGACATACGAACGAGCACATATTGCACTGGATACATTTTTCGGAATGCCATACCGGAACGGTAACCGCAACACCGCGCTTTTCGTAAGCTGCGGCGCCCTGCGGGAATGTGCCGTCTGCCATATCCTTGAATGTGGATACGGGCAGGCTGTCGCCGTTCATCTTTCCGACGGGGTTCAGAATTTCCTTGACGAACTTAACGAGTTCGGGACGGTTGCCCTCTACGTGTTCTGCGGCGGGAGTCGTGTCGAGAGTCTTCCATGATTCGGGAACGTCAACCTTTACGATTGCGTCAACGCCTGCGTCGATTGCCTTGTAGTTGAGCTCGACAACAGCCTCGCCCTTCTTAAGGTAGGACTTCTTTGCCATATACTTCATATACTCGACAGCCTTGTCGATGGGCATGATGTTCGCGAGTTTGAAGAATGCCGACTGAAGAATGGTGTTGGTGCGCTTGCCCATACCGATTTCAAGCGCCTTGTCGATTGCGTTGATGATATAGAAGTTGATATTGTTGTTTGCGATGTATGCCTTCGCTTCGTTCGGCAGATGTCTGTCAAGTTCTTCGGGTGTCCACTGGCAGTTCAGAAGGAATGTACCGCCCGGCTTAACGTCGTTGACAATCTTGTAGCCCTTAATCATGTAGGAAGGCGTATGGCAGGCAACGAAATCGGCCTTGTTGATGTAGTAAGGCGATTTAATCGGTTTGTCGCCGAATCTCAGGTGAGAAATGGTAACGCCGCCTGTCTTCTTCGAGTCATACTGGAAGTATGCCTGAATGAATTTGTCGGTGTGGTCGCCGATGATCTTGATCGAGTTCTTGTTTGCGCCGACCGTTCCGTCGCCGCCGAGTCCCCAGAACTTGCAGGAAATCGTTCCCTTTGCCGATGTGTCGGGAACAGCCTTTTCGGGAAGCGAAAGACCGGTAAGGTCATCCACGATTCCGATTGTGAAGCCGTTCTTCGGCTGATCTGCGTCGAGATTTTCGTAAACCGCGAATACGGATGCGGGAGTTGTGTCCTTGGAGCCGAGGCCGTATCTGCCGCCGACGATCTTTATTCCGGATACGCCGCACTGTGCGAGAGCGGTAACAACATCGAGATAAAGAGGCTCGCCGAGAGCGCCGGGCTCTTTGGTGCGGTCGAGAACCGCAATCTTCTTAACTGTCGAAGGAATAACTTCGGCAAGTTTCTTTGCGACGAAAGGACGGTACAGACGGACTTTTACAAGACCGACTTTTTCGCCTGCCGCGAGCTTGTAGTCGATGACTTCTTCGATAACATCGCAGACCGAACCCATGGCGACGATGACCTTTTCGGCATCGGGTGCGCCGTAGTAGTTGAACAGATCGTAGTTTGTTCCGAGCTTTTCGTTTACCTTGCCCATGTACTCTTCGACGATTCCGGGAAGAGCGTCATAGTAGGGGTTGCAGGCCTCTCTGTGCTGGAAGAAGATGTCTCCGTTTTCGGCAGAGCCGCGGAGAACGGGATGTTCGGGGTTAATCGCGCGTGCGCGGAACTCCTTAACGGCGTCCATGTCGACCATTTCGGCGAGATCCTTGTAATCCCATACTTCAATCTTCTGAATTTCGTGAGATGTACGGAAGCCGTCGAAGAAGTTGATGAACGGAACGCGTCCCTTGATTGTCGACAGATGAGCGACAGCGCCGAGGTCCATGATTTCCTGCTGGTTGGATTCGGCAAGCATTGCGAATCCTGTCTGACGGCAGGCGTAAACGTCCGAGTGATCGCCGAAAATATTCAGCGCGTGCGATGCAACGCAGCGGGCGGATACGTGGAATACGCAGGGAAGAAGCTCACCGGCAATCTTGTACATATTCGGAATCATAAGAAGAAGGCCCTGAGATGCCGTGTAGGTGGTTGTGAGAGCACCTGCGGCGAGTGAGCCGTGAACCGCACCTGCGGCACCTGCTTCCGACTGCATTTCGATGATCTTTACACGCTCGCCGAAAATGTTGCGGGCGGGTTCACCGAATACGTTCTTGTCGGTCGCCGACCATGTGTCGGTAACTTCGGCCATAGGAGATGAAGGGGTAATGGGGTAAATTGCCGCTACTTCGGTAAACGCATAGGATACGTGAGCCGCGGCGGTATTACCGTCCATAGAAAGCTTTTTTCTTTCCATTTTTAATTCCTCCGGTATATGATTTTGGATTTTTTCTCAAACGAATAGATTTTAGCACAAAAAAGCGGTAATGTAAATAGTTTTTTGAAATATTTTGCGGTTTTTTTGTAAATTAAAAGACAGACGGCGGCAGTCTGCCGACGTCTGTCTTTGATGCTTCGATATGTGAAGTTATCGGTACGCGGTTATCAGCCGTTCGCATCTGCCCGTATAGGCCGCATCCTCAAGTTCGGAAAGATTTGCGATTTTGCTCTCCTGCTTTTCGACCGCGTCAATCGTGGGACGCGTTCTCGGATGGCGCGGGGTGAATACCGTGCAGCAGTCCTCGTACGGCAGAATCGAGGTGTCGTATGTCCCGATTTTGCGTGCCGTAACCACGATTTCCTCTTTGTCCATGCCGATACAGGGGCGGAACACCGGGAGATTTGCGACAGCGTCGGTCACATTCAGCGCGAGCATTGTCTGCGATGCGACCTGACCGAGCGATTCGCCGGTAATCAGTGCGTTACATTCGCGGTCGGCGGCGAGCCTTGACGCAAGACGCATCATCACGCGGCGGAGAATGAGAGTGAAATATTCCTCGTCGGCGTATTTCTTTATCGCTTCCTGAATTTCGGTGAGGTTGATTGTATGAACGGTCATTCTGCCCGCGTATTCGCAGACCTCGGCGGCGAGCGTCATGACTTTTTCGCGCGCCATTTCGGAGGTGTAGGGAATTGATTCGTAGTATACCGCCTCAAGCTCGGCACCGCGCTTTGCCATCATATATCCGGCGACCGGCGAGTCTATGCCGCCCGAAAGCAGAAGAAGCGCTTTCCCCGCCGATGATCCCGGCATTCCGCAGGCGCCTTTCTCGGAGCCTGCGTGCAGAAATGCGTATTTTTCGCGGACTTCGACATGAACGACTATATCGGGATTGTGAAGGTCGACGGTGAGATTCGGCACCGCATCAAGAAGAACGGCGCCGATTTCCGCCGAAAGTTCGGGGGATGTCATCGGAAATCTCTTGTCCGAGCGTTTTCCCTCAACCTTGAAGGTCGACTTTCCCTCGAGAAAAGGCGGCAGATATTCTTTTGCCGCGCAGAGAATGGCATTAAGATCCTTTTCGACCGCGAGAGCACGGGAAACTGTTGATATTCCGAATATTTTTTTCGCGCGGCGGTAGGCCTCGTCAATGTCGCACCCGTCATCTTCGGGTTCGATGTAAAGGGTTGACTGCGAGTAGCAGACATTGAAATTGCCTATCTGTTTCAGTCTGCGGCGCACCTGTCCCGCCATGATATGCTCGAATGTCGACTTGTTGAGCCCTTTCAGCACAACTTCGCCGTATTTGCAGAGAATAAATTCTTTCATAGTGTCTGTGGATTTCCTTTCATTTCGGGGAATCGGACATCCGGGAAAGCGATTTTTCGATTTCTTCCCATGTCCATGTTTTCATATAACCGAACTCCTGAAGCGCATCATCTGTGCAGTCGTTCCAGCCGTATGCCGTTTTCGCCGCGCCTTTTCCGATATAGGCGTTTTTGTTCGTATAGCGGAGCCGAACATCGTCGGTCATTCCGAAATAGAGCAGCCCCAGACCGTAGGTTTTCGAGCTTTTCTCCCATGTCGGATCGCAGTGATAGCGATTGCCGCCGATTGTAACAAGACTCCAACCGTGTTTTTCGCCGTCGTTTCGCTCGCCGAAAACGAGTTCCGCCGATATGCCCGACTGCCTGAGCAGATAATTGTAGGCATCGGCAAAGCCGTAGCAGATTGTTCTGCCGCTTGTCAGCGCGCTGTATGCCGATGTCTGACTTTCGGTGTAATCAACCGAAAAATAGCTGACGTTTGTCGTAACATAGCGGTAGAGCTCGAGCGCGATGCGAACTTCGGGCATATCCGGACTCACCGTCTCATCGAGTATTTTTCTTACTTTCGCGAAAAAAATGTTGAGTTTGTTGCAGAATTCGGACTTGTCGCAGCTGTATGTTATCGATATTCCGCCGTCGACCGTCTTAAATTCGCAGAGTGCGGCGGGCGGATAGTTGAAAAATATGTTGTCGGAAAGCAGAGATGCGGTATCGGCATCGACGGCGTAAAAATCGCCGTATCCGTTTATCGCGTCGACAAGTCCGCAGGCATCGCCGAAAAGATCGGACTCGGACAGCGGATAGCCGAAGATATATGGATTGCATCCGTGAAAATCGGGCATGACGCTCGGAACTGTTATTCCGCTGTCCCGATTGCCGTCGGTCGACGTTATTTCGCCGGATGTCCCGTATGTTCCGGAGTTCGTGTCGGTCTGCGCACTTTTTTCACCGACAGAGCCGCTGCCCGAAGACAGCGGCTCTGTCGGTGAGCTGCATGATACGGCGGCCGCCGCCGAAAGAAGAATCGCCGACAGTGCTGTAAGAGCTCTTGATATTTTCATTTCGGATTTCTTAACCTTCGGCTGCCGTTGTTTCTTTTATCGTGTAATGCTCAAGCAGTTTCTCGGCAAAACGTTTTCCGAGCGTTTCCGAGTCTTTCGTGCTGAAATGGTATTTGTCGGTGCCGACAATCTTGCCGCGTTCGTTGACGATAATGAGGTCGGATGTTTCAATCGTGTAGACATTTGTCATCGAGTCGGCAACTGCCTGCTGAACTTTGTTGAACGCGGGGACATACTGGTTGTTGTATGTTTCGAACGTGGTCGCGATTTTGCCGATTACGAACGGCATTTCGAGATTGGAGTCGTCACCCGTGATTTCGGCGATGTCGGCACGAAGATCGTTAATCAGCGCTTTGAGCAGAACTTTGTATGATGTTTCGCGTCCGAGATCGGCCTCGCCCTGCATCCAGACCATGCCGCGGACTTTCGGGGTGTATCCTTCGGAGACCAGTTTGTTGTAGACCGTTCTGAAGTTTTCGACGAAGTTGTAATACTGAACGCCCATAGGCGAGTTCTGGGGATCGACCTCTTTGCCGTTCCACTTTGATCTCGGATACCAGTTGCCGTATGTGTCCGAAAGTCCCCATGAATCATTGTTGAGCGCCGTTCCGCCGCCTGCCGATTTGAAGATGAAGGCGGGATTTTCGCTGTCATAATAATCGTTCAGAACTTCCGCCATGCCGTATTCGGGACCGATGAAGCTGTCGGTGATTCCGAGGCCCGCTTTTACGAATTTTCTGTATTTTTTGATAAGCGTGAGCGTGCCGACACCTGTTTTTCTGTTCTTTTCGGTTTCGCCCGCGAACCAGACGTTTCTGAATACGCCCGAAAGGGTACCTTTCGCGCTGCATCCTGCGGCGTTCGACTGACCGCCGATGAGATACATATCGATAACGCCTTTGTCCTTGTTTTCATTCAGGCCGATGCTGACAACCGCTTTTGACTCGTTGATTTCGGGGGAGATTGACGCTTTACCCGATGTTTCATCGATCATTTCGGCAAGACGCGCGAGAAGAGCGTCTTTTGCGAGGTCGCCTTTGTATGCGAGGAGAATCGTCACACCCGTGTCGTTCCTGACCGCTTTTATTGCATAGCAGCCGCCGTTAACCGAGTCTTTGAGCTCTTTGCAGTCGGCTCTGTTTTCCGAGTTGAAAACGATTTCGTTTCCGCCTGCCGCGTCGCCGTCGCTTTTTGCGGTGAAAGTTACGCCGAGTTTTTCGGTGTAGAGCTGCTCAAACGATTCGGCAAGCTCGTCTTTTTTGCCGAACTGAGAGTAAACAAGTGTGAATTCGGGAGTTTTGCCTTTTTCGGCGATTACCGCCTCTTCGGGAGCCGCCGGCTGCGGTTCGGCCGTTGTAACAGCCGCCGTTGTCTGAGCCGGTGTCGTTCCGCACGCGGAAAGTACCGTCAGAGCGCAGAGGAGCAGAGCGGCTGCCGATAATATCTTTCCCGATATGATTTTTTTCATCATTGTCATACCATGCCTTTCTCGGAAAATCGGAAGATTTTCTTTTGTTTTTCGGGCGCAGAGCCCGTATAGCTTTCACATTATACCATGAGTTTTTCTCTTTGACAATAGTTTTTGTTGATTTTTTATAACTTTCGGCGGCAAAAAGTCGGGCAGGTGTTTCAAACGCTCTTAATCTGTCCGCTGTCCGACAAAAATTTGCAAAATATCGGTTTTGACTTGTTTTTTTTCGGAAAATGATTTAATATATCTTTTGATAGGGCAGGATACAGAACAGGAAGGATTAAATATATGAAAATTCTGAACAAGCCGTCAAATCGCGATTTCGTAATTCTCAATCTGACCGATACTCAGCTTTCGTCTGCCGATTTCAGCTCGGATGCGGGCAGGGTAAAGCAGATTATGACCGGCACGGTGAAAGAACTTGTAAGCCGTGTAAAGCCCGATCTGATCACGCATACGGGCGATTTTTCCTATGGCGACAATCCGGCGGTATATGAGTTTTACGCCGAGTTTATGGACTCATTTAACATTCCGTGGGCATTCGTATGGGGAAATCACGACAATCAGGTTGGTGCGGAAGCCGTACGCGAGCGCGGCGGGATTTTCCGCAGCCATCCGCTTTGCCTGTTTGAAGCGGGCAACCCCGCACTCGGCTCGGGAAACTATGTTATCGGCATCACCGAGGACGGTAAACCGATTGAGGCGATTATCATGGTCGACAGTCATGACCGCGCGCCGTGCGGCGACGGCGTTTCATGGGCAAAACTTACGCCCGAGCAGATGATATGGTATGATGATGTTATAGCCGATCTTCGCCTTCGCGGATATCCGGAGAGCATGATGATGATGCATATCCCGATATACGCCTTCCGCGATGCTTACGCTGCCGCATCGAAAAATCCCGAACGATCTGTCGGTGTGTGGGAAAGCTACGGCAAATCGGTATGGAATCACGGCTATGAAAACTCATTCGGCGTGAAATATGAGAGCATCGCCTCTTATGATGCCGACGACGGCGTTTTCGGGAAAATTCTCGAACTCGGACATACGAAGAATATTGTCGTCGGACACGACCACATCAACAATTTTTCCGTCGGATACAAGGGCGTGCGAATGACCTATTCGCTTAAAACGGGCAGCGGCTGCTATTGGAACGAACAGCTGAACGGCGGCACTGTAATCAGGATAGACGGCGGGGGCGTCTGCGATATTTATCACGAATATGTCGATTTTCACAATCTGCTCAATCCCGCAGAGAACAAATAAACCGAAAAATCAAACCGAAAAACAGACACCGTGAAAGCATCTGCTTTCACGGTGTCTGTTCTTTGCGCGTATCTGACGATACGACCGAATTTTGCGGTATATCAGCCGACCTTGTAATATTCCAGCAGCTTTTCCGCGAATCTGTTGCCGAGAGTGCGTGAATCTTCGGCGCTGAAATGGCAGCCGTCGGTTCCGCAGATTTTGCCGCCTTCGCCGACGATGATAAGGTCGGATGTTTCTATCGTGCTGACATTTGTCATACTGTCGGCAACTCTCTGCTGCATTTCGTTGAATGCGGGGACAAGCGGATTTGCGTATTCTCCGAAAGTTGTCGCGATTTTGCCGATTATAAACGGCATTTCGAGATTCGAGTCATCGCCGGTGATTTCGGCGATGTCGGCGCGCAGATCGTTTATCAGCGCCGTGAGAAGCTCTTCGTAGACGACTTCGCGTCCGAGATCCGACTCGCCCTGCATCCACGCCATGCCTTTTACCTTCGGGGCATATCCGTCGGATACGAGCTTTTCGTAAACCGTCTTGAAGTTTTCGACGAAATTGTAATACTGAACACCCATCGGGGAGGCTTTCGGATCCGCCGTTTTGCCGCCCCATTTCGATTTCGGATACCAGTTGCCGAATGTGTCGGACAGACCGCAGGCGTCATTGTTCAGCGCCGTTCCGCCGCCAGCCGATTTGAAGATGAATGCGGGATTTTCGCTGTCATAACGGTCGTTCAGAACTTCGGCCATGCCGTATTCGGGGCCGATGTGATTTTCGGTTATGCCGTAGCCCGCTTTCACCGATTTCGCATAATCTTTTATAAGCGAGAGGGTCGCGATACCGGTCAGCCTGTCTTTTTCGGTTTCACCCGAAAAAAGTATGTTCCCGAATACTCGGTCGAGATTTCCTTTTGAACTGCATCCGGCGGCATTCGACTGACCGCCGATGAGATACATATCGATTGATTTTGTCATAACTGTGTTCCGGTCCTTTCGATGTCGGCTCTGTTATTTTACCGTATAGTGCTCAAGCAGCTTTTCGGCGAATCTCTGACCGAGAATTCTTGCGTCATGCGTGCTGAAATGATATTTGTCGGTACCTTTGATAAGTCCGCTTTCGCTGACGATTACAAGGTCGGATGTTTCTATCGTGTAGACGTTTGTCATCGAATCGGCAACATCCTGCTGAACTTTGTTGAACGAGGGAACACTCGGGTTGTTGTATGTTTCGAATGTGGTCGCGATTTTGCCGATTATAAACGGCATTTCGAGATTCGTGTCGTCGCCGGTGATTTCGGCAATGTCGGCGCGCAGATCTTTTATCAGCGCCTTGAGAAGAGTCTTGTAAAGCTTGTCGCGTCCGAGATCGGCTTCGCCCTGCATCCAGACCATGCCGCGAACCCTCGGGGTGTATCCGTCGGCAACGAGTTTATTGTAGACCGCTTTGAAGTTTTCGATAAAGTAATAATACTGAACGCCCATCGGAGATTTTGAGGGATTGACATCGGTACCTTTCCATTTCGATCTCGGATACCAGTTGCCGAATGTGTCCGAAAGTCCCCATGTGTCGTTGTTCAGCGCCGTTCCGCCTGCCGCCGATTTGAAGATGAAGGCGGGATTTTCGCTGTCATAGTAATCGTTGAGAATTTCGGCCATGCCGTATTCGGGGCCGATGCAGTTCGAGTTCCAGCCGTAGCCCGCCTTTACCGATTTGACGTAATTGTCGATAATCGAGAGGGTGGTCGCGCCTGTTCTTCTGTTCTTTTCGTTTTCGCCCGCAAACCATACGTTTGTGAACTCGCCCGAGAGGCTGCCTTTGTTGCTGTATCCGACCGCGTTCGACTGACCTGCGATGAGATACATGTCGATAACGCCCTTGTCCTTGCTTTCGTTAAGGGTTACCGCCGCCGTTTTCTCGTTGATTTCGGGAGATATTACCGCTTTGCCCGATGTTTCGTCGATCATTTCGGCAAGACGCGCAAGAAGAGCGTCTTTTGCGATGTCGCCCTTGTACGCGACGAGAATTGTCGTGCCGGTGTCGTTTCCGACCGCTTTTACCGCGTAATATCCGCCGTCAAGCGAGTCGATAAGTTCTTTGCAGTCGGCTCTGCTTTCCGAGTTGAAAACGATTTCGTTTCCGCCGGCTTCTTCGGTGTCGCCTTTTACGTTGAATGTTACGCCGAGCTTTTCGGTGTAAAGCTGTTCAAACGATTCGGCAAGCTCGTCTTTTTCGCCGAATTTCGAATAAACAAGTGTAAATTCCGGAGTTTTGCCCTTTTCGGCGATTACCGCCTCTTCGGGAGCCGTCGGCTGAGGTTCGGCTGTTGTGACATCGGCTGTCGCGGATGTGGTCTCGTGGAGAGCCGTGCCGCATGACGTAAGCAGCATCAGCGCGGAAAGAAAGAGCGCGAGCGCGGAAATTATCTTTTTCGATGATTTTTTCTTCATAATTTCAACCATGCCTTTTGCGTGAAATTTGTTTTGATATTTGTCCGGACTTATTTTTTGCCGTAATGTTCAAGCAGCTTTTCGGCAAATCTGTTGCCGAGAGTTCTCGCGTCTTCGGTATTGAAATGATATTTGTCGGTACCTTTGATGAGTCCGCTTTCGCTGACGATTACAAGGTCGGATGTTTCTATCGTGTAGACGTTTGTCATCGAATCGGCAACAGCCTGCTGAACTTTATTGAACGCGGGAACATTCGGGTTGTCGTATGTTTCGAATGTGGTCGCAATTTTGCCGATTACAAACGGCATTTCGAGGCAGGAATCGTCGCCGGTGATTTCGGCAAGATCGGCACGCAGATTCTTGATCAGCGCCTTGAGCAGAACTTTGTAAGACGCTTCGCGTCCGAGATCGGCTTCGCCCTGCATCCAGACCATGCCTTTGATTTTCGGTGTGTATCCGTCTGCTTTGAGCTTGTTGTAAACCGTCTTGAAGTTTTCGAGGAAGTTGTAATAGAGAACGCCCATCGGAGATGCCGATGCGTCGACCGTTGCGTTGCCCCATCTTGATTTCGGATACCAGTTGCCGAATGTGTCCGAAAGTCCCCATGTGTCGTTGTGGAGGGCGGTTCCGCCTGCCGCATATTTGTAGATGAACGCGGGATGCCCGTTTGAGTAGAAGTCGTTGAGAACCTCCGCCATGCCGTATTCGGGGCCGATGCAGTTTGCGTTCAGACCGAATCCTGTCTTAACACATTTGCTGTATTCGTTTATCATCGAGAATGCGACTGCGCCTGTCGTTCTGTTGCGTTCGTTTTCACCTGCGAACCATACATTGTCGAATACGCCCGAAAGATTGCCCTTGTTGCTGTATCCGACGGCGTTCGACTGTCCGCCGATGAGATACATATCGATTACGTTTTCTTCGACGACGGGCTCGGTATCGGGTGCTTTCGTCGTTTCGGCGGCTGTTGTTTTCTTCGGCGCCGCGGTTGTCGCAGGCTTCTTTGCGGTCGTTACCTGTGCCGTTGTCGTTACGGGAATCGTTGTCGTTACGGGAACCGTTGTTGTCACGGGCGCGGTTGTGGTCACGGATGTTGTTGCTGCGGGCGCCGTTGTCGTTGCGGTGCCTTCTGTTGTCACGGGTGATGTTGTGGTCTCCGGAACGGCTGCGGTCGCGGGTGCGGCGGTTGTCGTTTGCGGATTTTCGGTTGTTACGGGAGATGTCGTATCGGCCGCCGCTGTCGTCGAAGCGGCGAAATTTCCGCAGGACACAAGCAGAATGGATACGCAGAGCAGCAGCGACATCAGCGCCGCCGATCTTGCCGACAGAAGTTTTTTCATTGTTGCGGTTATGCCTTCCTTTTCTTTTTTGCGATTTTTACCGAATGTGTATCAATCGGTTTATACAATATAACATATTTTTTTCGATACGGCAAGCCGGATTTGATAAATTTTATGTATTTTTGAGAAAAATATTCTTTTCGGGCAAAAAGCGTGGTATAATATAAAAAAGCAGATACCGAAAATCAAAATACAGATAAGGCGGATAATCCGAATTGACCGACAATAATATCGAAAAAACAACCGAATATAAAAAAAGACTGCCCGAACTGCTCGCCCCCGCAGGTTCTCCCGATGCGCTGAAAGCCGCCGTCGGGGCGGGAGCGGATGCCGTTTATCTCGGCATGACCGCATTCAACGCCCGTATGTCGGCAAAAAATTTCACGAGAGCCGAACTCTGCGATGCGGTCGCATACGCGCATGAGCGCGGCGTCCGCGTCTATGTGACGCTGAATACCGCGGTACTCGACCGCGAAATGCAGCGACTTATCGAACTTGTCGATTTTCTCTATCGCAGCGATGTCGACGCGCTTATTCTGTCCGATCTCGGACTTGCGTCGGTTATCCGTGCGCGTTACCCCGATTTCGAGCTTCACGGCTCGACTCAGTGTTCGGGGCATAATTCGGACGCGGCGGTTTTCCTTGCCGAACACGGCTTTTCGCTTATGGTGGCGGCGCGCGAGCTTGACGGAAAAAATCTGAAAAAACTGATTTCGCGCTCGCCGATACCGATCGAGGTTTTCGTTCACGGAGCGCTCTGCGTCAGCGCGTCGGGACAGTGTCTTATGTCGGCGATGGTCGGCGGACGTTCGGGCAACCGCGGCGAATGTGCGCAGCCCTGCCGTCTTCCGTACAATAACCGCTACCCGCTTTCGCTGAAAGACAACTGCCTTGCGGGGCATATCACCGAGCTTATCGAAATGGGCGTTTCATCGCTTAAAATCGAGGGCAGAATGAAATCGCCCGACTATGTGTCGGCGGTCGTATCGGTCTACCGCCGCCTGCTTGACGAGGGCAGAAACGCAAATCAAAACGAAATCGCCTACCTTGCGAGAGTGTTTTCGAGAAACGGATTCACCGACGGCTATTTTACGGGCGATATGAAAAATATGAACGGCGTCAGAACAGACGAAAACAAAGCCGAAAGCGGACATATAAAGCCGCTTTACGCGAATGAGGCGCGCAATCTTGCGCCGATTTCGTCATACGGCAGAAATCCCGTGTCGGATAATGCTCTGCCGCAGCCGCATTATGCCGAAAAGGCCGAAAAAAAGCAGCGCAGCGCGCGTTTCTATGACGCAAGGTCAATTCCCGAGGACGGCGGATTCGATATAGTATATCTTCCGCTTGACCGCTTTGACGGAAAAAAGGCAAACGGCGTGATTCTGCCGCCGGTGATCTTCGACGGGGAAATCGCGGCGGTGCGTGAGAGGCTTTCGGCGGCAAAATCGGCGGGCGCTCTGCACGCGCTTGTCGGAAATATCGGGCATATAGCTTTGGCGCGGGAACTCGGATTCGCTTTGCACGGCGATTTCAGGCTGAACATCACGAATTCATATTCGGCGTCGCTTTTCTCGGAAATTTTCGATGATTACATTCTCTCGCCCGAACTTACTCTGCCGCAGATACGCGATATAGGCGGCGCAAAGGCGGTCGCCGTTTACGGCAGACTGCCGCTGATGACGCTCGAAAAAGATCCCGGCAGCCGTCTGCTCACCGACAGACGCAGGGTGAATTTTCCGGTGATCTGCGAGGGCGGACGTTTTATCCTGATAAACAGCGTGCCGGTATATATGGCAGATCGGGACGCGGAACTCGCGAAAGCGGGGAAAATCGGGCGGCATTTCATATTTACCGTCGAGGGCCCGCAGGAGGTCAGATATGTTATCTCCAACTATGAAAAAGGGCTTCCCACGAAAAAGGAAATCCGCAGAATAAAATAACAAAGGCGGAACTCGCAAATGGAAAAGAAAAAATACAGACTTGTGCTTGCATCGGCATCGCCGAGACGCAGGGATCTGCTGAATATGATGGGTGTCGATTTCGATCTGCGCCCGACAAGCGCCGATGAGGAGCTTCCCGAAAAAATCGCGCCCGATGCCGCGGTAAAAATGCTTGCCGAGAGAAAAGCGGCGGCAGCCGTCGAAAAAGCCGCGGACGATGAGCTGATTGTCGCCGCCGACACTATGGTTTTCCTTGACGGAAAACTGCTCGGAAAGCCGCACGATAAAGACGACGCATTCGCCATGCTGAAAATGCTGTCGGGCAGAACGCACGAAGTTTACAGCGGACTTGCGATTGCCGCAGACGGCCGTGTCTTTTCAAGGGCGGTCGGAACATCTGTCGGTTTCAGGGATCTGTCGGATGAGGAGATTCTCCGCTATATAGATACGGGCGAGCCGCTTGACAAAGCGGGCGCATACGGCGTTCAGGGCAGAGCCGCCGTTTTCGTACGCTCGATTTCGGGGGAGTATCACAATGTCGTCGGACTGCCGCTCTGCGATCTCGAAATGATGCTCGGCGAACATTTCGGACTGTCGCTGTACGATTTCGCGGCGAAAAGCCGATAATACGATAATGAAGATATGAGATACGGAACAAAGGAACATGCCGCCGCGGCGGTCGGCGCGCTCGAAAAAATCTATCCCGAAGCCGAATGTGCGCTGAAATACGAGGGCGAGAGCTGGCGGCTGCTCGTCATGGCAAGACTGTCCGCACAATGCACCGACAAACGCGTGAATGAGGTTTCCGAAATCCTGTTTGAAAAATATCCGAGCCCCGAAAAACTTGCCGATGCCGATATTTCGGACATCGAAAACACAGTCCGCCCGTGCGGACTCTATCATGTCAAGGCGAAGGACATAAAAGAGGAGTGTCGGCTGCTGGTCACGAAATACGGCGGTGTCATGCCGTCCGACATCGATGAACTGCTCACATTTCCGGGAGTCGGAAGAAAAATCGCAAATCTCATAGTCGGCGACATTTTCGGCGCACCGGCGATAGTTACCGACACCCACTGCATAAGAATATCCGAAAGGCTCGGACTTGTGCCGAAAGGCGAAAAAAATCCGCTGAAAATCGAGAGAGCGCTCGCGAAAAGGATAGAGCCCGACAAGCAGAGCGATTTCTGTCATCGACTCGTCATGTTCGGGAGAGAATACTGTCCGGCGAGAGGACAGGTGTGCGAAAAATGTCCGCTCTTTGCGATATGCAGATACGGACGGTCGGAAAAATGCGCAGAAAAAAGAGTTAACAGAAAGTTAACAGAAAGTTAGTTCTTTTTGACAGGAAATTACATCTCCTTTTGTGTAAAGTAATCAACAGAATGGTATAATGGCGGAGTATGAGAATCCGAACGAAAAAACGCGGCAGGGTGATATGATTATGGAAAACGGCTTTGATTTTGCGGCAGAATTCGATGACGCGGTAAAGGCGGCATCCGAACTTGTCGGCACTCTTAAAGAGAAAAATCTGAAAACAGCCGCCGCCGAATCGTGTACGGGCGGACTTTTCGCCGCACTGATAACATCGGTGCCGGGCGCATCGGCGGTAATCGACGGCTCGTGCGTCAGTTATTCCGAAAAAATCAAGACCGAACTCGTAAAGGTCGATTCCGAAATTATCGAAAAATACGGCGTCGTATCTGCCGAAACGGCAAGAGCGATGGCACGCGGCGCGGAGACGCTCTTCCACGCCGACATAGGTGTCGGCATAACCGGATGGGCGGGGCCGGACATCGGCGATGACGGCAAGCCCGCAGGCACCGTATGCATAGCCGTGTCTTTCGGAAAGACCGAGAGTTTCGGAGAATATCATTTTGACGGTACAAGACTTGCGGTAAGACTTGCCGCATCGAAAAAGGCGGCGGTGCTCGCCCGCGAGATAATCGAAAAGACCGCCGGCTGAAATCCGAAAGGTATTTTATATGAAGATAACCGTGATAGGATGCGGACGCTGGGGATCGTTTATCGCATGGTATGTGAACGGTCTCGGCCATGAGGTCAGTGTTTACGGAAAACCCGGCTCTCCCACGATGGCACAGCTGAAAAATACGAGAACGAACGGGATAATCACATATCCCGAAAGCATAAAACTCATTGACAGACTTGAAGACGGCATTGACGGCGATGTAATCATCATATCGATTCCGTCGCAGGCGCTCCGCTCGCTTCTTGCCGAAATTATGAGTTTCGCTCCCCAAAACAAGATTTTCGTGCTCTGCATGAAGGGAATTGAAATCGGAACGGGGAAAAGGCTGACCGAGGTTGCCGCCGAATTTATCGGCGACACAAACAAGTCGGCGGTATGGATAGGGCCGGGACATCCGCAGGAATTCGCGAAAGGCGTTCCGAACTGTATGGTAATCGATTCCGCCGATCCCGATGTCAGAAAGAGGCTTGTCGATGAATTTTCGGGCTCGCTGATCAGATTCTACTACGGCGCCGATCTTATCGGCAACGAAATCGGCGCGGCGACCAAAAACGTTATCGGAATCGCGGCGGGTATGCTTGACGGTGCCGGCGTGTCATCTCTCAAAGGCGCGCTGATGAGCCGTGCCACAAGCGAGGTCGCAAGACTTATCGAGGCGATGGGCGGCGATATGCGTTCGGCATACGGGCTCTGCCATCTCGGCGACTATGAGGCAACCGTATTTTCAGAACATTCGCACAACCGCGCATTCGGCGAGGCTTTCGTCAAAGGCGAAAAATACGAACAGCTCGCCGAGGGATATTATACCGCCGATGCCGTTCACAGACTCTGCGGAAAATATCATGTGGAGATGCCGATTTGCGAGACCGTCTACTCGATACTCTATAAAAACGCCGATCCGAAAAGTTCGCTCGATCGGCTTTTCGCAAGAACAATCAAAAACGAATTTTGAGTTTTCGGTTTGTTCGGGTTATGATGATGCGCGGCGAAAAAGAGCCGCGGGAAAATCAGGAGGTATAATATGAAACAAAGCGGCAGCCGAAAGGCACTCGCATTTATGGTGGGTACGCTGATTCTTCTGCTTATAATTGCCGTCGTTTTGCTCTCGATTATCATTGTTTCGCTTGTCAGCGAGAGAAATGCTCCGGTTGAAAATACAACCGATTCGTATTCGGCAAAGACAACGGCATCGGCAAAAAAAGAGAGCGATAAAGCTCCCGCCACGCAGAAACCGTCGACGGCATCGGCGGAAATCACAACCGCAAAAAGTCCGGTAACATCGGCAGATATTACCGATTCGCATAAGACCGACGGCGGCTCGGAAGTCACCGAGGAAAGCAAGGTGACAACCGAAAATACCGCACCCGAAACAAGCCGCAAAGAAAGCGACAAGAGATTTCCGGGAGAGATTTATCCGACATCGACCGTCGAAAACGAAAACGGTACGATAACGAAGAAGGGATCCTTCCTCGGCGAATCGGATGTGAGAAATTTCAGACTGCTTGTCGAATGGGAAGCGGAATATGCCGGTAAGGGCGCGACAAGCGTACAGCTTACCGTGCGCGTGTATGTCAAGAGCCACAGCCTGCGTGTCGGGGCGAGACCCGGAGGTATGCTGTCGGTCGGAGGAATCGAAGCGTCATACACAAGCCCCGCAATCTACTACGACACCGACGATATACATCTTACTCAGGTTTACAGCCGTACAATGACGCTCTCGAAGAATTCCGCCGCCGCAAAGGATATCGACATAGATGCGGCGTGGTATTTCGGAGGGACATATTCGGGCATCGACATCGAGTTTCTGACGGCGTCGGGAACAATCGAAATCTGAAGCTGCCGCCGCGGTATATGTTAATAAATTGTAAACATTAAAAAAAGAGTTTGCAATTCAGGCGGCTTATGGTATAATAACCGATGTATGCGAGGGCATACGTAAGCATAAAACGGGCAACATCCCGTATCGCGGACTCAGATGTAAGGCTTCCACCGAACCGCATCCCGGTCCGACGAATTAAGAAAAATGAGGTGAAAAAAATGCTTGACAAAGAAGTAAAAACCGGAATTATCCAGAGCTACGCCATTCACGAGGGTGACACGGGTTCTCCCGAGGTACAGATTGCCGTTCTTTCCAAGAGAATCGCAGATCTTACCGAGCATCTGAAGAAGAACAACAACGACCACCATTCGCGCCGCGGCCTGCTCAAAATGGTAGGCAAGCGCCGCAATCTGCTCAACTACCTCCAGAAGAAGGATGTAGAGCGTTACCGTGCGATTGTTGAAAAACTCGGACTCAGAAAGTAAGCTTTAATTATTGAAAATGCCATGCGTCAGCATGGCATTTTCAACGAAAGCCGCTTTAACCATGTAAGCTAAGCCGCGAACAGGGCGGAATATGAATAATGAATGTTTATCTCGCCGGTATCGAGACCGATGTTCACTATTCACTATTCTGCTCCGCGGTAAATATAAAAATATTAAACACGGAGGATTATTATTATGGCAATGTCAAAGCTTATGGAATTCAAAAACTATAAGGTTTACGAAACAACACTCGCCGGCAGACCGCTTGTGGTCGAAACCGGCAAGATGGCGGGACTTGCAAACGGTTCCTGCCTTGTAAGATACGGCGAGACCTGCATTCTCGCAACCGCAACCGCATCGGCAAAGCCGCGTGACGGCATCGATTTTCTCCCTCTGTCGGTTGATTTCGACGAGCGTCTTTACGCTGTCGGAAGAATCCCCGGCGGATATCTGCGCCGTGAGGGCAAGCCTTCCGAAAAGGCAATTCTCACAAGCCGCGTAATCGACCGCCCGACACGTCCGCTTTTCCCGAAGGATTTGCGCAACGATGTCGCAATCGTTCTGACCACACTTTCAATCGACTATGACTGCTCACCCGAAATCACCGCGATGCTCGGCTCGTCGATTGCCCTTTCGATTTCGGATATTCCGTGGAACGGACCTATCGCAGGCGTTTTTGTGGGCCTTGTAGACGGCGAAATCGTCATCAACCCGACACAGGAACAGAGAAAGCACAGCGATCTCGAACTTACGGTTGCCGGCACAAGCGAAAAGGTCGTAATGATTGAGGCAGGCGCAAACGAAGTTCCCGACGACGTTATGTTTGATGCGATCATGAAGGCGCATGAGGAAATCAAGACTCTCTGTGCGTTCATAAAGGGAATCGTTGCCGAGGTCGGCAAGCCCAAATTCGAGTATCCTTCGGGAGAACTCGACCACGATATGTTCGACAAGATCTTCAAGTTCTGCGAAGAGGACGTTATGTATGCGATGGATACGGACGACAAGACTGTCCGCGACGCGCGTATGGTTCCGATTCAGGACGCCATTCTCGAAAAATTCGGCGGCGAGTACGAGGGACTTGACGTAATGATGCCCGAACTCGTCTACAAGATTCAGAAGAAGATTGTAAGACGCTGGCTGCTCGAAGACAAAAAGCGTGTCGACGGCAGATCGATGGACGAAATCCGTCCGCTCGCGGCAGAAGTCGGATTCCTGCCCCGCGTACACGGCTCGGGTATGTTCACAAGAGGTCAGACTCAGGTTATGACAATCTGCACGCTCGGAACACTCGACGACGCTCAGGAGCTTGACACAATCGACGAAGAAAAATCGAAGAGATATATGCACCAGTACAATATGCCGGGCTATTCGACAGGCGAAGCAAAGTCGACAAGATCGCCCGGACGCCGCGAAATCGGACACGGTGCGCTCGCAGAGCGTTCGCTCGTTCCGGTACTTCCGTCTGTTGAGGAATTCCCGTACGCAATGAGACTCGTATCCGAGGTCATTTCGTCAAACGGCTCGACATCTCAGGCATCGGTATGCGGCTCCACTCTTGCGCTTATGGACGCAGGCGTTCCGATTAAGGCACCTGTTGCCGGCATCTCCTGCGGACTTATCACCGCCGAGGACGGAAGCTGGGATACCATGATCGATATTCAGGGTGTCGAGGACTTCTACGGCGATATGGACTTCAAGGTAGCGGGCACGCATAAGGGTATCACATCGATTCAGATGGACCTTAAGATTGACGGTCTTACACCCGAAATCATCAAATCCGCATTCGAAAAGACACATAAGGGCAGAGATTACATCATCGACGAGATTATTCTCAAAGCTATCCCCGGTCCGCGTGAGGAACTCTCGAAATATGCTCCCAAGCTCATCACGATGCATATTAAGACAGAGAAAATCCGCGAGGTTATCGGCAAGGGCGGCGAGGTCATCCAGCGCATTACCGCCGAAAGCGGAGCGAAGATCGACATCGAGGAAGACGGAACGATTTATATCGCCGCAGCCGATTCGGAAAGCGGACTCAAGGCCAAGGCGGCCATCGACGCAATCTGCTTCGAGCCCGAAGTCGGCGCCGTATATACGGGCAAGGTTACCCGCGTAATCCCGATAGGCGCATTCGTTGAATTCGCGCCCGGCAAGGAAGGCATGTGCCATATTAAAGACCTGTCCAACCAGTTTGTCGAAAAGGTCGAGGATGTCGTTAAAGAAGGCGACGAGATTACGGTTAAATTCATGGGAGTAGACGAAAAGGGCAGATTCAATCTGTCGCGCAAGGCGCTTCTTCCCAAAGCCGAAAACGACGACCGCGGATCACGCCCGGTACGCACCGACCGTGACGATCACGAAGGCGGAGCAAACCGCAGACCGCACAAGAAATTCTTCGAAAGATAATATAAGCAAAATCAAAAGACCTGTGTCAGTCGGACACAGGTCTTTTTTCTTTGTTCTGATAAATAAACTGCCGTAGATTCAGTCATCGTCGGTATTCGCGCTTTGAGCGTCAGCGGGTTCGGCTTTCGGAATCGGCAGGTTCCATTTGTGCTTTATCGCCGGGATTCTTATTCCGATAATCAGCGATATGCCGATAAGCATCGCGGCAAGCTGAGAAATTTTCGTGTAGAGCAGAGCATAGGCAATCGAGCCGATAAGCGCGGGCAGAATATAGACATGCTTTCTGAAAACCATCGGTACACGGCTGATAAAGACATCGCGCAGTATGCCGCCGCCGCATCCGCTGACCACCGCCGCGGTAACAACAAGCGGAATGTTCTCGCCGTATCCTGCGGCGATTGCCGTTTTCGCGCCCGATATACAGAAAATCGAAAGTCCGACCGCGTCAAGCAGATAGAGCAGCATATCACCCTTGATTTTGCGGACAAACGGCGATGTTTTTCTGAAAAAGGCGAAAAGATAGAATATCATCGCGACGGTAACCGAAATCATCGCTTCGACCGCAACCGACTTTTCCGAAAATACGCACGGAGGGGTGATGCCGAGCATGAGGTCGCGGACAATTCCTCCGCCGAACGCCGTGGTGAAGGTTATGACAAATGTCCCGACAGGATCTATCCTGTGCTCAACCGAAATAACCGTTCCCGAAAGGGTGAATGCAACGGCGCCGATGCATTCCAAAACAAATATAACTATATCAACCGCATCCGTCATAATACCGACCTTCAATCTTTTATATGTCGCTGAATTTCGCCATCAGTATAGCATTGCCGCCGACACTTGTCAATAGAGCCTGCGACAATACCTATTTTATTCGGCAAAACGGCATTTTTTACCCCGAAAAGCGAATAAAATTCGGATTTTCGGGGGTTAGGCAATTCTAACCGCAATGCTCAAAATCACCACAATATGTAGTAACGCCGAAAAAGCCGCGACACAATATCTTGTGTTTTTTTACAAAAAAATGTCAAATGCATATTGACAAAGCGTATTTGCTGTGATAGAATGATTCTGCTGCCGGCAAGTGTCGGCAAAACGCGTTCGAACTGTCGGAATGTATAAGATCGGGAGGGAAGGAAATTGAAAATCGCGGGAATACAGAAAATGACGCTGCTCGATTATCCGGGCAGGGTGGCATGTACGCTGTTCACCGCCGGATGCAATTTCCGCTGTCCGTTCTGTCATAACGCCTCTCTCGTCTGCGGCGGCAGCCCCGAAACAGACGAGGATGAGATTATCTCATTTCTCAAAAAGCGTGTCGGTCTGCTCGACGGGGTTGTGATAACCGGCGGAGAGCCGCTGATACATCCGGACATTCTCGATTTTATGGGAAAAGTCAAAGAGCTCGGCTATAAGATAAAGCTCGACACGAACGGTACAAATCCCGATTTGCTGAAAAAAGCGGTCGGGAGCGGACTGTGCGACTCTGTCGCGATGGATATAAAAAATTCGCTCGCCGAATATCCGCGCACGGTCGGACTCGAAAAAATCGATGCCGACAAAATAGTCGCCTCGCGCGATTATCTTATGAGCGGAAATGTCGGGTATGAGTTCCGCACCACCGTTGTGAAGGGGCTTCACACAAAGGAGAGTCTGCTGCGGCTTTCCGAAGAGATAGCGGGCGCAAAGCACTATTATCTTCAGCAGTTCAAAAATTCGGGGGATCTTGTCGCTCCCGACGGCCTTTCGGCATTTGACCGTGACGAAATGTTCGCCCTCGCCGATATTATGAGGCCGCGCGTCCCGTCGGTCGAAGTCAGAGGGGTATAACAACGAGAATTATATTTACAGAATCGGATATAAGGAGAAAGACAGACTATGTACAGAATTATCAAGAGAGACGGAAAACAGGTTGATTTCGACATCAGCAAAATCACAAACGCGATGAAAAAGGCGTTTGATGCGACCGAAACCGATTACACCGACAACATCATAGATTTTCTCGCACTGAAAGTCACCGCCGATTTTCTTCCGAAAATCAAAGACGGATTCGTTGCGGTCGAGGATATTCAGGACAGCGTCGAGAAAGTTCTCATTCAGGGCGGTTATGACGGAGTTGCGAAGGCGTATATTCTTTACCGCAGACAGCGTGAAAAGCTCCGCAATATGAAAAACCCCTACCTTGATTACAAGGAAACGGTTGACAAGTATCTGAGCGCTCTCGACTGGCGCGTAAAGGAAAATTCGACGGTTACCTATTCGGTCGGCGGACTTATCCTTTCAAACTCGGGCGCGATTACCGCGAACTACTGGCTGTCCGAGATTTACGATGAGGAAATAAGCTCGGCGCACAGAAACTGCGACATCCATATTCACGACCTGTCGATGCTGACCGGCTACTGCGCGGGCTGGAGCCTTAAACAGCTTATAAAAGAGGGACTCGGCGGAGTTCCGGGCAAGATTACCTCTTCACCGGCATCCCATCTGTCGACTCTCTGCAATCAGATGGTGAATTTTCTCGGAATAATGCAGAACGAATGGGCGGGTGCGCAGGCGTTCTCGTCATTTGATACCTATCTCGCTCCTTTCGTAAAGGCGGATAACCTCTCATATAAGGAAATCAAGCAGTGCATACAGTCGTTTGTTTACGGCGTGAATACTCCTTCACGCTGGGGTACACAGGCGCCTTTCTCGAATATCACTCTTGACTGGACGGTTCCCGCCGACCTTAAGGATCTGCCCGCGATTGTGGGCGGACGCGAGCGCGATTTCACCTACGGCGACTGCGAAGAGGAAATGAAACTTGTCAACAAGGCGTTCATCGATATAATGATCGAGGGCGACGCCAACGGACGCGGCTTCCAGTATCCTATTCCGACATACTCGATTACAAGAGATTTCGACTGGTCGCCCACCGAAAACAACAAACTGCTTTTCGAGATGACCGCGAAATACGGCACACCTTATTTCTCCAACTACATAAACAGCGACATGGAGCCGAGCGACGTGCGTTCGATGTGCTGCCGTCTGCGTCTTGACCTGCGTGAACTCCGCAAAAAATCGGGCGGATTCTTCGGCTCGGGTGAAAGCACCGGCTCTGTCGGCGTCGTAACAATCAATATGCCGAGAATAGCATATCTCGCGACCGACGAAAAAGATTTCTTCAAGCGTCTTGACCGCATGATGGATATCGCGGCCCGTTCGCTGAAAATCAAGAGAACGGTTATAACAAGACTTCTCGACGAAGGTCTGTATCCTTATACAAAACGTTATCTCGGCACATTCGCCAATCACTTCTCGACAATAGGTCTTGTCGGAATGAACGAGGCGGGACTCAACGCCTCATGGGTAAAGGCCGATATGACCGATCCCAAGTGTCAGGAATTCACAAAGCGCGTGCTTAATCACATGAGAGAGCGTCTGTCGGATTATCAGGAGCAGTACGGCGACCTCTACAATCTCGAAGCAACACCCGCAGAGTCGACATCCTATCGCCTTGCAAAGCATGATGTCGAGCAGTATCCCGACATTATCACGGCAGCCGAAGAGGGCGGCACGCCTTATTACACCAACAGCAGCCACCTGCCCGTCGGATTTACCGATGATATTTTCTCCGCACTTGACATTCAGGACGAGCTTCAGACGCTCTACACATCGGGTACCGTTTTCCACGCATTCATCGGCGAGAAACTGCCCGACTGGGAATCTGCCGCAAGACTCGTGCGCAAGATTGCCGAAAACTACAAGCTCCCTTATTACACAATCTCGCCGACATACTCGATATGCAAGGATCACGGATATATCTCGGGTGAGCATTTCGAATGTCCGAAGTGCGGCAGACCGACCGAGGTCTACAGCCGAATCACCGGATATTACCGCCCCGTACAGAACTGGAACGCCGGCAAGACTCAGGAATACAAGGAACGCCGCGAGTACAATATAGAAAAATCGGTTCTTACTCATAACGGCCCGAAAAATGCCGATGAGACAAAAGCCGCAGAGCCGAAGAAGGAAGAGAAGACGCTTGCCGACGGCACATATCTCTTCACATCGGCAACCTGCCCGAACTGCAAGATAGCAACCGCTCTTCTCGATAAGGCGGGAGCGAAATATGAGAAGATTCTCGCCTCCGACAATGCCGGACTGACCGAAGCGCTTGCAATCAAGCAGGCACCGACACTTGTCGTCATAAAAGACGGAGAAATCACGAAATTCACCGGAGTCGGCCCGATAAAGAAGCATATCGAGGGCTGATTTCGAACAAACGCGAAAAAGTGAGCGGCGAAATTTCCGCCGCTCACTCCGCTTTATAAGAGATATTTGTGAGGATTTGTTATGTATGATATTATAATAATCGGCGGAGGCCCCGCCGGACTTACCGCGGCGATATATGCCCGCCGCGCCGGCAAAAAGACTGTTGTACTCGAAAAATCGGTTTTCGGCGGACAGATAACATTTTCGCCGAAAGTCGAAAATATTCCCGGATTCGTAAGCGTTACGGGCAACGAATTTGCCGAAAAACTTGTCGGACAGGCGCTCGAACAGGGCGTGGATTTCGAAATGACGAATGTTCTGAAAATCAAGAACGGCCCCGTAAAAACGGTAGTTACCGAGGACGGCGAATTTGAGGCTCCCGCTGTGATTATCGCGACCGGCGCAAGACACCGTCTTATCGGGCTTGAACGGGAGGAAGAGCTTATCGGCGAGGGAATATCTTTCTGCGCGGTTTGCGACGGCGCCTTTTTTAAGGGAAAGGATGTTGCGGTAATCGGCGGCGGCAATTCCGCGCTTCAGGAGGCTCTGCAGCTTTCCGAAATCGTAAATCATGTCTGTATCGTTCAGAATCTCGATTTTCTGACAGGCGAGGAAATGCTCTGCCGTCAGGTTGAGGAAAAAGATAACATCGAGGTGATTATGAACTCGGTCGTTGTCGGCCTTATCGGCGAAAAATCGCTTGAGGGAATCGTAATCGAAAACGCGAAAGACGGCAGCAGAGCGGAACTTGACATCGACGGCATGTTTGTCGCCATCGGACTTGTTCCGCAGAACGAGCCGTTTGCCGATGTCATAAAGCTCGACGGGCGCGGATATGCCGATTATGACGAAAACTGCACGACCGAATCGGACGGAATTTTTGTCGCGGGCGACTGCCGCCGTAAAAACATCAGGCAGGTTACGACCGCCGCCGCAGACGGCGCGGTTGCCGCGCTTGCCGCCTGCAGATATCTTGACAGCTGACTTTAAGTCCACCGCCGATTGCGGTATGAGGTATACATGAAAGACAAGCTTCGGCAGACGCTTCTGCCGCTTATAACATCGTTTATATGGGGCGCCGCCTTCGTGGCGCAGGAAATATGCGCCGAAAACAATATTGAGGCGTTCACCTTCAACACGGTAAGGTATCTGATTGCGGTTATATTTCTGTCATTCGTTATCGCCGCAGGCAGAATATTCGGACGGCGGAAAAAAACCGATGCCGCAGACGGCGCCGATTGTGATAAAAAAACAAAATCGAAAAAATCGCTCATCATCGGCGGCATACTCTGCGGAGCCGCTCTCGCCGTAGCCTCCAATTTTCAGCAGGCGGGAATGTCGGCGGGAACGGATGCGGGCAAGGCGGGATTCATTACCGCTCTCTATGTCGTGCTTGTGCCGATTTTCGGCCTTTTCTTCGGGAAAAAGACGAATTTTCATACCGCAATCGCGGTTGTGCTTTCGGTCGCGGCGCTCTATCTGCTCTGCATCAAGGGAAGCCTGACGATTGCGGCGGGCGATGCGCTGATTCTGATCTGTGCCGTCTGCTTTGCGGGGCATATTCTGATAATCGACCGCGTTTCCGCCGACTGTGACGGAATTTTGCTCAGCACCATACAGTTTCTGACGGCGGGACTGCTGTCGGGAATCGGTATGTTTATCTTCGAAAAGCCCGATTTGTCGGTGATTCTGTCGTCGGCTCTTCCGCTGCTCTATGCGGGGGTATTCTCCTGCGGAATAGGATATACTCTCCAGATTATCGCGCAGAAAAACTCGAACCCGACCGTTACATCGGTTTTATTGAGCATGGAAAGCCTTTTTTCGGTCATCACAAGCGCGGTTATTCTGCATCATAAAATGACCGTTTCCGAATATATCGGATGCGCGCTGATGCTCGCCGCCGTGATAATCACCCAGATTCCGACACCCGCCGAAAGAAAAAGAAACAGCGGCGCAAACCGATAAAAAACAAATAAATCACCCGATTTTCATCGAAAATCGGGTGATTTTTCTCGTTTAAGATGCCGGTTCGGCGTTCAGCGCTTCCTTGCGGTACTGGAGAGTGTAGAGGCTGTAATATTTTCCGCCTTTCGCAATCAGCTCATCGTGCGAGCCTTCCTCGACGATTTTGCCGTGCGACAGCACGATTATGTTGTCGGCATTTCTGATTGTCGAAAGTCTGTGCGCCACGATAAGCATTGTGCCGATGTTTTTCATTCGGTTAAGACTGTCCTGAATCAGCTGTTCGGTTTCGGTGTCGATGTTCGCGGTTGCCTCATCGAGAATCATAACCGACGGCTTGTGGATTATCGCACGCGCGAAAGACAAAAGCTGACGCTGACCTGCCGAGAAGTTGTTGCCGCGTTCACGCACAGGCTCGTCAAGCCCGGCGTCAAGTCTTGATATGAACCTGTCGGCGTTGACATAGCGGCATGCCGCCATGATTTCGTCATCCGATATGTTCTCTTCGCGCAGAACGATGTTGCTCCTGATTGTTCCCGAAAAGAGGAAAACATCCTGAAGCATCTGCCCGAAGTGACGGCGCAGCGATGATGTTTTGATTTTTCTGATGTCGATGCCGTCAATCAGAATTTCGCCTTTCTGAAATTCGTAGTTGCGGCAGATAAGCGAGAGAATTGTGGTTTTGCCCGAACCGGTCGAACCGACAAAAGCCACCGTTTCTTTCGGCATTACATGGAACGATACCCCTTTAAGCACCCATTCGCCCTCGTTGTAGGCGAACCAGACATCGCGGAACTCTATTTCGCCTCTGACATTTTCGAGTTCAATCGCATCGGGCGCATCGGTCATGCCGAGCGGCTCATCGAGCACCGAAAATACCTTTTCGGCCGAGGCAAATGCCGACTGAAGCGAGCTGAACTGTTCGGCGAGATTCTGTATCGGGGTGAAGAAGTTCGATATATACATATAGAATGTGACTACGACCGATGAGTCAAGCGTCTGACCGAGAAATACCCTGCCGTCAATATATCCTTTTCCGCCGAGGTAGAGCAGGCATAGCACCGAACTGATGTAGAGCATATAGACAAGCGGACGGAATATGCCGAACACGAGAATCTGCTCACGCTTCGCTTTGCCGAGACTGTTGCTCTTTGCGGTAAATTCGGACATTTTGGCGTCCTCACGGTTGAAAATCTGAGTGATTTTCATGCCCGACAGATTTTCGGACAGATAGGTGTTTATATCTGTGGTGCGGTCTTTGACTCTGCGGTAGGCGCGGCGCGAGAATTTTCTGAAAATGACCGTGAACAGAATGACGAACGGCACAAAGCAGCTTACCATGAGGGTGAGCTCATAGCTTATCGAGAGCATCGCGATGAAAATTCCGATAACGATGAATGCGTTTTTGCAGAGATTTACGAGAAGATTCGTAAACATCATCGAAATCGCGTTGGTGTCGTTTGTCACACGGGTGACGAGTTTGCCGACCGGGATTTTCGACAACCGGTCATGAGAGAACGATTCGATATGCGAAAAGAGTTCCTCGCGCAGCTTCGAAATGATTTTCTGACCTGTTTTCTGAAGTATGATTGCCTGAATATAGCTGCAGAGCAGCGAAAAGATTATAATCGAAATGTAGAGCGCGATGTAGCGCCAAAGGCTCGACATACCGGCACCGTCGGTTAGGGTTTTCTCCATATCGCCGACAATAATCGGAGTGATAATGTCATAGGCAATCGAAAAGACGGTCAGCAGACCGACGGCGACAAAATGCCATATATACGGTTTCGCGTAGCCGAGCAGCCGCCTCGTTATCTCCGAATCTTTCATGTTTCGGTCAAATCCCATCGACTGCTTCTTGTCGCGTACAAGCGCGAAGGCAAGTGTCAGAACAAGCGATATGATGCCGACTATCCCGCCGACGAGAATAAGCGGATAGTAATTATGAAGATTACTCATGCATATCACCTCCCGATTCTCCGCTCTCATGTTCGAGCTTCTGCAAATCGACCGCCTTGCGGTATTCGGCACAGCTTTCGTAGAGGGAGCGGTGCGTACCTACCGCCGCGACTCTGCCGTCGTCGACAAATATGATCTTGTCGGCGTCCTCTACGGTGGATATGCGGTGAGCTATGAGTATTGTCGTTTTGCCCGCGCGGCTTTGCGCGAGATTTTCGAGTATTATTTTTTCGGTTTTTGTATCGACCGCCGATACCGAATCGTCGAGAATGAGTATCGGCGCGTTTTTGAGAAGGGCGCGGGCAATCGAAATGCGCTGTTTCTGACCTCCCGAAACGGTTACGCCGCGTTCGCCGAGCACGGTATCGTATCCGCCGGCGAATTCGGCGATATTTTCGTGAATATCGGCAAGGCGTGCGTATTTTTCAACCTCTTCGATGTCGCTTTCGTCTTTCGCGAACGAGATATTGTTCGCGATTGTGTCCGAGAACAGGAAATTGTCCTGCGGAACATAGGCACAGCCGGCACGCACAGACGAAATCGTGAGAGAGTTCACATCATGTCCGTCGATAAACAGGCATCCGTCTTTTACATTGTAGGTACGCAGTATAAGATCGACGATTGTCGTTTTGCCCGATCCCGTTTTGCCGACAATGCCGACAAATTCGCCCGCGTTTATTTTGAAGCTGACATCGGTGAGCACGTCAAATTCGCCGTCGGGATAGCGGAAAGAGAGATTTCTGAACTCTATGTTTCCCTTTACGTCTTTGATGTCGGCGGCGCCTTCGCCGTCTTTTACGTCAACACCCGCATCGAGCAGTTCGCCGATTCTCGCAAGCGATGCCTTTCCGCGCGAACTTTTCTCGATAAGCATGGCAATCGCCATTACCGGCCAGACGATAGATGAAAAATAGCTTATGTATTCGATGAGCTGTCCCGCGTCAAGACCGCCCTTTGTTACCGTATATCCGCCGTATCCGATGATTATGCAGATTACAAGCTCGACCGTGAGCGAAATCAGTATGTTGAGAAGAACCGATGTTTTCGTATAGTCGACATTCGTTTTTTCGTTTTCGACATTCAGCTTCTTGAAAGCGGCAAGTTCTTTGGTTTCTTTGACAAATGCCTTGATAACGGCAATCCCCGAAAAGCTCTCCTGCGAAAAATCGGACAGATCGGAGAATGCCTGTTGGCGTATTTCCCATTTTTTCGTCATGCTCCTGCCGACGATATTTCCTATCGTGAACATCAGAATCATCGGTATCATCGAAAGGCAGGTGAGAAAAACATTCATTCTCCACATTTTCGCGAATGCGAGAGTGCCGAGAAGAAGGGCATCGAAGAACATGAGAATGCCGTCGCCGAAACATTCCTGAATGGTTTCGAGATCGTTGGTGTAAAGGCTCATCAGCGAGCCGACTTTGTTTTTCTGATAATATTCGCAGGAAAGTTTTCTGCTGTGATCGAACATTTTTGTGCGCAGATCGGTTTCGACCGAAATTGCCGAGCCGAAAAAGCAGACACGCCAGAGAAATCTGCCGATTACCATTATAACGATAATCACGATTATCGGCAGGCAGACTTTGTCGAGAAGAAGGTCAATCGTAAAATCGTATTCGGCGCCGTCGATCTTCACCTTCGCGCCGTTCATGCCGTTTATGACAATGCGGTAAAGTTCGGGAATTTTCAGCTGAAAATAGTCGACAAGCACAAGCGCGAAAATTCCGAGAAGAAGAGCAGGTGCATGCTTAATATAATATTTGTTGATATGTTTTCCGAAAATCAATGTCAAACTCCCCAAATCGATTATATGCTGTTATATGTCGCGATAAATCGGCTTTCCGCCCTTTATGATAAGACGCAGGCCGAGATTTTCGTCAACCGCAAGAAGGTCGGCATCGCATCCGACGGAAAGTCTGCCTTTTCGCCGAAATCCCATAAGAGCCGAGGGGGTGGCGGATGCCATGCGGAAAGCGTCTGCTTCGGGTATTCCGAATTCAACCGCTTTTTTTACGCAGGTGAAAAGAGTGGAAGTGCTGCCCGCAAGCGCGCCGTCGGCTTCGGTGCGGGCAACCGAATCTTTTACGATAACCGGCTGACCGCCGAACATATATCTGCCGTCCGCGAGACCGGTCGCACGCATCGAGTCGCTGATAAGAATCATTCGGTCGGGGCCGAATGTGCGGTAGAGCATTTTGATTACGCTGCCGTGTATGTGCAGACCGTCGCAGATTACCTGAACATACATATCGCGGTCTATCGCCGCCCCGATGGGGCCGGGCTCTCTGTGATGTATTCCGGGCATGGCGTTGAAAACATGGGTGAGACAGCGCGCGCCCGCGTCCGCCGCCGCAAGCGTGCGGTCATAGTCGGCATCGGTGTGTCCGATTGACACGACACAGCCCGCCGAAACGCAGTTTCTGATAAAGTTTTCCGAGCCGTCTTTTTCGGGGGCGAGCGTTACCGTCTTTACCCCTTTATCCGACAGAAGTGTCCTGAATTCGTCAAAATCGGGATCTTTTATGAATTTTGCGTTCTGCGCGCCCTTGCGCTTCTCGCTGATGTACGGCCCTTCGGCGTGAAAGCCGAGAATTTCGGCACCCGTATTCGGAAGTTCGGCGCTTACCGCGCGGCGTATGTCGGAAAAATCTTCGGTCATTGTCGTGGGCAGCCATGACAGCGTGCCGTTCGCCGCGAGAAATCCGGACATTTTGAGAAGCGACTCGCTCTCCCCGTCCATCGTGTCATATCCCATGCAGCCGTGCGTGTGGATGTCCACAAGTCCGGGATAGACGTGCAGACCGCCGACGTCGATAATCTCCGCCCGTTCACCCGCACACGCCGCCGTATCGGCGATTTTGCCGTCATTTACCGTTATATCGGTGATTCTGCCGTTCACGGCGCAGTTTGTCAGCTTCAATAACATTTGAATCTCCTTACAGCAGAGCGGCGCCGAGCGAGCCGGCATCGTTCTTCAGGGTGGAAATCTCGATGTTGACGTCGGCGTTCGGGATTTTGCGGATAAGCATCGGCACGAGAACGTCGCATCTCGATGTTATTCCGCCGGCGAGAATGACGGCATCCGGCCCGAATACATTGATAAGACTCGTTATGCCGACGGCCAGATAATCGGTGTATTTTTCGAGAACACGTCCGGCAATCGGGCATCGTCTGCCGTATGCGTCGAATACCGCCTCGCCGTCGAGCTTCCCGCCTTTTTCGATGCGGACCGATGCGAGTATGCTGTTCGGATTCGCATCGGCGGCTTCGTTTGCGCGTTTTATCAGCGCGCTGACCGAGGCGTACTGCTCCCAGCATCCGTGCTGGCCGCACGGGCAGGGCAGACCGTTTTCCGCTTCGATGATAATGTGTCCGATTTCGCCCATACTGCTGCTGCCGTGTGCGATGGCACCGTCGAGGATGATGCCGCCGCCGATACCGGTGCCGAGCGTTACCATGATAATGTTCTTGTATTTTTTGCCCCAGCCGAATTCGTATTCGCCGAGCGCGGCGCAGTTCGCGTCATTGTCGACGTTTACGGTAAGACCGGTCAGTTCGGACAGCCGATCGCCGAGCGCAAATCCCTTGAACGGCAGATTCGCGGCGCTGACCTTGCCCTCCCTTATTATGCCGGGAGTTCCGACACCGATTGCTTTTATCGGATATTTTCCGATAAGCGACAGACATTCGTCCGCGATTTTGCCGACAAGCAGATCGGCAGACGCTTTTTCGGTCGGGATCGAACTCTTATAAACGAGCTTTCTTCCCTCGACAACCGCGAATTTTACATTCGTGCCGCCTATGTCGACGCCGAGACGGGTACCCGAATAGGCATCTCTGTCGCAGATGAGCACGACATCGGGATGAACTTTCAAAAGCGTTGCGGGAACCGATGTGTTGATGCCCTCGTTGAGCAGTTCGGATACAACTCTCGATTTTGCCGCGCCCGATGCGAGAAGAATGATTTTTTTCGATTTGAGAATCGAGGCGATGCCCATTGTAAGCGCTTTTTTCGGAACTTCGTCTCTGCTCTCGAAAAAGCGGGCATTTGCCTCAATCGTGCTTTCGGTAAGGTCGGTCAGATGGGTTTTCGAGTTCAGATTCGCGCCCGGTTCGTTGAACCCGATGTGTCCGTTTCTGCCTATTCCGAGAATCTGCAGATCGATGCCGCCGTGCGCCTTGATTTTTTTGTCGTATTCCTCACATTCGGCTTCGGGATTTTCAGCCAGTCCGTTCGGAATGAAAATGTTCGCGGAATCTATATTCACTTTCGAAAAGAGCTGTTCGTTCATGAAATAATGGTAACTCTGCGGATTTTCGGGCGAAATCGGATAATATTCGTCGAGATTGAATGATACGACTTTCGAAAAATCTATGTCTCCCTGCCTGTTCATTCCGACAAGACGGCGGTACATTCCCACAGGCGTCGAGCCGGTGGCAAGTCCGAGTACGCTTTCGGGCTTTAATATCAGCTGACTTGCGACAAGTTTCGCGGCCTGAGCCGACATTTCGTTGTAATCGTCACAGACAATAACTCTCATAATCGAAACGCTCCTTCTTATGCGTATATTCTTATGCGTATATAATATATAATGTATAAATTTGCACATTCACTCCATTATAACACGGATGAAACACGATGTCAATATTACGGCAAAAATCGGTCGGATACGGGTTATGCGCCGCCGCGGGTTGCCGCGTTGCTTTTCTCTTTGTTCGTATAAACCTCCGAACGCCCATGCCCTGAGCGTTTTTTTATTTTACGCGGCGGCGGTTGACTATTTGATTTAATAGGTGTATTATATTTGTATGTTTTATTTTATCAATAAAAAGAGGCCGAGAATATGAAATTTCAGGCGCACAGAGGAGTGGGAACCGAGTTTCCGGAAAATACAATGCCGGCATTTATCGCCGCAGCCGCTCAGGGGTACGATTATATTGAACTTGATCCCGCTTTTACAAAAGACGGAAAATGCGTGGTTTTGCACGATAAAAGCATCAACCGAACATGCAGAGACGAGTTCGGGGCGGCAATAATCGGTGAAATTAAGATAGCGGATATATCGTATGAAGAAGCGCTGAAATATGACGCCGGTATCGCCAAAGCATATAAATTCAGAGGGACGAAGATACCGCTTTTGTCGGAGGTTCTGGAATTTGCGAAAAAATCCGAAATAACCGTGAAAATCGATAATAAAATACGGTATTTTTCGGATTATCAAACCGAGATATTTTTTGATACGGTTGAAAAATCGGGCGCGCGCGTCGGCTTCACAAGTCCGGATACCGAATATATAAAAAAGATTGTTTCGCGTTTTCCGAATGCCGAAATTCATTATGACGGATATGTCGATGAGAACAGGCTTGCCGGGCTACGGGATATTTCGGGAAATAATGAGCTGTATATCTGGCTGCCGATAGAGTCGTCCGCGACCGATTGGGTGAAGCTGCCGCGGGCCGATGATGATTTGTGCCGGACGGTTAAAAAATACGGGAAACTCGGTATCTGGATAATCTCTGATATTGATGAACTTGAAAAAGCCCGGAATTTCGGAGCGGATATTATCGAAACTCAGGGGCGGATAAAGCCCGAAAATACGGGAAATAAAATTTTCGACTGTCACACGCACACGCGTTTTTCCCATGATTCCGAATGTGATCCGCGTGACAGCAAAAAGGCGGCAAATGAGAGAAAAATCGCGGGATTTGCGATTACCGATCACTGCGATATTGAGTTTTGCGGCGACACCGATGTGAAAACGCCTGTAAAAAAATCGGCGGAATTTGCTCACGAAATGGGAAGCGGCGTGCTTGCCGGGGTTGAAATGGGCGAGGGGATGTGGCATAAAAAGGAAGCCGAAGAGGTGATGGCGTGCGGCGATTTCGATATTGTGCTGGGCTCGGTTCACGCGGTGAGATACAAGAATTATACACAGCCCTATTCCAAAATAGATTTCTCCCGTTTTTCACGAAATGAAATAAACGAATACATTTCCGCATATTTTGACGATATGCTCGAAATGATAAAAACGACCGATTTTGACCTGCTTTCACATTTGACCTGCCCGCTCAGATACATAAGCGGAAAATACGGAATATCGGTTGATTTGAATGAGTTTGCCGACAAAATCGATAAAATACTTAAAGAAATAATCGCAAGGGGCATCGCACTTGAAATCAATACATCCTGCATTGATACCGATTATAATGTTCTTATGCCGGATTTGCCGATAATAAAGCGTTATAAGGAGCTCGGCGGCAGTCTTTTGACATTGGGATCGGACGCGCACATCGCGGCGCGAATAGCGTACGGCTTCGATTATGCCATAAGCGAGCTTTCAAAACTCGGCTTTAAGAATATTTATTATTTCGAAAATCGAATACCGATACCGCAGGAGATAAAACCGTGAGACGGATATTACGGCTTGTAAGCGCAGGCGGCATATAAAAGCAAAAATTTTCGGTTTTTTTGTGTAAATTCGCTTTTGCTATTGATTTTTTTGTTCGTATGTGCTATAATGTCGAATATTTTATATAAAAGAGAGGAGACAGAACAAAAATGAGAAAATTTACGAAAAGCATCAAAAGCCTGTTTGCGCTTTTTCTTGCAATGACCACCCTGATTACATTATGCGCCTGCTCGGACGGCGAAGAGGATAAAGGTGGTAAAAAATATAAAGTAGGCATTTGTCAGCTTGTAAAGCATGAAGCTCTCGATGCCGCGACACAGGGATTTAAGGATCAGCTTATTGCCGAATTCGGCGAGGACAATATCGAGTTTATCGAGCAGAACGCTCAGAATGAGCCGAATGTCTGCAACACGATTGTCAATGACTTCGTAAACAAGAAGGTCGATCTCATTCTTGCCAATGCCACCTCCGCGCTGCAGGCTGCCGCAAACGCGACCTTCGACATTCCGATTCTCGGAACATCGATTACCGAATACGGTACAGCACTCGGCATAGATAATTTCGGCGGAACGGTCGGCGGCAATATCTCGGGCACATCCGATTTGGCGCCCCTTGCCGATCAGGCGGCGATGATAAAGGAACTTTTCCCGGACGCGAAATCGGTCGCACTGCTTTACTGCTCGGCAGAGCCGAACTCGGCATATCAGATAAAGGTGATAAAAGACGAACTCGAAAAGCTCGGATTTTCGACTGTCGACTGCCCGTTCTCCGACTCCAACGATGTTATAACGGTCGCAAAAAAAGCGGCATCCGAAGATGTAATCTATGCTCCGACCGATAATACGGCGGCATCCTGCACCGAAGCGATAAACGGCGCAATCGGAAGCACTCCGCTTGTCGCGGGCGAGGCGGGAATCTGCAAGGGATGCGGCGTTGCCACACTTTCGATAAGCTATTATGATCTCGGAGTCGCAACAGGCAAAATGGCGGCGAAAATTCTCCGCGGCGATGTGAAAATCTCCGAAACTCCGATAGGATATGCCGAAACCTTCACCAAGATGTATAATCCGACAAAGTGTGCCGAGCTCGGCATCGATACGGCGGCTCTCGAGGCGAAGGGATACACACCGCTCACCTGATTAAAGTCAAAAGCAAAATCTGTTTCGAAAGGGTACAAAAGTACATAATATTTAACCGATGGATATAGTCAGCTGGCTGAATACGCTGCCGGGTGCCGCCGCTCTGGGAATGATATGGGGCATCATGGCAATCGGCGTGTTCATAACTTACAAAATACTGAATTTCGCCGACCTTACGGTTGACGGCTCAATCTGCACGGGAGCCGCGGTATGCGCGCTTCTCATAACAAACGGCATTGATGTGTGGATAGCGGTGGCTGCCGCGACTGCCGCCGGAATGGTCGCAGGTCTGCTTACCGGACTGCTTCATACATTCGCGGGAATCCCCGCAATTCTCGCGGGTATACTGACTCAGCTCATACTCTGGTCGGTAAACCTCAAAATAATGGGCAAGGCGAATCTCGCAATACCCGTGCGCAGCTTCAAACTGTTAATCGCTCAGGTATATACATGGAAGACACTTGCCGTGCTTTGCGGATTTGTCATCGTGCTGATTGCGGCACTCTACTGGTTTTTCGGAACCGAACTCGGTGTTACTCTGCGCGCGACCGGAAACAATCCGAATATGAGCCGCGCTCAGGGAATAAACACAAACCGCGCAACCGTGCTCGGTCTCATAATCTCCAACGGACTTGTCGCACTTTCGGGCGCGCTTCTCGCGCAGTATTCGGGCGCCGCCGACATAAATATGGGCAGGGGCGCGATTGTCATCGGTCTTGCGGCGGTTATAATCGGCGAGGCGTTTTTCTCGAAAATCTCCACCGGATTTATCGTGCGCCTTCTCGGCGTGGTTATCGGCGGAATAATCTACTATTTCGTATATCAGACGGTAATTTTTCTCGGCCTCGATGCCGACCTTCTCAAGATGCTGTCGGCGATAATCGTTGCGGCATTCCTCGGTATTCCCTATATAAAGAAGAACAGATTTGCGAAAACAGGGAAGAAGGGGGCGAATAAAGATGCTTGAAATAAAGAATCTCACAAAGATTTTCAACGCGGGAACGGTCAATGAAAAAACGGCGCTGAAAAATCTCTCGCTCACTCTTGCCGACGGCGATTTCGTCACCGTCATAGGCGGCAACGGCGCGGGAAAATCGACCCTTCTCAATATGGTTGCCGGTGTTTTTCAGGCAGACGGCGGCCAGATTCTCATTGACGGCACCGACATCACCTCGCTGCCCGAACATAAGCGCGCGAAATACATCGGACGCGTCTTTCAGGACCCGATGATGGGTACCGCCGCCGATATGTGGGTGGAGGAAAATCTCTCGATTGCCGACAGACGCGGAAAAAGACACGGACTCGCTTGGGCGATTACAAAAGACGACCGCGCGAGATACAGAGCGGCAGTCGCCGAACTCGGACTCGGACTCGAGGACAGACTTTCAACCAAGATGGGACTCCTGTCGGGCGGACAGCGTCAGGCGGTAACACTGCTTATGGCAACCCTCAGAAAGCCGCAGCTTCTTCTGCTTGACGAGCATACGGCGGCACTCGATCCCAAAACCGCATCACGCGTGCTTGAACTGACCGAACGTCTTGTCGGCGAAAACAAGCTGACAACTCTCATGGTAACCCACAATATGCGCGACGCGATAAACTACGGCAACCGACTCATTATGATGAATCAGGGAAATATCATCCTCGATATTTCGGGACGCGAAAAGAAAGAAATGACGGTCGAGGAACTCTTAAAGAAATTCGAGAAAATCAGCGGCGAACAGTTCGTAAGCGACAGAACACTGCTGTCATAAATTCAAAAAGGCAAAAAAGACGGTCTCACCCGGGACCGTCCTTTTTTGTTGACAAAAATTGCGATTTATGGTAAGATTTCGATAGAAGAAAAAATAAAAAAATTCAAAAAAACCGTCACAAAATCTCTTTTCATCCGTCTTATAGTGCGAGAGAGGGCGGCGGCCGATTTTTAACGAAATGACAACGGAAATGCGCGGTAAGGCATCGCTCGATTCGACAGAGAAAAACGAGCTGTTTGACAGAATTTTCAAAGACTACCACCGACAGATGGAATATACGGCGTTCGCGGTTCTCCGGAACAGACACGACGCCGAAGATGCCGTGCAGGACGCGTTTATCGCTCTCTCGGCACACGCCGAACTGCTGTCCGGAATGGAAATCTTCAGACTTTACTATTATGTAACCGAAACGGCAAGGCATAAGGCAATAGACCTTCTCCGCAAAAGAAAAGACAGCGTGCGGTATAACGATGAAATCGACGGCGAAACCGGCGAAAAAGATTTTACCGAGAATATTGCCTTAAAAGAATCGGCAGACGGCGAATATGAGGTCTGTTTCTATATCGGACTCGGAGAGGACGGCGTGCCGACCTCGATGGCGTTCGATGAAATCTGCGTCGAGTTTGACTATTCGGACCTTCCTTCCGAAAGCGGCGCCGTCATACCCGAATTCGTCATTTATGCCGCCGATGCGGGAGAGACGATAGTCTATGCCGACTACCTCGTGCGGAGCGGCAGCATCTGCTCTGTGTCGACCAACGGAGAAAAACTGACGATAGGTTCATCGTTCGGCGGAACCGAAGTCAAAAGCATAAAATCGGGCGCGGTAAACGGCGATGCCGCTCCGAATCTCGTGAGCATTACCGTGTCCGAGGGAATTGAGGAAATTTCGGCAGGCGCATTTTCAGATTGCGGGGCTCTCGCCGAGATCTGCCTGCCGTCATCCCTGAAACCGGGATTTGTCGGCAAAAACGAACTTCTTTACTCCGGGTCGTCGATATATATACGCGAGATAAAAGAAAATGCCGATCTTAACGGCGACCGACAGATAGGACGGCCTTTTTCGAGCCTGTTCGAGAACTGCGGTTTTCTTTCGGCAGTGAATATCGCAGAGGGCAATCGGTATTTCAAATCGTCGGACGGCGTCGTCTATAATGCCGACGGGCTGAAAATTTTCGATCCCGCCGAAAATCGGGAAAAAAATCTCCGATAAACGGAGCGGCAAATCGATTTCGGTAAAATCAACAATAAGAATTGCATAATTATGCATAAAAATACATCCGACAGACCGTCGGATGTATTTTTATTACGGCAAACGCGATTTTTTACCTAAAAATATTCGGAAAAAGCTCAAAAAACAACAAAAAATAAAAAATCGGTCGGGCGGCTTTTATTAAAAGATAATAAAAATGCGAAAAAACTGAATAAATCGGGCAAAAATATGCTTAAAAGTATTGACAACGGCAATTTAACATGCTATAATCACTTCCATAAACTTACCGAATTATATGCGGGAGAAAAAAGGCGGTCTGCCGCAGATTTTCGGTGGGAAATATTAAAAAGGAGTACAAACAAATGAAACGTACAATCATTTCTGTTGTCGCTCTTCTTCTGGCCGCAGTCGTAATGCTTCCGATGTTCGCAGCCTGCAAGAAAAACGACACACCGGCTACCACAACAACTGCCGGCACAACAGATCCGGATTCCGGCAAAACGTACGAAAAAGTAGTTTTCGATAAGAACAAATCGTATATCTATAAGGATACCGTATCCGTTCTTTCGGCAAACTGGAACCCGCATACCTATCAGACAACCGATGAATCTTATCCGGCTGACTTCCTCAGAGTAGGTCTTTACGGATTCGTATTCAACGATGCTCTTCACCCCTCCACCGTTGAAGGCGTGAAGGAGTACGAGGGATATACCATCATCCCCGAGATGGCTGCCGCAATGCCGGAAGACATCACAGAGGAAGTCAAGGCCCTCGATAACAACAAGTACGGCATTCCCGAATCGGCTAAAACCGGTTACGCTTACAAGATTAAGCTCAACGAGAAGGCTACATGGGAAGACGGCACAGCCATCAATGCGGATACATATATCTACTCGATGAAGCAGCTGCTCAACCCCGAACTGCTCAACTACCGTGCTACCGACTACTACGCAGGCAGCTTCTCGGTTGCAGGCGCAGAAAACTACGCATGCCAGGGCCAGTCGAAGTACAATGAAAACTCCGACGAGCTTAACAAGTCCGATCTGACCAAGGGCGACGACGGCTGCTACTACACCGCCGACGGATCCAAGGTTTACATCGCAGTAGACTACGGTATCGATTGGTGCAGCGGCAACACTCTGAAGCAGTATGTTGACGCATACGGCACCGCATACTTCGCTACCGAAACATGGGATGCGCTCGTAGCACTCATGGACGAAAACGGACTCGTTCCGCTTACCGATGAAAGCTATGCCCTCTTCCTCCCCGTTGTCACAGGCAACTCCAACTGGGGTGAGACAGAAGCCGACGCATTCAACTACTTCATCATCAACAAGGTTTACGCAGATAACGTCGACTTCAATACAGTCGGAATTTACAAGACCGGCGATTACGAAATCGTTCTCGTTCTCAAGAAGTCGCTTTCCGGCTTCTACCTCCTCTACAACCTGTCCGGCAACTGGATCGTTAAGGAAGACCTTTACGAAAAGTGCCTGACAAAGGATGAGACTACAGGCGTTTGGTCGACAACCTACAACACCAATGTAGAAACCACAAGTTCTTTCGGACCTTACAAACTCGTTGAGTATGTAACCGACCAGTCGATGCGTTTCGTAAAGAACGACGCATGGTACGGCTACACCGACGGCAACCACACATACGTTGACCCCGAAGACGGCAAAGAGTACGATATGTACATGACAACCGAAATCACAACTCAGGTTGTTGGAGAGTCTTCCACAATTAAGAACATGTTCCTCAAGGGACAGGTTATGGGCTACGGTCTGCAGTCTGATGACTTCGCTCAGTACAGAGACAGTGATTACTGCTACTTCACACCGAGTGAAACAATCTTCTTCTTCATCTTCAACGGCAACAAGTCGGCAATCGAAGAGAGAGAAAAGGCAGACGACTTCGACACCTCGAAGTATGACCTCCAGACAATGGTTCTCACATCCTTCCGTAAGGCAGTTGCCGTTACATACGATAAGGAAGCTCTCTGCGCAGCAGTCAGCCCCTCGAGATCCGGCGGATACGGCCTTATCGGCAACAGCTACATCTACGACCCCGAAACCGGTGCTAAATACCGTGACACCGACTACGCTAAGCAGGCACTCTGCGACTTCTACTCTGTAGACGTTTCGAAGTACGAATCTCTTGACGCAGCCGTTGACTCGATCACAGGTTACGACCCCGAAGCAGCTAAAGAGCTCTATGCTCAGGCATTCAAGGAAGCACTTGAAGCAGGCTACATCACATCCGCAGACGGCAAGACATGCGATCAGACAATCCAGATCACATACGCTATGTCGGCTGACTCCGACTTCATGACAAAGACCATCAACTACCTCAACGAAAAGATGGCAGAAGTTACAAAGGGTACAGCTTTCGAAGGCAAGATCGTATTCGTTAAGTCGGCTGAACTCGGCGACGACTGGTCGACCGCAATCAAGAGCGGTACATGCGACACAGTCCTTGCAGGTTGGTCCGGATCCGCACTTGATCCTTACGGACTGTCCGATCTGTACTGCAACCCGAACTACGCTTACGATGCTAAGTGGTTTGACGCTACAAAGGTCGATATCACAATCACCATCAACGGCGAAGAGCTCACAATGACTCTCTATCAGTGGTCGGATGCTCTTAACGGAACAGCAGTTACCGTTAACGGCAAAGAATACAACTTCGGCGACGGATTTGCAGATGTTGATACACGTCTTCTTATCCTCTCCAAGATAGAGACAACCGTCCTGAACACATACGACTACATTCCTATGCTTCAGAACGCAAGCGCAGCGCTTCTCTCCAGACAGGTTTACTACGTAATCGAAGAGTACAGCACTGTTATGGGACGCGGCGGTATCGCTTACCTCAAGTACAACTATGATGAGACCGAATGGCAGGCATTCATCGACGAAAATAACGGCGAGATTCCGTACTGATTCAGGTCTTTCACAGACAGTATAAAGGTATAAACTCAATGTCCTCTACCGGAGCGGTCTATGACCGTTCCGGTAGATGGGCGTATTTGGAATATCCGGTTTTTCCGGCTGTCGGGGCGGAGAGCAAGGTGCTGCCTGCTCATCTTACCCCGATTTTTGCTTTTTTGAGTATAATCGGGAATTTTCCCGCAATTTGCTCCTTTTTTCATTCTTACGTCCTGTTTTTCGACTCGTCACTTATATCCGATAAAACCTCTTATTTTCGGCAAATGTGCCGAATGAATCTGAAAATCCGGAGGCAGTCATGTCCAACTTAAAATATATAGTACAAAGGGTAGCACTGATGCTGATGACGCTTTTCATTATCACAATGATGTGCTTCATACTTGTCAGAATGCTGCCGGCGGTTGCACTGCCGTCGGAGGACCCGCATACCGCGATTGTCGAGGCACGCCGTGAGGCGCTCGGCTACAACAAGCCGTATCTTGTTCAGTTCGGCATCTTCCTGAAAAATGTGTTCACAAAATTCGACTGGGGCGTCAGTGAGGTTCTTTATGTCGGACAGGATGTCTACGCGAAATTCCTCGAGAAGCTGCCTGCAACCATGCTCGTCAACTTCTTCTCGATTATTCTGAGTATACCGATCGGTATCGGACTCGGAATTTTCGCGGCGCTGAAAAAGAACACATGGATTGACCATTTCATCTCGACGGTAACGATGATTGCGATTTCGGTGCCGTCATTCGTATACGCCTTTCTTATCCAGTATTTTCTCGCATTCAAACTCGGATGGTTCCCATTCCTGTTCGGATGCGCACTTGACGGAACACCTCTCGGAACGATGTCCTATTTCGCTCCGCAGTATTTCTGGAGCATACTCCCCGCCGTTCTCGCTCTCTCGTTCGGAGTTATTGCGGGATTTACCCGTACCACCCGTGCCGAACTGACCGAGGTTCTGACAAGCGAATTTATGCTTCTTGCCCGTACAAAGGGCCTTACCAAAACTCAGGCGACTATCCGCCATGCTATGAAAAACTGCATGGTTGTCGTTCTTCCTTCGATTTTCGGCGAATTTATCGGAATACTTTCGGGTTCGCTCATTATCGAACGTATTTTCTCCGTCCCCGGTGTCGGACAGCTTTATCTGAACTCAATCAACAGCCGTGACTACCCGATGTTCATGCTGCTGACCGTATTCTACACGGTCATCGGACTCGTAGCCTCTATCGTTGTTGACGTGAGCTACGGCTTTATCGATCCGCGTATCCGCGTCGGATCCAAGAAGTAATCGGAAAGGAGTCTTATTATGGAATATACGAAAACACAGAAGATTCCCGAACATATTCCCGCCGAAATGTTTGAATTCGCGCAGAAAGACACGGTTATCCATGATAAAAAACTCGCTACCAAGGCAAGAGGCTATTTTGCCGATGCCATGATCCGCTTCAAGAAGAACAAATCTTCGGTTGCGGCCGCGATTATCATCGGTATGCTTATTCTTTACGCGATAATCGTTCCGATTGCATCTCCCTATACACTTGACAATAAAGACAATATTTATATAAATATGCCTCCGTTCATTTCGTCGTTTGCAAACAACAAAAGCACGATTTTCAACGGCGCTCGCTCTGCAACATGGAACGAAACGCAGATGAAAAAATATGAGGCAATGAAAGAGGAACTCGGTCGTGATGTTCTTCTTGAAATTACCGGCGAAAGGTATGTCACCCAGAAAAAGCGCGGACAGGATGTTACCGAAACATTCTATATCGTCAACTATTGCGCATACTACGAAATCGGCGTAAAGTATCAGGTTTTCTCGTATGCCGAATATGAGAAGATTCAGGAATTCCAGAACGAAACCGGTATACAGGTGCTTTATCCGGTTGTCAACCCCAAGGATATCTCCAATATCACCGACAACGCCAATATCTGGTATCAGGTAAAGGACTCAAAGGGAACACCCAAGTATGACGATGACGGCAACCGCATCCCCGCCTACTGCACAGATAAATCGCTTCAGGGCGATGTGGCCGATTATCACAGTATCCGTATTGACGGCGATGACGGCTCATACATTTACAGCCTCGGCAAATCGGGCGCCGTTCAGTGCCGTGTCGACTACTACAACTATTACCGCTACTTAAACGGCGGCACAGAGCCTTTCTTCATTTTCGGTACAAACAATATGGGCCAGGATCTTATGACCGCAATCGGTATCGGCGCGAGATTCTCTCTCGTATTCGCTATATTCGTATCGGCAATCAACCTCACAATCGGCGCGTTCTACGGCGCGATTCAGGGCTTCTACGGCGGCGTAATCGACCTTATCATGGACAGAATTTCGGATATTCTGTCGGGCGTGCCTTTCATAGTTACCGCAACCTTGTTCAAACTGCATCTTGCGCAGAAGGTCGGCGCTGTCGGCTCATTCCTGTTTGCGTTCGTGCTTACGGGATGGATCGGCATGGCGGCGCTCACACGTAAACAGTTCTATCGATTCAAAGGTCAGGAATTTGTTTACGCGGCAAAAACGCTCGGCGCATCCAACTGGCGTTTGATGTTCAAACATATTTTCCCGAACTCACTCGGAACGATTGTCACAAGCTGCGCGCTTGTAATCCCCGGTGTCATCAGTTCGGAAACAAACCTCACATACCTCGGCATTGTTAACCTTACCGAATTTGCGGGTACCACAATCGGTACTCTTATGTCGCAGGGACAGGCGGTTATGACATCTTCGCCTCATGCGATATTCTTCCCCGCAATTTATATTTCGCTTATGATTATTTCGTTCAACCTGTTCGGCAACGGACTGCGTGATGCATTTAACCCGTCAACGAGAGGAGTGGAAGACTGATGGAAGATAAAAAACTTGAAGTCCGCAATTTAACTATTTCATTCCGTACCTCGAACGGCAGACTGCAGGCTGTCCGCGGCATCGATTTCGACCTTTACAACGGCGAAACGCTTGCGATTGTCGGCGAATCGGGATCGGGTAAATCGGTTACATCAAAGGCGATTCTCGGTATTCTCGCGGGCAACTCGATTATCGAGGGCGGCGAAATCATATACGACGGCAAAGACCTGCTTAAACTCTCGGAATCCGAATTTCATAAAATCCGCGGCGATAAAATCGCGATGATTTTCCAGGACCCTATGTCCAGCCTTAACCCGATTGTCAAAATCGGACGTCAGCTTACAGAGGCGATGATTCTGAAGGGCAAGGCACGTCAGAAAGAGAGCAGATTCCTGTTCAACTCATATCTGGAACGTCTGCGTGTCAATATGATTGAGGCGAACAAGAACATTTCCGCCGCCGAAATCACCGAAAAATGCAAAAAGTTCGATAAATTCGAATACCGTCATCTCGCACTTGAATCGGAGTACCGCCGCGGATATTCTGCGGCTGCCGATGCGGCAGACGAAATCGATGTTATCGTATTCGAAATGTCGAAAAAAGGCGCGAAAGACGTGTCTTACCGCGTATCGAAGATTCTTCACGAATGTGAACTTTCGGTTCATGAGTATGTCGTAAAAGAAGATAAAGAAGAACTTCTTTCGCTTGTCAAACAGGCAAAGGCGGCACTTTCCGCCGACAAGAAGGCGGGAGACGAATCTTACGCCACAACATCTCCGTTGTTTGTCAGAATCGGCGAAATTCTTCGCAGCGCACTTGCAAAGACAATGCCCAACTTCTTCGCAATGGGCTACTATCTCACATTCAGCGGACAGCCGCTTCCCGATATGCCGGTAGATGAGCTGAACGTCTTTCTCAGAAAATATCTTGACGATAACTTCATGTTCGATTTCATCGCGAACGCCAAGGTCGGAATCATGCATTCCGCAGCCGTTGCCGATGCAAAGAAGCGCGAAGCAATAGATGTTCTCAAAGCCGAGAAATCGCTGTTCACGGTTGAAAAAGCCGACAAGAAGGCATGGCTTGCGTCTGCCGAAAAGATGAAGAAGGCGGTCGAGGACGGAATCGATCATCTCGAACGCGTAAAAGACGGCATCGCATATACATTCGGCGATTCGCTGATTGCCTCGGTTGAAAATTATTTCCTGTCGGTTGAGAAAAACGATAAGGAAAGCGCCCGCTACGAAAAACAGAAGGCAAAATACGATGCGGTTGTCGCATCCGGCAAAACTCCGAAATCCGAAGTTATCCCGGCGTCTATCACCGATCTTAATGAGGCGGTAAACGATATTCTGCGTAAGATTGACCGTGTTCTCGACCATTATAACGAACATCTTGCCGAAGCATCTTCGCGTAATTTTGATGACGAGACGGTCGCAATGATCGATTTCCTCAAGGAGAACGCATCCGGCGTTGTCAATAAGGTTACCAAGAGCATCGCAAAAGCAAGAGCGATCAAACTTATGGAAGAGGTCGGTATATCCGAACCCCGCAGAAGATACAATCAGTATCCGTTCGAATTTTCGGGCGGTATGAGACAGAGAATCGTTATAGCAATCGCACTTGCGGCCAACCCCGATATTCTTATCTGCGATGAGCCGACAACCGCACTTGATGTTACCATTCAGTCGCAGATTCTCGAACTTATCAATAAGCTCAAACGCGAACGTCATCTGTCGATTATCTTCATTACCCACGACCTCGGCGTTGTCGCGAACATGGCAGACCGCATCGCGGTAATGTACGCGGGAAAGATTGTCGAATACGGCACATCGAGCGATATATTCTATCACTCGGCACATCCGTATACATGGGCGCTGCTCTCATCGATGCCCGACCTTGACACAAACGAAAAGCTCGACTCGATTCCCGGCACACCGCCTATGATGATTTATCCTCCTAAGGGCGACGCATTTGCCGAACGTAACAAGTACGCAATGAAGATTGATTTCGAGATGCAGCCTCCGATGTTCAAGATATCGGATACTCATTATGCGGCAACATGGCTGCTCCATCCGGACGCACCCCATATCGATCCGCCGAAGACAATCACCGACAGAATCGAAAGAATGAAGCAAAGGAGGCTGACGGGAAATGGCAACCAACAATAATGAAATTCTTCTGCAGGTCGACCACCTCTGTCAGTACTTCGGACCGACAAAAGCGGTTGATGATGTAAGCTTTTATATCAAAAAAGGCGAGGCATTCGGCCTCGTCGGCGAGTCCGGATGCGGAAAAACCACAACCGGCCGCTCGATTATCAAGCTCTACAATATAACAGGCGGTAATATCTATTTCAAGGGTATCCGTATCGGTGCCGGAACGCTCGGCTATAAAAAGGCAATCGCCGAAGCGAAAGAAGAATATAAGGAAAAAGTAAAGAACGCGACTGCCGAGGAAAAGGCAAAACTTGACGTAGAGCTTAAAGCAAAGCTCGACGAGCTGCGTAAGGAAATGAAGCAGGCAAAGTTTGATCAGGCTCATTGCGACCATGTTTATCAGGATGAGCAGACCGCCGCCGTTGAGGCCGAATATTCGAAAAAAGAGGCCGATATCAAAGAGGAAATTAACAAACTCAAAGCCGAAGGTCAGGGAAGCAGCGAGAAACTTGCCGAAAAGGTCGCCGCGCTGAAAGCGGTTCACGCCGAATACATCGACAAACGCCGTAAAGCGAAGAAGACCAAGCTCGTAACCCAGATTCAGATGATTTTCCAGGATCCTATCGCTTCGCTTGACCCCAGAATGACCGTACGAGAAATCATTTCCGAGGGACTCATCATTCAGGGTGAACGCGATAAAAAGGTTCTCGACCGTAAAGTTCTCGAAATGCTCGATCTTGTCGGACTTGCACCCGAGCATGCCGACCGTTATCCTCACGAATTTTCGGGCGGTCAGAGACAGAGAATCGGCGTTGCGCGCTCGATTATCATGAATCCCGAACTGATTATCGCGGATGAGCCGGTGTCGGCACTTGACGTTTCGATTCAGGCACAGGTAATCAACCTCCTCAACGATCTTCGTGATCGTTTCAATCTTACAATTCTCTTTATAGCTCACGATTTGTCGGTCGTCAAATACTTCTCGGACAGAATCGGTGTTATGTATTACGGAAAAATGGTAGAGCTTGCCGATTCGGATGAGCTTTTCCGTCATCCGTTCCATCCGTATACACGTTCGCTTCTGTCGGCAATTCCGCTTCCCGACCCCGAATATGAGAAGGTCAGAAAGAGAATTGAGTATAATCCGCTTGCCGAGCATGATTATTCGGTTGATAAACCGGTAATGCGCGAGGTATGCAAAGGGCATTTCGTCTACTGCAATAATGAGGAATTTGCCCGCTATCAGGCGCAGCTTGCGTCCGAAGATAATGGCCGATAAGAAAAAAAGCGGCTCCGAATCGGTAAAATGGTATACGGCCGCATTCATACTTACGGCGGCGGTAGTATTCATGGCTTATGTCGAAGGCGTTTTCACAAAGGAAACCGTCCGTGAATTTCTCTACGCGCTCTGCAACTCATTTTTCGTTCCCGGCGTGGTTTACGCGGGAATCGGAGGACTCAGTTTTGTGGCGTCGCAGGGCGGATTTGATTCGTTCGGTTATCTCTTTTCGACATTTTCGCTTCATTCGCTGCTGCCGACAAGACAGCCGAAACATTACAACAGCTATTACGAGTATAAAACCGCGAGGGACGAAAAAGGGCGTGCTTGGCTCCCTCATATTCTTGTTCTCGGACTGGTGTCAATCGGAATCAGCATTGTAATTCTGATTGTCAGCTATCTTGTGTGAAGATGATATTTTCCGAAAACACCCGGCAAATTTAATACAAATTCTGAAGCAAGGACTCTCGCGGTCAAATGATGACAGCGAGAGCCCTTGCTTTTTACTGTGCGGAAAATTCAATCTTAATTCGGATATAATGATGTCAATAGGATGATTGGCTGCAAAAATGCCGGTGAATATGATTCATTTGAATATTGACGCTTTTATATCATCGAAAATAAAACATCCGGGCTTGCATATTGAAGCAAGCCCGGATGTTTCGGTTGTGCAGGTAAATTTATATTCCGTATAAATTATTTAGGTCGTGAAATCTTTAATCGCGTGCCGCGGACACTTTTCGACGCAGATTTTGCAGCCATCGCATAATGCGTGGTCGATGACGGCGAAATTGTCTTTTACCGTTATCGCCGATTTGGGACAGAGTTTTGCGCAGATTCCGCAACCGACACAGGAAACATCACATGCTTTTTTTGCCGCCGCACCCTTGTCTTTTGATGAACAGCCGACCTCTACCGTCGAATCGGCGGGAATAAGTCTGATAATTTTTTTCGGACATTTGCCGACACAGGCTCCGCAGCCCGTGCATTTTGACGGATCGACGGAGGCAACTCCGTCGGCAACCGAAATCGCGCCGAATTTGCAGGCCGCGGCACAGTTTCCGTATCCGACACAGCCGAATGAACATGCCTTGCCCGAATCGGTTATCGATGCCGCAAGACAGTCGTGCGCACCTTCGTAATCGCATTTTTGATGTGCTGCCGATGCGCATCCCGAACATCCGATGTATGCGCGCATTTTCTTTGAACTTGCGGGCGCGCAGCCCATGATTTCGGCGATTTTCTTTGCCGTTTCATCGCCGCCGACCGCGCAGGCGTTGCAGGCGGCTTTTCCGTTCACGATTCCTTCGGCAAGCGCCGCACATCCCGAAAATCCGCATCCGCCGCAGTTTGCGCCCGGCAGCGAATCGGTAATCATCGGGATACGTTCATCGGTCTTGACCGCAAACAGCTTAGACGCGACCGCGAGAACTATTCCGAAAAACAGACCGAGCCCGGCAAAGATATATACCGGAATCAGTATCATATTCGCATTCATTTTGTTACCTCAAATCAGAAAATAATCTTTTGAATTAGGTTATCCGAAGCTGACGCCCGAAAATCCGGCAAACGCCATCGCGAGCAGTCCTGCCGCCACAAGGGTAATCGGGAAGCCCTCGAACGATTTCGGAGGATCTGCCGTTTCGAGCCTTGCGCGTACGCCCGAAAAGACGACTATCGCGAGAGTGAAACCGACTGCTGCCGCAAAGCCGTAGCAGACCGATTCAACGAAATTGTAGCCTTTTTGAACATTCGTCAGAGCGGCTCCGAGAACGGCGCAGTTTGTCGTAATCAGCGGCAGATATATGCCGAGCGATTTGTAAAGAGACGGAACGAATTTGTGCAGGAACATTTCGATTAGCTGCACAAGACCGGCTATCACCAGAATGAAGGCCATCGTTTTGAGATATTCGAGTCCGAATCTGACAAGCAGAAACTCATAGACAAGCCATGTCGCCGCCGATGATACCGTCATTACAAAGGTTACCGCCGCGCCCATGCCGATTGCTGTGGACGGGCTTTTGGACACTCCGAGAAAGGGACAGCATCCGTAGAATTTCGAAAAGATGAAGTTGTCGACGAGAATCGCCGAGAACATAAGCAGAAGCACAGATGTGAATGTCATTTCGCCGAGCCTCCTTTGGCGATTTTCTTTTTGGCGGCGAGCGTTTCGGTCAGCTTTCTCACACCCGCGATTATGAATCCGAGCGTTATGAATGCTCCCGACGGGAGGATAAAGAACATTGCGGGCTCATAGATTCCGAATGTTATGTCATATCCGAGTACCGTTCCGCTTCCGAGAAATTCGCGGATAAAGCCGATAATCGCGAGCGCACAGGTGAATCCGAGCCCTGTCGCGAGTCCGTCGATAACCGAAAGATGAGGCGGATTTTTAGACGCGAATGCCTCCGCACGCGCAAATATTATGCAGTTCACAACGATAAGCGGAATGAACAGACCGAGCGACTGATAGAGCGAAAAGACATACGCTTTCATGAAAAGCTCGACTGCGGTTACAAATCCCGATATTATTATGATGTATGCCGCGATACGCACCTGCGACGGAATGAATTTTCGAAGCAGAGAGATGAGCAGATTCGAGCATATAAGCACGGCGGTTGCCGCAAGTCCCATACCGACACCGTTTATAAGCGATGTGGTTGTCGCGAGGGTGGGACACATTCCGAGAAGCTGCACAAATGTCGGGTTGTTTGTCAGAAATCCGTCGATGAAAGTTTTTTTGCAGACCGCGAATCCGTTTTTGCTCTTTTCGGCATTTGCGGCTTTTTCGGATTTTCCGACGTCGGAGTTTTCCGCGGCGGAGTTGATATTTTCGTTTTCCATAATGTACCGAGGCGCCGATGTTCAGGCGGCCGTACTCTCCTTTCGATAGATTTCGAGTTCGTCGGTCGCGTTGTTTACTGCGGTAAGCAGAGCGCGTGAGCTGATGGTTGAGCCGACAATGGCGTCAATGTCTTCTCCGAGAACAAGTTTGCCGTATTTTCCGATGTAGGCGTCTTTGTAATCACCGCTTATGCGGTCGCCGAGTCCGGGAGTTTCGGAATGTGAAACTATCGATATTTTTTTAATCGACAGATTCGCGTTGTATCCGATGATTACCTCGATGTCGCCGCCGAATCCGGATGCGGTCGATTTCACCGAATAGCCGACGGTATCGCCGCCGCTTCCGATTTCACGGATTTCGCAGCTGCCGCCGTCTATTTTCGCCGCCGCGGAGATTGTGATGCCGTCGCCGAAAATGTCGTGAATGGCATCTTCTTCGACCGACTGCATATTTTTCAGAGCGGGCTCATAGGTCAGCGCATATACCAGCGATACGGTTGCCGCCGTTACCGAACATATTATAAAAAGCGGCAGGGTAATGCGCAAAATATATAAAAATGTCGATTTTGAATTTTTACTTTCGCTGTTTGCCATTTTTAAGCGGATTCCGAATTTGTTTCGGAAACATCCTTTCTTTCGATTTGATCTGTATTGTCTTTTATCGGGATTCGGCTTTTTTCGCGTTCGCTTTTTTTGACGGTGCGCCGAATCTTCTCGGCATTGTATATTTATCGATAAAGTAAACGAGCGAATTCATAATGAGAATCGAGAATGACGCGCCTTCGGCATATCCGCCGAAACGGCGTATGAATACGGTGATAAGACCGCATCCGACACCGAAAATCAGTTTTCCGTTTTTCGTGAGCGGAGATGTCGCATAGTCGGTTGCCATAAAGAATGCGGCAAAGAGAAGTCCGCCCGAGCAAAGTTCGAGCATGACATTCGCAATCACGCCGATATTCGCGACACGCGGGAAGATGACCGCAAGCAGGGCGACAGTCCCGAGATAGGCTGTCGGAATCCGCCAATTTATGACTTTTCTCATCATGAGATAGGCGGCGCCTATGATAATGAGGAAAGAAGAAATCTCGCCTATTGTTCCGCTGCAGTTTCCGACGAAAAGGTCGAAAACCGACTGCTCGCAGACAGCCCCCTGTTTAAGATAGGAGAGCGGAGTTGCGGAGGATACCGCGTCGACGTCGGCCTCGGAGGCAAGGAAAAGCAGCCGTTTGCCGACACGCGTAAATGTTGTCATCGCGGTCGGGAATGACAGGCAGAGAAAGACTCTCGCGGCAAGCGCGGGATTGAAAACATTCTTTCCGATTCCGCCGAAAACCTGCTTTACAACGACAATCGCGAAGAAGCTGCCGAGTACCGCCATATAATAGGGTATCGTTACAGGCAGATTGAGCGCGAGCATCAGCCCGGTCACAGCCGCCGATAAATCGGAGATGCTGTTTTTTCTGTGCGTGATCTTTTCGAATCCCCATTCAAAAAAGACCGACGATCCGACACAGACAATCATTATGAGAAGAGCGCGCAGACCGAATTTGTAAATTCCCCAGAATGACGGAAGGGCGAGTGCGATCAGAACGTCGCACATTATCGATGCCGTCGTTTCTCCGCGGTGAAGATGCGGAGAGGAGGATACCGAAAGTATTTCGGGATATTCGACCGAGTTACCGTTAGTTAAAAAGCCGTTCATTTTGTGCTGTTTGATCCTCCCGTGGTTTTGTGTGAGCGTATGTAGCTTTTGCCCGCTCTCATATACTGAACAAGCGGAATGCGCGCGGGGCAGTTGTATGCGCAGGCGCCGCATTCGACACAGCTCATTATGCCGAGATTTTCGGCATCGCCGAAAAGTCCGCGCTTTACACTTGATACAATGCTGCCCGTCATCAGTCTCATCGGGCAGACCGACAAGCAGCGCCCGCATCTGATGCAGGGCGATTCATCGCCGCCGAGTGAGCCCGCAAATCGTTTTGAGAAGAGAAGTATGCCCGAATTTCCTTTCGTAAGCGGTCTGTCGAATGACGAAACGGTTGTTCCCATCATAGGGCCGCCGCAGATGAGCTTTTTCGGGATTTCGGTAAGCCCTCCGCAGAATTCGATTATATCACGGTATGACGAGCCGATGTATGCCAGAACATTTGACGGATGACGTACGCAGTCGCCCGCGACCGTAACGACACGGGATATCATCGGCATTCCGCCGTAAAAAGCGTCGTAAACCGCAACGCAGGTGCCGACATTGAAAATCACGCACCCCGCGTCGGCGGGAAGTTTGCCGGTCGGTATTTCACGCTCGGTTATCGCGTAGACGAGCTGGCGCTCGTCGCCCTGCGGATATTTCGTCGCAAGCGATGCGACCTCGAATCGGCTCCCCGCCGCCGCAATCGACATCGAGGTTATCGCGTCCGGCTTGTTGTCCTCGATTGCGATTACCCCTTTCGGTGCGCCGACGGCGTGCAGAAGAATTTTCGCGCCGCCGATTACCTTTTCGGGAAGTTCGTACATGAGACGATGGTCTGATGTCAGAAAGGGCTCGCATTCGGAGCCGTTGATGATGACGGTGTCGGCTTTGCCGATTGCCGACTGAATTTTGGCGTATGTCGGGAAGGTCGCGCCGCCGTTGCCCGAAATGCCCGCGCGGCGTATGACTTCGATTATTTCGGCAGCGTCCGCCTCTTCGGGATTTTTGCCGAACGGTGTCACAGACGAATCTTTTTCGTATTTTCCGTCGTTTTCTATCTTTATAAATTCAACCTGCCTGCCCGGCGAAATTTCCATGCTGCCGAATGCCGCAATCTTTCCGGATACGGGCGAGTGTACGGGGCAGCCCAGTCCCGATTGCACATCGGCAATCATCTGCCCCATGCGAACATAATCTCCGACTGCCACAGTCGGTTTCGCGGGCGTACCGATATGCTGAGAAAGTAAAACCGACAGTGTGTCGGGCGCGGGCATTACGACAATTTCCCTGTTGGATGTGTATTTATATTCTTTTACGTGTGTTCCGCCGCCGAATGTGTGTTTCATTACGACCGAATCTCGCTTTCCGTCCGTTTTTTGAACTGTTTGTTGATTTTGTATATTGCCATGCGTATATTATAGCTCAAAACAGTACCGATTGTCAATAGATAATTGCAATAAGCTGTTATATTCCCCGCAGTGTGCCGGATTTTGTCCGAAAATATTTCGCCGAGTTCAAAAACTCTTGCAATTTTCGGACATCTGCTGTATAATACAGACATATATGACAGCTGAAATTTACACAAACGAAAAATCAAGGTTGGAGCAAAAAAATGAATTTCTATATAGCCGATACTCACTTCTACGATAAAAAATGCATCGGATATGACGGGAGACCGTTTATCGATGTCGACAAAATGAATGATGCCATGATAAAAAACTGGAACAGCGCGGTAAAGGCGGATGATACGGTTTATGTCGTCGGCGATTTCTCGTTCGGAATGGGCGGAGATCTTATGTCGATAGCCGAACGCCTGCGCGGACACAAAATTCTCATACGCGGGAACCATGACAACGGAACCGATCTCAAATACGCTTTCGAGGAGGTCTACGATTATCTCGAAATCATGACCGAAAGCGGCAAGGTCGTGATGTCGCATTACCCCATTCTTTCGTTCCGCGATATGCAGAAACCGGGTACGGTTCATATATACGGCCATGTGCATAACTCTTACGAGGCGAAAATCTGCGCCGACGCATATTCAAGACTCGAAAAAATCAAGGGGTATCATATAGAGGCATACAATGTCGGAGTAATGCAGCGGTATATGGGGTATACTCCGCGCACGATTCAGGAACTCAGAACGCTCACGAAACAGTATCCGCTTGATTTTTCGCATTGAAAATACGCCGAACGGCAAAGTCGAAAGCGGTAAAAGAAGGGATGGTTATAAAAAATGGACAACGGCAGTGAAAGCAAAATCTATGAAGCGTCTCCGATAAGAAAATTCGATGAACGGGAAAAACTTCACAGCTGTTTCGGCAGCGAAGAGGTTGCGTTCTCAAACTATGACCGTCAGGTCGCCGGAGTACCGTTTTCTATTCTCGAGGCGGGAGTGACCTATCCGAATCCCGACTATCTCATATCGCGCAGCAAAAAGGATCTGTTTCTGAAAAATCTGTATGTGCTCGAATATGTGCAGAAGGGAACGGGAACTCTCGAAACCGAACACAAAAACTATACGCTGAAAGCCGGAGACAGCTATTTAATAAAGAAGAATACCGAATGTGTTTACTATTCATCGCCCGATGATCCGCTGAAAAAAATGTGGATAAACTGTGCGGGACAGATTATGGACTCGCTTACCGCGCTCAACGGATTCGACAGGGACGAAAATCCCGTGATAATCACGAATATAAATACCGAACTCAGGTTCCGCACGATAATGAACATCGTGTCAAAAGCGGAATTGCTTGACGCGTACGAGATAAACAGACAGACGATTCATCAGATAGTCGACATTATGGCGGCGATGTATAAGACGATAAGTTACAGCGACAGGTCGAACGACGATCTCGCCGAGCGGGTAAAGAAGATGATAGATTCGACGCCGTTCTACAAAATCCGTATCGAGGACATATCCGAATACGAACATTATTCGCAGAGACATATAAACAGAATGTTTACCGGCAAATACGGTGTAACGCCGAAACAGTATCTGACAAGCAGAAAAATCGAAGCCGCGAAGGATATGCTGACAAGCAGCGGAAAATCTGTCAAGGAAGTCGCCGAACTGCTCGGGTTCTGCGATGAGCATCATTTCATGAACACATTTAAGAGAGTTACCGGCTATTCGGTCGGAGTCTGGCGCGGCGAAGCTCTGAAAAAATGATTTTCGACAGTTGATATACGGCATCGTCGGCGTTTTTTACTTGACATTTCGCGTCTGTTATGTTAAAATCACAAGGCATGCGCCGATAATTTTTACACAAGGTTCAGAGAGGGTGCTGTTTTGAGCGAAAATAAAACAGTCGGCCGCTTCGCGCCGACACCGAGCGGACGTATGCATCTCGGAAACGTGATGTGTGCGCTGCTGTCATGGCTGTCGGCAAGATCGAAAGGCGGAAAAGTCATACTCCGTATCGAGGATCTCGATACATACCGCTGCGGATGGGAAGAAAACACCGAAATACTTATAGACGACCTGAATTTTCTCGGGCTTGAGTTTGACGGCGGATATGACAGAACCGAATGGCAGTCGGCGCGTACGCCGATTTACGAAAAGGCGTTCGGAATACTTAAAGAAAAAAAGCTCGTTTATCCCTGTATATGCTCGCGTGCCGAACTGCACGCGGCGACCGCTCCGCATGACAGCGACGGAAATTATATTTATTCGGGCAGGTGCTATCTGAACTTTCAAAAGGGAATTTTGCCGCCTCCCGGCGCACATCCGTCAATGAGGGTGCATGTGCCGAGCGAATCTGTTTCATTTACCGACCGTATATTCGGCCCTTTTTCCGAAAATCTCGCCGATGAGTGCGGAGATTTCATAGTGCGGAGAGCCGACGGTGTCTATGCCTATCAGCTTGCGGTTACCGTCGATGACGGACTTTCGGGAATTACCGAAATATTCCGCGGACGCGACCTTTTGTCGTCAACTCCGCGTCAGCTCTGGCTTTTCGGTATGCTGGGGCTTGAGCCGCCCGCCGACTATTATCATGTGCCGCTTCTGACCGACTCATGCGGACGGCGTCTTTCAAAACGGGACAAAGACCTTGATATGGGCGCACTCAGAGAAAAATACGGCTGTCCCGAGCCGATATTCGGAATCCTTGCCGCCGCGCTCGGATTTACCGAGAATGCCGAGCCGATGAGGCTCGAAGAACTTCTGCCGCTTTTTTCGGCGGAAAAAATACCGAGGCATGATATATGCCTGCCGTCCGTGTGACGATACCGAAATCGAAAACCGAGCGGCCGATTACCGAAAGAGAGAAAAAGATATGGACGAAGCATTATCCGAAAATAACGAAACCACCGCGTCTGCCGAAAACAGTCTTGTTGACGGAAAAAGACCGCTTTTGCTGAAAATACTTCTGTATACGCTGCCCGTTATAGCGTCGGGCGTGCTTCAGCTTCTTTTCAACGCCGCCGATGTAATTGTGGTCGGACGATTTTCCGGAGACGCTGCGCTTGCGGCGGTCGGTTCGACCGGCGCGCTTATCAATCTCATCGTCAATCTTATGACCGGTCTGTCGGTCGGCGCATCGGTTTCGGTCGCGCACGCCTACGGAGAGCAAAATGATAAGGTTCTGTCCGATGTCGTTCATACATCCATGCTCGTGAGCGTAATCGGCGGAGTTCTGTTCGGAATCATCGGATTTGTCGGTGCGCGCACCTTTCTCGGCTGGATGGCAACTCCCGACAATGTCATTGAACTGTCGACACTCTATATGAGAATATATTTTGTCGGCGTGCCGATTATGATGATCTATAACTTCGGCGCATCCATACTCCGTTCAATCGGAGACACCAAACATCCGCTTATCTTTCTCGCGATTTCGGGCGTGCTGAATGTCTTTCTGAACCTCTTTTTCGTCATCGTTCTCAAAATGAGCGTTGACGGTGTCGCATACGCGACCGTGATTTCACAGGCACTGTCGGCAACCCTTGTCGTTGTTTTCCTTATGAGAGCGAAAGGCGCGTACAGACTTGTGCCGTCAAAACTCCGCATACATAAACACGAATTCATAAAAATTCTGCGGGTCGGCATACCCGCAGGGCTTCAGGGAACCGTCTTTTCGCTTTCGAATGTCGTTATACAGTCATCGGTAAACGCTTTCGGCAAAATCGCGATGGCGGGATGCACCGCCGCGTCGAACATCGAGGGATTTATCTATATCAGCATGAACTCCTACTATCATGCCGCGGTTACATTTGTCGGACAGAATGTCGGCGCGGGACATCCCGAACGTATCCGCAAGGTTATGCTGTCCTGCATGCTGCTCGTTACGATTACCGGCGGTCTGCTCGGAGCGATTGCGATGATTTTCAGACGCGAACTGCTCGGAATCTACTGTACCGAAAATCCGCTTGCGATCGAGTACGGAATCGTCAGAATGACGATTATCAGCACGACCTATGTTCTGTGCGGAATCATGGATTCGTTTACCGGATGCATACGCGGTATGGGCAACTCGCTTGCTCCGATGATTATCGCGATGGTCGGTGCCTGCGGCTCGCGTATCCTCTGGATAAATACGGTCTACGCATGGTATGTGACAACAAATGAGTACGCGAAACTCTTTATGCTCTTTATCTGTTACCCCGTGTCATGGCTTCTCACCGTTCTCGCTCTTATTGTCTGCTTCGAGATTGTCAGAAAAAATCTTTACAAGCGTATGAATGCGAAAACGTCAGACTGAAAATATCAAAGATAATATAGAGATAATATATTGAAAAGGACAAAATAAAAGGAAATCAGCATGGATATAAGAAAAACACTTGCCGAAGAGCTGAAGCTCTCGGACACCGTAGTCGACAACATCATCACCCTTATTGATGAGGGAAACACCATACCGTTTATCGCGAGATACCGCAAGGAAAAAACGGGATCGCTTGACGATCAGGTACTGCGTGATTTCGATGAAAGGCTCAAATATCTCCGCAGTTTCGAGGAACAGCGCGAGAAGATCACGAATGCCATTACCGAGCAGGGAGTGATGACCGACGAAATCGCGGCGGCACTTGACGGAGCGCGCACGCTCACCGAACTTGAAGACATCTACCGTCCGTACAGACCGAAGCGCAAAACGCGCGCCTCTGTCGCAAAAGCAAAAGGACTTTCTCCGCTTGCCGATGCGATATATGCTCAGGAAAAGAACTCGCAGACACCCGGGGAGCTGGCAAAAGATTATATAAATTCCGAACTCGGAGTGGAAAGCGTCGAGGAGGCTCTTGCCGGAGCATCCGATATAATCGCCGAGATGATTTCGGATGACGCGAATGTACGCGGAAGAATTCGCTATGTCTGCTTTATGAACGGTAAAATCACCGCATCCGGGGATGCCGAGGATCTCGGAGTTTATGAGACCTACCGCGCGTTCACGGCGCCGATAAACGGCATAAAGGGCTACCAGATTCTTGCCGTCAACCGCGGAGAAAGAGAAGATATGCTGAAAGTCGGCATTGATTTTGACCGCGCGAAGGCGATGAATATAATCTCGTCAATCCACGTAAAGGAAGGCTCGCCCTGCACCGAAACAGTTAAGGCGGCGGCGGAGGATGCCTATGACCGTCTGATATTCCCGTCAATCGAACGCGACATCAGAAACGAGCTGACCGATAACGCGTCCGACTCGGCTATAAAAGTGTTCTCGCTCAATCTCCGTCAGCTGCTTATGCAGCCGCCGGTTAAAAACAAAATCGCGCTCGGACTCGATCCCGGATACCGCATGGGCTGTAAATGCGCGGTCGTTGACCGTACGGGCAAGGTACTCGATACCGGCGTCATAAATCCCGTTCCCGAATTCAAGCGTGTCGAACAGGCAAAATCATTCATACGCGCGTGGATAAAGAAATACGGCGTTCAGATAATCGCGGTCGGAAACGGTACCGCATCTCACGAAACCGAAATTTTCGCCGCCGAAATGGTCAGGGAATTTCCCGGAACCGCCTATATGGTGGTCAGCGAGGCGGGCGCGTCGGTTTATTCGGCATCCGCTCTCGCGGCAAAAGAATTTCCCGAATATGACGTCAACTTAAGATCGGCAATCTCGATTGCGAGAAGACTTCAGGATCCGCTTGCCGAGCTTGTAAAAATCGATCCGAAAGCAATCGGCGTCGGACAGTATCAGCATGATCTGCCGCAGAACAAACTCTCGGACGCGCTTGACGGCGTGGTCGAGGACTGCGTGAACGCGGTCGGTGTCGATCTGAACACCGCATCGCCCTCTCTGCTGCGCAGAATTTCGGGAATCAGCCAGACGGTTGCCGCAAATATCGTCGCCTATCGCGATGAAAACGGCGCATTCACATCGCGCGCCGAACTCAAAAAAGTTCCGAAACTCGGGCCGAAGGCTTACGAGCAGTGCGCGGGATTTCTGCGTGTCGCCGAGAGCAAAAACTATCTCGACCGCACGGGCGTTCACCCCGAAAGCTATGAGGCGGCCAAAGGTCTGCTTGCCGAATGCGGCATTGATACCGCGGTGCTCGGAAAATCTTATTCGGCCGACAAATTCGAGGCGCTTGATACGAAAATCGATGAAATCGGTCTGTCTGTACTTGCCGAAAGACTCGGCGTCGGCGAGCCGACACTTGCCGATATCGTTAAGGAACTGAAAAAGCCGGGCAGAGACCCCAGAGACGAACTGCCCGCACCTCTGCTTCGCACCGATGTACTCGGAATAGAGAGCCTTACCGTCGGTATGGAGCTTAAAGGCACGGTCAGAAATGTCACCGATTTCGGCGCGTTCGTCGATATAGGAATACATCAGGACGGACTCGTTCATATTTCGCAGCTTGCCGACAGAAGAGTAAATCATCCGTCGGAGGTCGTTAAAGTCGGAGATATTGTGAATGTCCGCGTGATTTCGGTGGATGTCGCAAAGGGCAGAATCGGGCTTTCGATGCGTTCGGAAAAAAAGAAAGATTAAAAAATGCCGGAAAGAGCGGATTCGCTCTTTCCGGCTTTTTCGTTATGTGAAAGCTGCGTCAATTCATTCATTGTATACGGCAAGTTCCGACGGAACGTATGTGTTTTTCGATTCGGGGAACAGCCCGTATTTCAGATATTCCTCCGCGGCGGCAACTGCCGCCTTTGCCTGTGTCTCCGCTTTCTGATTGACTGCCGCGCGAACGGCGGTCTGATTTTTTTCGGGAGGACAGCGCAAGTCGTGTCCGAAAAATTCGCATCTTTCGTAAATTCCCGCCTTTTTTGCCGCGAGCTTGATTTCATCCAGAACTCCGTCGGACGAGTAGACCGAATAACGGTCGGATGCGGGAAGCGAGCTTAAAAGCGCCGCCGTTTTGGACGGGAAGGTCTTGCCGTAAGCGGGCAGCTCGATTTTGACCGCATCTTTCAACTCGGCGGCTTCCGAAAATCCGCGGACACGCGCATTGCAGTTGCTGTTTCCCGAACTTGTGAGAATTATCGGCCTGCCGCTCGAATGGGCGGCAAAATATTTGCCCATGAGAAAGCCGTCGCGGGCCGCGTCGCTTCCGATATAGAATGTGTTTGTAATGTCCGAATATTCGGAGAGGAGAATGACGAGGGAATGTTCGGACAGTTTTTCGAGCATTGCGCGGCTGTCGGATGACTGACCGCAGACCGCTATAACCGCTTTTGCCCGCATTTCTTCGGCCTCTTTGAGATAGCGCAGAACGGTTTTGCCGCCGAGTCCCGAATAAATGTTGTATTTGCAGCTCAGCGTTCTGTCTACATTCAAAAGTCCCGAATAAAGTTTTTCTTTCCAGAAAAAGTTCGGGACTTCGGGAACAATAAAATACAAATCGCAGCGATCGCCGCCGTCTTTTGCCGTCGAAACCGAGTCGGCGGCATTGAAAACACGCTCACGGGTAGCATCGTCGATTCCGCCGCAGTGATTGAGTACACGGCTGACGGTGGACGGGGTTGTGCCGGAAAGACGCGCGATTTCTGCCAAATTGAAATTTTTCACAAAAATCCCTCCGAATAATTGGTATGTTTGTACATGAACAAAAAGATACGGATTGTGCTATACTTAATCATCGGTGAATTTATTACATCTGTTATTTCACAACTATTTTACAACATTTATCATGCTGTGTCAACAGAGGAGAATCGGATATGCAAAAAAAATTAAGAATCGGAGTTTTCGGAGGATTTCGCGGAAACACGATGATTGAGGTACTGCTTCATCATCCCGATGCCGAACTCGTGGCGGTCTGCGACCGCTATGAGCCGCTGCTCGTTCAGGCAAAAGAAAAAGCCGAAAAGCTGGGGCAGAACATCAAATGCTTCAATAACTTCGATGATTTTATCGCCTACGACATGGATGCGGTTGTGCTTGCGAACTACGCGACCGAGCACGCGACATTTGCGGTGCGTGCGCTGAATGCGGGCAAACATGTTATGAGCGAGGTGCTGCCGAGCCAGACAATGGCGGAGGCGGTTGAGCTTATCGAGGCGGTCGAGCGCACGGGACTTGTCTATACCTATGCCGAAAACTACTGCTATATGGATAAAACATTCGAAATGTGGCGGCGCTGTCAAAACGGCGATATAGGCGAGGTCGACTACGCCAAATGCGAATATATACACGACTGCTCGGAAATATGGCTTGATATAACCTACGGTGACAAAGATCACTGGAGAAATCACCTTATGCCGACATTCTACTGCACTCATTCGCTCGGCCCGATAATCATGATGACCGGCCGCAGACCCGTGCAGGTCGTCGGATTCGAAAATCCGCCGATAGACGGATTCTATAAGCTCGGACACGCGGGCGGACACGCAAGCGGAATCGAAACGGTTACTCTCGATAACGGGGCAATCGTGCAGAGTATTCACGGGCCGCTCAAACGCGAACCCGCGCATACCACCTACGAGCTCTACGGCAAAAAAGGCTATCTCGGCACGGTTGCCGATGACGGTCATGTGACCTGCTATATCGAGGGCGACAGCGCCTGTCACGGAAATTCCGAAACATACGAGCCCAAATCGTTCGTGGCGGTAAACCAGAAAGAGAACAGCCACCTGAACAGCCACGCGGGAAGCGATTTTTATCCCACGCATTTCTTTATCGAGAAAATTTTGGGCAGACCGGACGGCAAATGGGCGATTGATGTCTATCAGGCGGTTGATATGGGCATCTGCGGAATTTTGGCGTTCAGATCGATTCTGAACGGAAATCAGCCGGTTAAAGTTCCGGATCTGCGCAATCCCGAAGAAAGAGATGCATACAGGAACGACCGCGCCTGCACCGATCCGAAAGTCGCGGGCGATCAGCTGCTGCCCTGTTCGTCATATCCCGAGCGGATAATTTCGGATGAGGAATCGACCGCACTCAGAAATAAATGGCTGGAGAAACACGGTCAATGAATATTGTTCTTATAATTCTGTCGATAGCCGCCTTTTCGGCAACAAGCATATCCACACGCGCCTTTCAGCTTAAATGCTCGAAAAGCAAAAGGGACATCTGCCTTTTTCAGTCGCTCTTCTGCCTTATCGGCGCCGCCGCCTATTTCATAAAATCGGGTATGCGGCTGCAGCTTGCCGCCGCGCATTTTATCATGGCAATGCTTTTCGGCGTCTTTTTCGCATCGGCGTCTCTTTTCGCGGCATTTTGCTATGAAATCGGCCCGATGTCGCTGACAAGCGTCATACAAAACAGCAGCGTAATCATTCCCGTCGCATACAGCTGTCTGCTGCTGCACGAAAACGTAACCGTTTTTCAGTCAATCGGATTTGCACTGCTTATCGTTACCTTTGTTTTGAGCGCATTTCAGGGTAAATCGGACGATAACGGAAAAAAAGCGGGTTTTCTGTGGCTTGTTTTTGTCCTTGTCGGTTTCTTTTCTAACGGAATCACGGCGGTACTGCAAAAGCAGTATAAACTTTCGGAGCCTGCCGCCGATGGCAGCGGATTTATGGGAATCGCATATCTCACCGCCGCTGTCGTGCTTGCGCTGGCGTTTGTTTTGAAACGAAAAGACAGCTCCGACGAAAATGCCGGGTCCGCATTTCGTCTTTCGCCGCTCTGCACCCTGTTCATCGTCTGCGCCGGACTCGGCAGTTTCGTCGGAAACGCCGTTCTGATGCGGCTCAGCACACAGCTGCCGGCGGCATTGCTCTATCCGTTCGTGAACGGCGGACTCTGTGTCGCGGTTTCAATCTTTTCACTCGCGATTTTCCGCGAAAAACTCACCTTTTCCAAAGCCTGCGCCATCGCCGTCGGAATAGCCTCGATTGTTTTTCTGAATATTTAGGGCTGTTCGGCATCTGCTCTTACGGGCGGCAGACAAATCTCACGGTTTTCACTTGAATCAGAATCCGCGGTATCGGACGGCATAAAATTGCTATTGACATTTTGCGAAAATGCTGTTATAATAACACCTGCGGAGTGCAGGCGTAACTCAATGGCAGAGTGCCCGCTTCCCAAGCCGGATACGCGGGTTCGATTCCCGTCGCCTGCTCCATAATCATAAGAAGAAGTCGATACAGTCTGTATCGACTTTCTTTTTTTGATTTTCAATCGTAAACAAATTGTAAATAAGATAAAAACAACTTGTTATTTTCGCAAGGGGAGGTATAATCATATTATAGGGAAATATACAAAAATATTTGCTGCAAGGAGATAATTTTATGAATAATGATGATTTCATAATTGAAAACGGTGTTTTGGTAAAATATAAAGGTCAAGGCGGCGATGTTACTATCCCCGACGGAGTGACGGAGATAGGCGACAGGGCATTCAGCTGGTGCAAAAGCCTTGAAAGTATTACCATTCCCAACGGCGTGACGTGGATAGGCTATGGTGCGTTCGGCGATTGCACAAGCCTTGCGAGCATCACCATTCCGGACGGGGTAACAACGATAGGTGATAGTGCGTTCTACGATTGCACGAGCCTTGAGAGCATCACCATTCCC